>CALFMN010000236.1 GCA_937879875.1 uncultured Chloroflexota bacterium | reverse complement strand
CCCGCACCCGAAGCGGCGTGCCCTGCGGCCGTCTCACCTGTCCTGAACCACTACAGGCCTGGATCGGCGAGCACCATAGCTACGGCCGCGAGCTGATCGCCGATCCGGCCGTGTTCATCGCCGCAGCGGCCGCGCGCACGCGCCGCATCAAGCTCGGCACGGGCATCACCAGCCTGCCCTATCACCATCCGCTGATCGTGGCCGACACGATGGTGCAGCTCGACCACGTGACCGAGGGCCGCGCGATGCTCGGCGTTGGTCCGGGCGCCCTGACCTCGGACGCCTACATGCTCGGCATCAAGCCGGTGACGCAGCGCAGGCGTATGGCCGAGGCGCTGGACGCGATCATGGCGCTGCTTGGCAGCCGCGAGCCGGTGACGATGGAGACCGACTGGTTCACCCTGCGCGACGCGCGCCTGCAACTCGCCAACTTCAGCGAGCCGCACCTGCCCGTCGCCGTCGCCGCGACGTTTACGCCGGCCGGACCGCAAGCAGCAGGCAGGCACGGCGTGGGCCTGCTCACCGTTGCTGGCGCCGACCACGAGGGTTTCCAGCGCACCTGGGGCTGGGTGGAAGAGGCCGCGGCCGAGTCCGGCAAGACGGTGGACCGCGGCGAGTGGCGCGTCGTCGAGCCCATCCATCTGGCCGACAGCCGGCAGGAAGCGCTGGCCGACCTGCGCGAAGGCTTTGCCCGCCGCGCCTACGTGGGCGATCGCAACGCGCCGGCGCCGCAGCCGCTGGCATCGGTGCTCACCAGCGGCATTGACATCGAAGAGGCGGCCGAACGCGGCAGCGTGATCATCGGCACGCCGGACGATGCGGCGACGGCGATCGAGGCGATCCTCGAACGCTCCGGCGGACTGGGCGGCGTGCTCGGCCTGGCGCACGAGTGGGCCAGCACCGAGCAGATGCTGCGCAGCTACGAGCTGTGGGCGCGCTACGTCGCGCCGCGTTTCCAGAACCAGTTGCAGAGCATCGAGGCGCAGCGCGACTGGATCGAAGCGAACCAGGCGCTCGCCTTCCGCGGCTCGACGGCCGCATTCGCGAAAGCCTACGAAGACGCCGGCAAGGAGCTGCCCGCGCCGCTGCGCGAGGGGCTGGAGGCCGCCCGCAAAGCCCGTGAGGCCGCGGACGCCGCCACGACGCGGCCCTGACCCGCGATCGCGTCATCGCGGGCGGCGCGGAACCGACCCAGCGGCCGGGGCAACTGGCTTGCACGGAGCCGCACTGCCGGCCAGTTGGTGTGTTGGTGTCAGGAAACACCTGCTTTGCGCAAACCAGGATGTGGAACGATCCCATAACACGTCTTCAGATTTTTAGCGGCGCAGACGATAATTCCTTCAGCCGATATCACGCACGCTTCTCGGCTGCGCGTTTGCAGCGCACGGCCAGGCACGGCTCGCCCGCCGCGAAGTCGTCCGGCGTTCCGCCGGCGCCGTCATCGCCCGCGAGCCGGCGGAGATCGACCGCAGTCATCGATAATCTCGCCGGGATGGGTGCCTTATGAGGAAGCTGGCTCGTTGGCTCTTCGTTGCCGCTCTGCTGATTCCTGCGGCCATCCTGTTTAAACCGCCATCCGCCCACGCATCAGAAGACTGGTGCTTCGACGATCCGGTCGTCGTGATCGGCCTGCGGGCGCTGCGCATCAACCTCGGCGTGCAGGGCTCCGCGGCGCAGGTCGCCGCTGCCGTAGACAGCGCCGACATCGTCATCTACGTACCGCAGGGTGTGCCTGTCTCCCTCTCGCTCGGAGCAAACGTCGCTTTTCACGAGCACGTGCGCTTCGTGCCCGTGCCGGGCGGATCGCTGCTCGGCGGCATACTGGGCGGCGTGGTCGGTCAGCCCATCCCCGTACAGATCGTGGTGACCTGGCAGGCGACACAGGCGCTTGGTGCCCAGATCAGCGTCACCAATCTCCTGACGCTGCAGCTCTCGACGCTGCTCTCCACGTCGGTGACGCATGGCACGACCGCCAATCAGCTCTCGGCCAACGTCATGCTGTACTAAGATGCGCAGACGGATTTCGAGCCTGCCGGAACGCGAGATCGCATGAGCCGGATGCGCCGCAGCCTGCGAACCTACGTCTGGGCCGTGATCGCGATCGGCGCGGGCGGGCTGGCGGGCTCGTTCGCCGCCGCTCCGCCACGGCTCTCGACGCGGTCGCTCACGGTCACGCTGCTCTTGACGAGCCTGATCGCCCTCGCCTATGCGGCGCCGCTGACGGTCGGCGCGAAACGACGCGTCATTCCGGACACGGCGTTGCACCTGCTGGCGATCGCGCTGCTGCCGCCGCCGCTGAGTGCCGCTGCCGGCGCCGGCGGCGCCATGCTCGGCAACACCTACCTGCGCCGGCCGGCCTTCAATGCGCTCTTCAATGCGGCGCAGGTCGCCGTCAGCCTGCGCATCGCCGCCGCTGTCTATCGCGCGCTGGCACCTTCGGCGAACGGTGACTCCCTCGTCCTGGCCGCGCTGCTGCCGGCGGGGCTGGCGCTGTATCTGGTCAGCACGCTGGCCGTCGACGGCGCGACGGCGATCCAGCGCGGCCGCTTCCAACTGCGCGGCTGGCTATCCGCGCACGCCGCCAGTCTGGAGACGCATGCACTGCTGGTCGCCATCGGCATCGCCCTTGCGCCCGCCGTCGCGCTGGCGCCGTGGCTTGCCTGCGTCGCCGCGGCGCCCGCGCTCGTGCTCGGCTGGATGCAGCAGGCGCGCCTGCGCTTCGAAACCGAGTTGGTCGAGATCGCCGAGGAGCTGGCCGATACCGTCGAGCCGCGCGCTGGCCAGCGGCCAGATCACTCTCGGGATGTGGCCGCACTGGTCGATGCCGTGGCACGCCGCTGCAAGATGAGCGACGCGGACAGCCGTTCGCTGACCCTCGCCGTGCGGGTACACCACCTGCACAACGTCGTACGGCCGGACGATCTGCTGGCCGAAACCGGTCTCCAGCGCGGGGAGCGACGCGCGTTGCGCCGCGACCATCCCGAAGCCGTCGCCGCCTACGCGACCGCGGTCTTCGGTCTGCGCCGGGTGGCCGAGACGTTGCGCTTCCACCACGAACGCTTCGACGGCCGCGGCGAGCCCTTCGGCCTTGCCGGCAAGGATATTCCGCTCGGGTCACGCATCTTCGTCGCCTGCGAGGCCTATGCGGCCCTGCGCGCTCCCGGCGAGCATCGTCCCGCACTGGCGGCGCCGCGGGCGCTGCTGATCGCCCATGCCGGCGCGGGTACGCTCTGGGATCCGGACGTGATCGCCGCCCTCAGTTCCGTGGTTCAAGATGAAGCCGCCGCGGCCGGAACCGGCGCCGATCGCGCCGTGGCCGGCGCGAGGACGGCCGCGCAAGGAGGAGGCGCGTGACGCAGCTTTTCGCTCTCGCAACGCTGGCTTTCGCCGGACGTGAGCAGAGACCGCTGTCGCCGGACGCGATGACCGCGTGGCTGCGGCGGCTCTGCCGGCGCGAACGCCGCATCCGCCGCCTGCTCTGGAGTTGGGCGATGCTGACGCTCATCTGGCTGATGCCCCTGAGCCCGCTGGCCGCAAGCCGCCTGCCGGCGTCTGCCGCGATCGCGGTGGGCGGCTTCAGCCTGGTCTGCGGCGCCCTGCTCATCACTCTGTATCGTGTGAACAGCCATCCGCGTGCTGCCTATGCTGCGCTGCGCGCGGAAGAGAGACCGACGACGCGATGAAGCCCGACTGGTCACGGCGCGTGCCCTCCTCGTTCGCCGCATGCTTCGGCCGGCGCGGCGCGGCGCCGGTGCCGGCGCTCGAACCTGACCTGCTGGCCGCCGACCTCGTGCGCCGCTCGCGGCGATTCGCCGCGAGCGCGCCCGCCATGCCGCTGGCACAGCGGCTTCCGGCGCTGGCCAGCGCCGCCGGCGCCGCGGCCGCGCTGCTGCTGGCCGCCGTGCTGGCGCTGCATCCGCTGGCAGGGGTTGGCGGAACTGCTGCCTGGTTCCTGCAGGCGTTCGTCATCATCGCGCTCGCCGCCTGCTGGCAGGTTCGGGGCGCTGTCGCGGGCTGCTCCTCAGCCTGGGCGCTTGCCTGCTCGTGGAAGGCGTCGGGCACGACTGGCAGAGCTTCGCCGATCCGCTCTCGCGCAGCGTGCTGATCGTGAACGCGCTGGTCGGCGGTGGGCTCGTGCCCGCCGCCGGCGCCCTGACGCAGCGCCGCACTCGCGCCGCATCGCGTTCAGCCGCGGCGAGCGCCGGCGAGACGGGAGAGACGGAGCGACTGCTGCGCGAGAGCGAGGCCCGCTTCCGCGCCCTGGTGCAGCACGCTTCCGACGTGATGTCGATTCTGGATGCGGACGGCACGCGACGCTACACCAGCCCGTCGGTCGTGCGCGTGCTCGGGCACCAGCCCGAAGCGCTGCAGGACACCGACTTCATCGCCCTCGTCCATCCCGAGGACAGGGTGTATGTGCTCGACCGCCTGCTCAGCGTGCTCGAGCAGCCGGGAGTGAGCGAGCCGTTCGAGTTTCGTTGCGGCCACCGCGATGGCTCCTGGCGGTACCTCGAGGCGATCGCCAACAACCTGCTCCACGACCGCCATGTTGAAGGGATCGTCGTCAATGCCCGTGACGTCACCGAGCGCAAGCAGGCGGAGGAGGAGCTGACCCACCTGGCCTTCCACGATGCCCTCACCGGCCTGCCAAACCGGCTGCTCTTTCTGGACCGGCTCGAACACACGCTGACGTACCTCGGGCGCAGAGGCAGTGGCCTGGCCGTGCTGTTCGTGGATCTCGATCGCTTCAAGGACGTGAACGACCAGCACGGTCACGCCGACGGCGACGTGCTGCTGCGCGAGGCGGCACAGCGACTGCGGGAATGCGTGCGGCCCGGCGACACCGTCGCGCGCTACGGCGGTGACGAGTTCACCGTGCTGGCCGCCGACATCCTCGCGCCGGAGGACGCCGTGCAGCTCGCCGAACGCATCATCGACCGTCTCGCGCAGCCGTACGAACTGTTCGGCCGCCCGCTGCGAATCGGCGCCAGCGCAGGCATCGCGCACGCCGCCGGCGCCGCGCCCACAGCGGCCGAGTTGCTCGGACGTGCAGACCGGGCGCTGTACGCCGCCAAGGCCGGCGGCAAAGGGCAGGCGGTGCTGTTTGAGGCGGGCATGTCGCCGCGGCGATCGGGTGAAGCATCGCCCGGAGCGCCGCCCTCCTCGGTCGCCTGATCGGGCAACGCGCGCTCGATGCGTTGTTACGCGCATGCATGCATGCATGCGTGAATGTGTCCGCCAGCACGCCGAGCGCGCGGCCGGCCGGGTACACTGTCCGGGTCCGGCACAAGGCGCCGGCGAACGCTCGATGCCCGTAGAGGCTGCTCGATACTGACCGCGGACACGCAGTCCGATCCGGCGGCGCCTTCCGGCAGCAATCGTTGCTCATCTGGCGGTGAATCAGCCCCCATCCCTGCAATGAGTTTGATATACTCTGCAGATGACGCACGGTTGCGCCGATCCTTTGAGCAGGACAGCGGCGGGGGCGAATGTCGACACCGAAACGATCGAACCGCGTAACTCGCGGCAGCACACGGACGCGCCAGCTCCCCACGGCGGCCGCATCCGGCGCGCGGCTTCCGGACGCGGGCCCGGCCGGCGAAGGCGGTGTCTCGGCCATGCCTGAAGCGTACGGCGCGCCGCGCGCCGCGGAGGAACGCCTGCGGCAACTCGCCGCGATCGTCGAGCAGTCAAACGACGCGATCGTGAGCTATGCGCCAGACGGCACGATCACGAGCTGGAACCCCGGCGCCGAACGGCTGTACGGCTTCAGCGCGGCGGAGGTGCTCGGCCGGCATCCGGACGAGTTCCCGCCGCCGTCGGGCGAAGTCACGCGGCTCCTGCAACGCGCGGCCGCGGGCGAGCCCGTTCAAAATTACGAAACGGTGCAACTGACCAGCGGCGGCGAGCAACGTGTCGTCTCGCTGACGCTCTCGCCCATCCACGATCGTGACGGGACGCTGAGCGGCTTCAGCGGCATCGCCCGCGACATCACCGGCCGGAAACAGACCGAAGCGACGTTGCGGCGCCAGAACGGCTACCTCGGCGCGCTGCACGATCTGACCCTGGGCCTCGTCAACCGGCTCGACGTGGCGGATCTGCTGGACGCCGTCGTAACGCGGGCGGCAGCGCTGCTGGAAGCCGAGGACGGCTTCATCTATCTGGTGCGGCCGGGCGGCGACGCCATGGTGACAACGGCCGCCAGCGGGCGCTTCCAGCAATGGCTGGGGCGAAAAATCGGACGCGGCGAAGGGCTCGCGGGCCGCGTCTGGCAGACCGGTGAGCCGCTGGCGGTGGAGCATTACGCTGCCTGGGAAGGGCGTTCACCGGCACCGGGGCGCGAGCACCTGCGCGCCGTCGTCGGTGCGCCGCTGCGCTCGGGCGAGCAGGTGATCGGCGTGCTCGGGCTGGCGCGCAGCACGATCCGCCGCGCGTTCGGGCAGGAGGAGATCGCCGTCCTCGGGCAGTTCGCGCAACTGGCGACGGTAGCGCTCGAAAACGCCCGTCTCTACGAGGCCGCGCAGCAAGAACTTGAGGAGCGCCGCCGGGTTGAAGAGGCGCTGCGGGAGAGTGAGGAGCGTTTCCGCGCCGTCTTCGACGGGGCGGCGATCGGCATCGCGCGCTGCGCCCTGGATGGCACCATTCACGCGGCAAATCCGGCGCTGGAACGGATGCTCGGCTACGGGTCTGGCGAGCTGGAGCGGCGATCGTTCGCCGACATCCTGCATCCCTCGATGATCGAGCAAGCCCGGGCCGAGGCCGAGGCGATGCTCTCCGGCGCCCACGATCACTTCCACTACGAACGCCGCTATCTGCGGCGGGACGGCCGCGACATCTGGGTCAGCATCACCGCGTCGCTCGTGCGCGACGCCGAGCGCCGTGTCCGGTTTCTGATCGTCATGGCCGAGGACATCGACGAGCGCCGCCGGGCCGAAGAGCTGTTGCGCCGGCAGAACAGCTACCTCGCCGCGCTGCATGAGACGACGCTCGCGCTGATGAACCGGCTCGATCTGGCGGGCATGCTGGAGACGATCGTTACCCGCGCGGCCGCGTTGCTGGATGTGCCGCACGGCTATATCTACCGCGCCGACCCCGACACGCACGAGCTCGTGGCGATCGCGGGCGTCGGCATCTTCCGCGAGCGCACCGGCCGGCGGCTGCCGTTCGGCGTCGGCGTCGGCGGGCGCGTCTGGCAGACCGGCCAGGCGATCGCGGTGGACGACTACGCGACATGGGCAGATGCAGCAACTGATCCGTCTCTGCGCGGCACGTTGCATGCGATGGCCGGCGTGCCGCTGCACTCCGGCGGCGAGGTGGCCGGCGTCATCGGCCTGGTGCATACCGACCCGGAGCGCCGGTTCGGCGAGCAGGAACTGGCGGTGCTCGGCCAGTTCGCGCAACTGGCATCGCTGGCGTTGGACAACGCGCGGCTCTACCAGGCAGCGCAGCAAGAGCTTGACGAACGCCGCCGCGCCGAGGCGGCGCTGCGGCGCCAGAACGACTATCAGGCGGCGCTGCATGAACTGACACTGGCGCTGATGAATCGCGTCGAGGTGGCCGATCTGATCGAGGCCGTCGTCCAGCGTGCCGCTGCCTTGCTGAACGCCAGCGACGCGTTCATCTGCCTGGTCTCGGCGGACGGCGAGGCGCTCGAGCTCGCGGCCACCACAGGCGATCTGCGCGGGCGTCATGCCCGGCGGCTGCAGCGCGGGGAAGGCATGGCCGGCACGGTCTGGGAAACCGGCGAGCCTCTGGTGATCGACGACTACACGCACTGGGAGCGCGGCGTTTCCCTCAACGACTTGAGGACCGCCGTCCACGCCACCGTGGGAATCCCGCTGCTGTCGGCCGGGGCGGTCGTCGGCGTGCTCGGCCTCTCGCGGCCGCGGCACGGCTCGCCGTTCCGCGCCGACGAGGTCGAGATCCTGACGCAGTTTGCGCGGCTCGCGGCGTTGGCGCTGGAGAACGCGCGGCTGCACGAGGCCGCGCGCCAGGAGCTGGAGGAGCGCCGCCGCGCGGAGATGCGGCTGCGGCGCGAGAACGAATACCGCGCCGCCCTGCACGAGATCACGCTCGGCCTGATGCAACGGCACGACGTGGCCGACCTGCTGGACACCATCGTCACCCGCGCCACGGCCCTGCTCGGCACGGCGCACGGTTTCGTCAACCTCGTTTCGGCCGACGGCGCATCGCTCGAAACGACCGCCGGCACCGGCATGTTCCGTGAGCAGCTCGGCACGCGCATGGGACATGGGCAGGGGCTCGCCGGCTCGGTGCTCGCCACGGGCGAGCCGATGCTCGTTCCCGACTACACCGCCTGGCGCGGCCGCCTGGCGGGCAGCGAGCGCGATGTGGTACGCGCCTGCGGTGCGGCGCCGCTGCGCGCCGGCGCCGAAGTCGTCGGCGTGCTCGGGCTTGCCTTTACGGACCCGGAGCAGGAGTTCGGCAGTGAAGAGCTGGCCGTGCTGGTGCAGTTCGCGCAGCTGGCCTCGATCGCGTACGACAACGCGCGGCTTTACCAGTCTTCGCGGCAGGAGATCGACGAACGCCGGCGCGCCGAGGAACGGTTGCGGCGCGAGAACGAGTACCGCGCCGCCCTGCACGAAACCGCGCTCGGCCTGCTCAACCGCCTCGACGTGGACGATCTGCTGAACGCGATCGTCACGCGCGCGGCCGCGCTCGTCGAGGCGCTGGACGGCTATATCTTTCTGCTCGAGCCCGAAAAGCGGCGCCTGCGCACGCGCGCGGGCAGCGGCATCTACCGCGATCGGGTCGGCCGCGGCGTCGCCATCGACGAGGGGCTGGGCGGAGAGGTCATGCGCAGCGGCAGACCGCTGGCCGTCGAGGATTATTACGCCTGGCGCGGGCACCTTCGCGATCTCGGCCTGCCGCAGATCTTCGCCATCGCCGGCGTACCGCTGCATTCCGGTGAACACGTCGTCGGCGTGCTCGGCGTCTCGTACCGCGAGCCGGGCCGCGCCTTCGGCCCCGAACAGATCGCCGTGCTGGGGCAGTTCGCGCAACTCGCCTCGCTGGTTCTGGACAATGCCCGGCTCTACAGCGCGGCGCAGCAGGAGCTGGCAGAGCGCACACGCGCCGAGGAGCAACTGCGCCGCCAGAACGAATACCAGGCCGCGCTGCACGAGACCGCCCTCGGCCTGATCAACCGGCTGGACGTCGCGGAGGTGCTGAACGCGATCGTTGCCCGCTCCGCGGCGCTGCTCGGCGGCGACCACGGGTACATCGACCTGGTGACCCCCGACGCTCAGTGGTTGGAGCTGACCGCCGCCACCGGTCTGTTCAGCGACGAGATCGGCCGGCGCTTTAAGCCGGGCGAGGGCGTGGTCGGCAGCGTCTGGGCCAGCGGTGAGCCGCTTGCGGTCGCCGGTTATAACCGCTGGGAGGGCCGACTGCCCGGCGGCGTCCGCGACGCCGTGCGCGCGGCAGTCGGCGTACCGCTGAAATCGGGTGAGCAGGTCATCGGCGTGATCGGGCTGGTGCGCGTCAACAGCGATGCGCCCTTCGGCCAGGACGAGATCGCTGCGCTCGGCCAGTTCGCCCGCCTGGCCGTCGTGGCGCTGGACAACGCCCGGCTGTATCAGGAGGCGCGCTCGGCGGAGGAAGGGCTGCGCCGCCAGCTCGAGTTCACCGGCGCGATCACCAACAACCTCGGCGAGGGCGTGCTGGCGTTGGATGGCGAGGGGCGCGTGACGCTGGCCAACCCCTCGGCGCTGCGCATGCTTGGCTGGGACAGCGGCGGTCTCGCCGGCACGTCTATTCAGCAACTCCTTGCCGCCGCGTCCGAAGCGCCGCACCCCGTTGCGCTGGCGATCGCCGGCGGCGTGGCGGCCCGCGTTGAGGATGCGATCTTCGTGCGGCGCGACGGCACGCCGCTGCCCGTCAGCTTCTCTGCCTCGCCGATTATGAGCGACGGCCGCGCCGCGGGCACGGTGATCGCCTTTCACGACATCACCGAGCGCAAGGCGCAGACGGCTGCGCTTGAACACCAGGCGCAGCACGATGCGCTCACCGGCCTGCCCAATCGCGTCCTGCTGCGCGACCGGCTGGAGCAGGCGATCCGCACCGCCGGCCGCGAGGCGCTGCCGCTGGCGCTGCTGGTGATGGATCTGGACGGCTTCAAAGAGGTGAACGACACGCTCGGCCACCAGATGGGCGATGTGCTGCTGCAACACGTGGCGCGCCGCCTGCAGGACGCGCTGCGCACCTCGGACACCGTGGCGCGCATGGGCGGCGACGAGTTCGCCATTTTGCTGCCCGGCGACGCGCAGACGGGGGCGCAGATCGCCGCGCAGAAACTGCTCGAAGCGCTGGAGCAGCCATTCCCGATCGACGGCTACGGCATCGACGTGGGTGCGAGCATCGGCATCGCCGTCTACCCCGACCACGGGCTGGACGCGCAAACGCTGCTGCGCCGGGCCGACGTCGCCATGTACGTGGCGAAGCGGGGTAAGCGCGGCGCCGTGCTCTACACGTCCGAGCAAGACCAGCACAGCCCCGACCGGCTCGCCCTGCTTGGCGACATGCGATCGGCCATTGAAGGCGGGCAGCTCGTGCTCTCGTTTCAGCCGATCTGCGACATCCGCACGCGGCAGGTGCTGCGATTGGAAGCGCTCGCCGGCTGGCGGCATCCGCGCCGCGGTCTGATTCCGCCGCATGATTTTATTCCGCTGGCCGAACAAACGGGCCTGATCGGGCCGCTCACACGCTGGCTGCTCGGCGCCGCGTTACAGACGTGCTCAGACTGGCGCACCACCGGCCACGCCGTCGGCGTCGCGGTCAAGCTTTCGGTGCGGACGCTGCACGAACGCCGCACGGCCGAGATGCTCGCCGAGCTGCTTGCGACCCACCGTCTGCCGCCCGCCGCAGTCACGCTGGAGATCAACGAGAGCGCCCTGGTTCCCTACCCGCAGCGCGCGATCGAAACGCTGATGCGGCTGCACGCGCTCGGCGTACGCATCGCCATCGACGACTTCGGCACCGGTTACTCGTCGCTCGCCTATCTCAAGCGGCTGCCGGTGGATGAGGTCAAGATCGACCGGTCGTTTGTGCTCGATATGCTCAGCGACCCGAACGACGCGGCGATCGCGCGCGCCACGATCGACCTCGCGCACAACCTGGGCCTGCAGATCACCGCGGAGGGCATCGAAAACAGCGAGACCCTCGCGGCGCTGCGCACGCTGGGCTGCGACACCGCTCAGGGCCTCCTCCTCGGCGAGCCGCTTGAAGCCGAGCAACTTCCCGCCTGGCTCGCAGACCGCTGAGCCACCTGTCCCTGACTGCTTCGCGGTCTGTCCCTTCCCTGCGACGGAAGGGTTCGTATGAGAGCTACCGATTGTCCCCGGACAAACCCCTCCCCTGTGGGCTCATCGTTACCCAGATTGTGTAACAGTGGGGGCACGGCG
>CALFMN010000235.1 GCA_937879875.1 uncultured Chloroflexota bacterium | reverse complement strand
GCAGCAGCGCGTGGTCGTCGCAGATCAGCACCCGGATGCTCAGCGCCGGCCGGCGACCGGCCACGGGCGCCAGCGGACGGCCGAGGATCGTACTGCGGGCGGTATCAGAATGAAACGCCATGCTGCTCTCCTGCCGCGGATCAGGTTCGCAATGTTTCTGCCATAACGGTACGTAAGTCGTCATAACCGCCGTATCGGGGATTCCCCTACTTTATGAGGAGCGCGCGCCGACTGTTCCCGTCTGCCCGGCGCCGCTAGCGCCGCGCCAGGCGCTCGGCCCTCAGGCGGAAGACGAAGGCGAGGATCTCGGCCACGGCGAGGTAGAGGTCGGCGGGGATCTGGCCGCCCACGGGCACGAGCTTGTGCAGCGCCCGCGCCAGCGGCGGGTTCTCCATCACCGGAATGCCCGCCTCTTTCGCCACCTCGCGCAGCCGCAGCGCGACGAGATCCTGGCCCTTCGCGATCACGGTCGGCGCCGACATCGTGAGCTGGTCGTACTGCAAGGCAACGGCGAAGTGCGTGGGGTTCGTCACCACCACGTCCGCCTTCTTCACGTTCTTCAGCATCCCGCGGAACAGCGCCTCGC
Organism: uncultured Chloroflexota bacterium; assembly: GCA_937879875.1. Classification (GTDB taxonomy): domain Bacteria; phylum Chloroflexota; class Dehalococcoidia; order CAUJGQ01; family CAUJGQ01; genus CALFMN01. The sequence continues at coordinate 6,892 of CALFMN010000235.1, read as the reverse complement.
GGCGGCGGCGTAGCTGGGCGCGCACCTGCGGGTCGCCCTCGCTCTGGCGGTACTCCTCGCGCACCTCCTGCTTGGTCATGCGGATGCTCTTCAGGAAGCGCCGCCGCTCGACCAGATAGTCCACCGCGCCCAGCGCCAGCATCGCGATCGCCGCCTTGAACAGCACGTCCCAGACGAGGCCGGCGACCATGTTGACGGCCGGCAGCAGGTCGAGGGCGCCGATCGCCGCGAGCTTCGTCATGTTGTCGGAGAACACCCAGGCCACGGCGCCGGCTACCACCGCAAACTTGGCCAGCGTCTTACCGCTCGCCATCAGCCCCTGCATGGAGAAGATGCGTTTGGCGCCGCTGAAGGGGTTGACGCGCTCGGCCTTCGGCGCAAGCAGCCCCGGCGCGAAGACGAAGCCGCCCTGCGCGATGTGCACCAGCAGCGCCGTGACCGCCATCAGCCCCAGCAGCGGCGGCAGTACACTGGTCAGCGTGCCCAGCACATCGCCGCCCGCGCTCAACGGCGCATCTTTGTCGAAATGGCCCAGCGCCAGCACGTTGCCCACCAGCAGGTCGCGCAGGCGGCCCGCGGCCTCGCTCGCCAGCAGTTTGACGCCGTAGATGCCGGCCAGCAGCACCGCCGCCGTGGTCAGGTCGTGGCTGCGGGCGCTCTGGCCGCGCTTGCGCGCGTCGGCGCGGCGTTTGGGCGTTGCGGCTTCGGTACGTTCTTCCGCCATCGTTCGCTCAGCCGCCGACCAGCCTGCCGATGGTGCGGTTCAGGTTCTGAAAAACCCCGCCCATCAGCGCCGTCGTGGTCGGAGTGGAGGCGGCGAGCAGCAGCAGCCCGATGGCGATCTTGACCGGCGCGCCGACGATGATGATCTGCATCTGCGGCGCCACGCGCCCGACGAGGCCCAGACCGACGTCGGCCAGCAACAGCGCCGCGATCGCCGGCATGGCGATGCGCAGCGCCACGACGAACACGGACTGGATCATCGCCATCACTTGCACGGGGTCGATGTTCGGCGCCGAGCCGCCGCCCACGGGCGCGACTTGAAAGGTGTGCGCCAACGCGGCGAGCACGGCGTGGTGGCCGTTCGCGGTCAGGAAAATCACGGTGGCGAGCACCGTGTAGAAGTTGTCGAGGATCGTCGATTCCTGCCCGCTGGCCGGGTTGAGCACGCCGCCGAGGCCGAAGCCGATCTGGATGCCGATTAGCTGGCTGCCCATCGTCACACCGTGGAAGATCACGGCCACGGCCAGGCCAACCGCGAGGCCGATCAGCAGCTCGCGCCCGGCCAGCACGCCGTAGGCGATGAGATCGGTGGGAATCACCGGGTTGGCTTGCAGTTGCAGCGGCACGAAGATCAGGCTGAGCGCTACGGCGAGGCCGATACGCGTCTGCGCCGGCGCCTGCCGTCCGCCCAGCACCGGCGCCGTCACGATTAGCCCGCTGACCCGCGCCAGCACCAGGCCGAAGACGAGGATCGAGGTCTGCGAGAGGGTGATCATGAGCGGGTGAGTGGTGAATGGTGAGTGGTGAACCGACGCGCGGCGGCCTGCCGCGCGCCCGCGAATTTAGCAGTGTGATGAGGGACGCGGGCGCCTGGCCGCGGTCGAAGCGCGCCGGCCAGTCTCAGACCCTCCACTCCCCACTCCCCATTCACTATTCACCCCCTACCGCACAAACGTCGGCAGCCCGGCGAAGACCGCGGCGGTGTAGGAGACGAGCGTGTTCAGCATCCAGGGGCCGAGCAGAGCCAGCGTTGCGATCAGCGCCAGCGCCTTCGGCACGAAGTTTAATGTCGCCTCGTTCACCTGCGTCACCGCCTGAATCGTGCTGATCACAAGGCCGACGACGAGTGTGACGATCAGGATCGGCCCCGCAATCTTGAGGCCCGTCCACAACGCGTCCATCGCCAGGCGAACCACGAACTCCTCGGTCATCCACAATCCTTTCGCGGACGCGCTCTGCGTCTGCAGGCGCTCAGTGCACGCCGAAGCTCGCCACCAGCGAGCCGGCGATCAGATACCAGCCGTTCACCAGCACGAACAACAGCAGCTTGAACGGCAGCGAAACGACGGTTGGCGGCAGCATCATCATGCCCATCGCCAGCAGGGCGCTGGAGACGACGAGGTCGATGATCAGAAACGGCACGAAGAGGATGAAACCCATCTGAAACGCCGTCTTCAGCTCGGAGATGATGAAGGCGGGGATGACGACGTAGGTCGGCACGTCGTTCACCGTGTTCGGCTGCGGGCGGTTCGAGAGCTTGATGAACAACGCCAGGTCCGTTTGCCGCGTCTGGCGCAGCATGAAGTCGCGGATCGGCTGCTGGCCGCGGTCGAACGCCTCGCTCTCCTGGATGTCGCCGTGCAGATAGGGCTGCAGCGCGTTCTGGTTAATCGCCTGCCACTGCGGCGCCATGATGAAGACGGAGAGGAACAGCGCCAGGCCGAGCATCACCTGGTTCGGCGGTAGCTGCGGCACGCCGATCGCGTTGCGCAGCAGCGAGAGCACCACGACGATGCGCGTGAACGACGTGACCATCATCAGCAGCGCCGGGCTGATCGAGATCACGGTCAGCACCGCGATCAGCGCCACGCCCGTCGTCGCCGAGCCGCGGCCGGCGTTGATCGTGGTCGAGCCGTCGGCGTTCTGCGTGGCGCAGCCGCTGAGCGCCAGCACGGTGAGCAACAAGACGGCCAGGCCGCCCAGCGCCTTCGGCCGCGCCAGCCGCCGCAGCCGCCCGCGGCCGCGAATCGTCGCGAAAGACATCGTCGCTCTGACCTGCGCTGCGGGCGCGGCGCATGGACGGCTCATCGGGCGCCTTCCTGCGCGGCGCCGAGCCGTTCGCTCAGGGCGCGCAGGCGCTCCGTGTCATCGATCGCCGGCAGCGCGGCCGGTCGCGGGCGCGGCGCCGGCGCAGGCTCGGCCTGCTGCGCGATGCTCGCGGCGGCAAGCGTTCGGGCAAAGCTCTCGCCGTTGGTGGGCTGCAGGCGCGCCGGCTCTGCCGCGGCTCGTGCCGCGGGCCGCGCCGCGGGCTTCGAGCGACGCGCCGGCGGATCCGTCACCGGCGCCTCCTCAGGTTCGGGCCGGTGTGCCTGGGCAACGCTGCGCAGCTCGTTTTGACGCTCGCGCATGTTGCCGAACTGCCGCCAGAGGCCGGCCAACGGCGGCGCGGCGGCCTGCGGACGCTGGCGCAGGCGCGCCAGCACGTCCTCGTCCGTGACCTCCGCCACGACCGCAAGCTGCTGCGGCGTGGCGCCGACCACGACGGCGCGGTCGCCCACGTCGAGCACGTAGAACGCACGATTTTGTGCCACGGAGATCGTATCGACGATCTGAATTGCGCCGGTGCGCCCGCCCGAGCGCGGCCCGCTGCCGGCGTACTTGCGCAATGCCCAGAGGCTGAGCGCCAGCAGCGCAGCGACGATGCCGACTTTGAGCACCAGGCTGATCAGCGAGCCCACCGACATGCCCGGCACCGCCGAGCCGCTCGCGGCAGGCGCGGCGGCGAGATCGGGTGCGGGCGTGGCTCCCGGCGCGGCGACGGTCGGCGCGGCGGTCGGCAGCGAGGTCGTGGAAATCTTCTGGTTGCCCGCGGAGGCGGCGTAGAGCGCAAGCCCGCCGGCGACCAACACGGCGATGAAGATGCTCAGCCACTTGCCGGACGGTCGCTTCATCGACGGCCGCGCTCCCACCACGCCGCCGAAGCCCGCCCGCCGAAAGGATTCCGCATCGACAGGCTTCGACCCCTAAAGCTTGTCAGCCGGGCTTCGATACCTGAATTGGGGCGATCCCCCATGTTTCCCTGCGCATGTGCCGGCCTGGCCGCAGCGCAGGATTCGGCGCGTCGCGCCCGGCAAGGCGCCGAAGCGTCGCCACGCGCGACGCACAGCTCAAGGCGCTGGACAGGGACAACCAGCAGTACGCTGTCGATCTGAGACGATCCAGCACGGTCTCACGAACAACGCCGACGCGATCCTGATCCTGGCAGTCGAGAACACGCACGACGACTGGACCAGGACCGAAACGCGGATCCGTGGTCAGCTTACAAACGGCGGCATCGACGCTGCAGCCAGCACGGATGCGGACGAGGAGACGGTCCGGCTGCTCGCGGCATAGACCGAGCGGTCCCGCACTTCACCTTTCACACAGGTCACACGGGCGCGTGCCCCCGGGGCAGCGTGGCGAGTGCCGCCACGCTGCCCCGCCATGTCTTCCACGGGGTCGCCGCACGGGCGTGAGACACACGCCACGCCGCGCACGGACACGCCGCTCCGTTCTACAATCGAAGGCCGCGAGGGCATGCCGGCCGTCTGCGGCCGGCACCGTGCGGTGAAGAGGGAGTGCGCAGATGCTGGAGACGATGATCACCGGAAGCCTGCCGAAGCCCGCCTGGCTCGCCGAGGCGAATCTGCTCTTCGCCCCCTGGCGGCTGGAGGGCGAACTGCTGGCCGAGGCGCAGGACGATGCCGTGCGCCTGGCGCTTGACGATCAGCACGGGGCGGGCGTTGACATCGTTACCGACGGCGAGCAGCGCCGCCGCCACTACATCTGGGGCTTTCTCGACGGGCTGACGGGCATCGACACGGAGCGGTTGGGCACGAAGCGGGCGCGGGGCGGCCGCTACACCGAGCAGACGCGCGTGGCCCGCATCGTCGGCGAGGTGACGCGGCCGGGTCCGGTGCTGGTCGATGCCGTGCGCTTTGCGCGGGCGCACACGGATCGCACACTCAAAGTCACGCTGCCTGGCCCGATGACCACGGTGGACAGCCTGCTGGATGAGCACTACGGTGCGGACGAGCAGACGCTGGCGCTGCGCTTTGCGGCGCTGCTGAACGCCGAGGCGCGCGCGCTGGTCGAGGCCGGCGCCGACATCGTGCAGTTCGACGAGCCCTGCTTCAACATCTATCTGGACAAGGTCGCGGCGTGGGGTATCGCGGCGCTGGAGCGCTGCATCGACGGCGTGGCGGCGCGCACGGCTGTGCACATTTGCTACGGCTACGGCGTGCCCGGCGTGCTGGCCTGGAAGACAAAGAACACGGAGTGGGGCCACTACGGCGCGACGCTGCCGCTGCTGGCGAAGTCCGGCGTCGACGCGGTTTCAGTGGAGTGCGCCGCGTCGGGCGTCGACCCCGCCGTACTCGCTGAACTCAAGGGCAAGGACGTGCTGGTCGGCGTGATCGACGTGGGCACCGAAGAGGTTGAGACGCCGGAAACCGTGGCGGCGCGTATTCGCCGGGCGCTGCCCTACGTATCGCCGGAGCGCCTGTTCCCCTGCACCGACTGCGGCCTCGTGCCGCGCAGCCGCGCCGCCGCCCGCGGCAAATTGCGGGCGCTGGCCGCCGGCGCCGCGATCGTCCGGCGGGAGCTGGGTGCGCCGGCAGCGGCCCTGCGGGGTGGCTGACCGTGCGCCGCGCGGCGGCCAAAGGTTCGGGCCACGCCTCCGACGGATCAATGAACGTACGCCGGCCGGCGGTTACGATACGAGCGCACGTACGGGCGGAAGGAGCGCTGTGAAGGACCAGCCGGCGCAAGACCGCGCGGCAGCGATTCACCCGCTCGGCCAGCGTGTGCGCATCGTACACGAGTGGCTCGTGCGCGTGGCCGGCTCGGAGCGTATCCTCGATGCGCTGCTGGACATGCAGCCCGGTATGCCCGTCTCCGCGCTCGTCTATGATCCGCGGCCCTTTCGCCGCACCGCCGTTGCCCGTACGCGCGTCTCCACCTCGTTCCTGCAGCGACTGCCCGGCGCCGTGCGGCGCTACCAGAGCTGCCTGCCGCTGATGCCGCTGGCCGTCGAGCAGCTCGACCTCGGCGACGCTGATACGATCATCTCGATCCATCATGCCGTCGCCAAAGGTGCGCTGGTTCGCGCCGATCAACTGCACGTCTCCTACGTGCAGTCGCCGATGCGCTACGCCTGGGATCTCTATCACCGCTACGTGGGCGGGCTGAGCCCGCTGCATGGCCTGGTAGCGCGGCTGACCCTGCATCAGCTACGGCAATGGGACGTGGCAGCGGCAAACCGCGTTGACCTCTTCCTGGCGAACAGCGACAACGCCGCGCGGCGCATCTGGCGCGCCTATCGCCGGCCCTCACGGGTGCTCTATCCGCCGGTGGACGTGGCCGCGTTCGATCCTTGCCAACCGCGCGAGGATTACTATCTCGCCTTTTCGCGCCTCGTGCCGTACAAGCGCATCGACCTTGCGGTACGTGCGCTCACCGAGCTGCGCCGGCCGCTGGTGGTGATCGGCGACGGGCCGGAGTGGACGCGGCTCGAACGGCTGGCCGCGCCGAACGTCACCTTCCTCGGCTGGCAGCCGGACAGCGCCGTGCGCCATCATTTACAGCGTGCAAAGGCGCTGATCTTCCCCGGTGAGGAAGATTTCGGCATCGTGCCGGTCGAGGCGCAGGCCGCCGGCTGCCCGGTGATCGCCTACGCGCGCGGCGGTGCGCTGGAGACCGTGGTCGACGGCGTAACCGGCAGCTTTTTTACCGAGCAGTCACCGCTCGCTGTGATCGCCGCGGTCGAGGCGTTCGAGCGCGGCCCGCGGCCGGACATCGAGGCGCTGCGCGCCAACGCCGAGCGCTTCTCGCGTGAGCGCTTCCAGGTCGAGTTCGCCGAAGTCATGGCTCGCGCCCAGGCCCTCCGCACCGCACCCGTCGCGCTGGAACGCGAGTTGGCCAGCAGCGCCTGGCCCCATCCCGTCGTCTCGTCCCCGGATAGCAGGGGAAGGAGGGACGATTCTGCGTAGCACCAGCCGGCGCGCTGGTGGTCAGACAGCCCCGCCTTCAGCCTCGCAATCCCGTGCCACGATCTCCCCTTCCCCTGGTATTGGGGGAAGGGGCCAGGGGATGGCTGTCTCTTATACACATCTGACGCTGCCGACGATCT
>CALFMN010000234.1 GCA_937879875.1 uncultured Chloroflexota bacterium | reverse complement strand
CCTAACCCTGCTTCGGCTGAAGCCGAACCTGTCCCTTCCCGAGGCGGGAAGGGACTTCTGGAGCGCTCCCAACAGCACCGGACGGCGGCGGGGCGGTTGACCGACCTCTCCCTCGCGCGAGCGCTCGGATTTGCCCGGGAAGTCTCTGTCTGACATGGGCGCCCATGTACACATGAACCCATCTGGCACCGTCGCGCTGCGCTCTGACCCGATACGGGAAGGGTTTGATTCGAGGGCAGCCGGATGTCGGAAGACGACGCTATCGTTCGTCCCACGAGGGCTCCCCAGCCCCGCCGCCGTCCGGCGCCGCCGGGAACGCTCCAGAAGTCCCTTCCCGCCTCGGGAAGGGACAGATTTCGCTGAAGCGAAATCAGGGTTAGGCGCCCCGCGCGGCGACCGTGTTGGCCCGTGCAGAGAGCTCGGTTCGCCGTTATGCAGCAGCCGATCCGCCGCGTAATGCACGTTTTCTGAAAGCGAAACTAAACCGCAACGGCGCGGGGCGGTTTCACTGTTGACGATGTAATTCTATAACAGGTACATTCGTTACGCCCTCGCGGAAGTCCGCCAGCCGGGCTGAACAGCATCGCGTTTTTATGTTACAGTCCCGTCGCTTCTGCGGAGAGAGTAAGCGGAGTCGCCAGCGCCATGAAGAAACGCCTGTCCGCCGCCATCGCCCTGCTGCTCGTGGTGTGCATCTCAGGACGCGCGGTCTTCCGGGTACGCGCGGCGCCGACCGACTTCACCATCCAGTCGCTGAACTGCGCCCAGCCGCTTGGCGACATCTTTATCACGACCTCGGCCGCCGGCAATCCACCACTCGGCAGCCTGGCGGTGATAATCACCCCCCCCGGCGGGACGCCCACCTCCCCTATTTCGGTCAACAATGCGATTGTGCCGCCGGGATCCTATGCTGTGACGACCGGCGCAACCATCGATCTTCAGGTTGGCACCGGTGCGACACAGACGCCGGCCACCGCCGTCAGCCCTCTGGTCAGCGGCAATACGGTCGCTCTCAGCACCACGACACTGCTCGTCTCTGGCGCGAAAGTTGATCTCGTCGATTCGACCAATCCTGCAACGATCATTTCGACGCAGACCTGCGGCGGTGCAGCCGGCACGAACGTCGTGCTGACCGTCTCAACCAACGGCTTTGACTTCCTTGACGCCGCCCAGACGATCCCAAACAGCGTCTGCGGCCCCGACCTCGGTGCCGGCGGGATACCGTCGATATCGAACCCAGGCCCCTGCCTGTCGATCGAGAACGCCGTTAAGTACCTGCCCCCGGGTGGGATCATCTTCGTCGAATCCGGCTTTTACGAGGTCTGTCGCACGATCGAGATCACGAAGCCGGTGAGGATCAGTTCCCGGATCAAGGCGCAAAAGGGGACGGACTTCTTCCCCACGCCGGGCTCTGACGTGTTCGGGATTCCGGTGCTGCATTCCTTTTACGGTCAGACAATCTTCCACGTGACTTCGATCGGGTATCCGGACGGTACGAACCCGACAAACCCCGGAAACTCGGTCAACAACAACGAGCCGCCACAATCGCACCTCGATACATTCGGGCATACAATCATCGACGGCCTGGATATGGGCGGCGCATTCCAGCCGGGTAACGCGGCGATCTCCCTCGATAACGACGCCTATACCGCGGTCAGCAACAACATCCTGGGTGGGGATGTCTTCAACAATCCCGGATTCACCGGCGCCCCCTGCACACAGCCTCCGGCGTTCCCGCCGGCCACGTTCAACCCGCTGCCGGTCCAGAAGAGCGAAACCATGGGAAATTCGGTTGGCGTCCTGTTCTCGAGCAGTGACCACCCCAATATCTTCGGCAACAACATTCAGGGCAACGCGCAGTTCAAGTTCTCGCCCACCCTGGCCTCAGGCGATGTCAAGTCCGGCTTCGGCATTACCTCAACCGAGTGCCTCGGCGCCGGCTCGGACGCCACCAACGCGGCCACCATTGCCGCGAATTCGATCGGCCGCAACGTCAACGCCGGCATCTGGCTCTGCTCGGACGGCGGCGGCGGACATCTGATCTCGAACAACGTTGTGCAGAGCAACGGACGCGGCATTGTGCTGCGCGCGATCACGGGCTCGCTGCTCGACTCAAACATCGTCAGCGACGACTACGAGGACGGCATCGTCGTCTACGACGCCGCCTCGAATAACACGATCCAAAAGAACGTGGTCGAGTCGCACCGCACGCCGGGTGCGGCCGGTATCCGCCTGGGCGGCTTCGGCGGCAGCCTCTTCCCCTTGCAGACCGCCATCTACAACAACACGCTGCGCCGCAACTACACCGACCTGATCGTCGCCGGGGCGCGCAATACGATCGGCAGCGGCAACGTGATCACGGCCGAAGACGTGCGCACCGCCGTCTTCATCCAGGTCGGCAGTATCGGCTCGCCGAACATCACCCAGCCAACGGGCACGCAGCTCAATCTGAACCAGATCGTCTCCAACGGCCCCTGTGCGGCCGCGCAGGGCTGCGCGATCCGGCTCGACCAGTTCGTCACCGCGAATGTGGACGCGACCAACAACAACTTCGGCCTGCCGCCGGGCGCGGATGTCAACTCTGTCCTCTGGCACAAGCCGAACGACCCCGCGCTGGGCTACGTCAACGCCAATCAGTCAACCACGGGCAGCCTGCCGCCCGGCGCGCTGCCGAGCGCGACGGCGGTCGGCGCTCCCGGCGCCGTCGGCTTCGGCCTGGTCGGCACGCCCGCCACGAGTCCGGCGGCCGGCACACCCACGAGCGGCGCCACGGCCGCGCCCGGCGCCGTGAGCACGGCCGCGGCCGCGTCGCCGACGCCGTTCGTGCTGCCGCCTGGCGCCTCGGCCACGCCGGCGATCGCCGGAACCTCGCCCGTACTGACATCAGGGCCGGCCGGCGGCACGACGCAGTATGCCCCGCCCTGCGCCTACATCACCGTGCCGGCGAGCATCGGCGGGTCGCTCGATTCCGGGCGCTTCCTCTCGCTGTTCCAGCCGGTGAGCAACATCTTCTCGGCCTTCCGCATCGACAACGCCACGCACGCGTTCCAGGCGCTGTACTTCAGCAACTCGCAGGCGCCGGTGGACGTCACCACCGTGCGGCCCGGCGACATCGTCGCGCTCTGTCTCACCGATACGGTGACGGGGCCGCCCTGATCGCCGTCGTCTGTCGGGCAGACCTTACGGGCATGGGCGCAGCGGCCCGCCGGCCCACCAGGTGCAGAGGAGTTCCCCGATGCGGCGCAGACTCTTCCGAGCCAAAGCAATCACCGCGTTGGCGCTCGCGGTCGCCGCGCTCAGCCTTGCGGTGCCGGCAGTGCGTCACGCGGACGCCGCACTGCAGACGCAGCAGTCCTGCGGCACCACGGGCAGCAAGAGCCTGACGGACCCCACGATGACCACCGCTGTCGCGGTCGGCACGCAGTTCGAGTGCGACTTCGTCATTACGGCCGCGATCGGGGCGCTCACGGTGAGTCCCACCTCACCGGCGACGTTGCGCATCGACATTACCGCACCTCCGAACACCTTTTTCTTCGGTCCGGGTGTGGCCGGAACACTGCCGAACGGCTGTACTGCCGCTGCCCCGCCCCCGCCGCCCGCTCCGCCCCAGATGTTCGTCGTTATCTCGTGCCCTCCCGCCCCGTCGGGAGGCGGTCTGCCTGTAGGAACAGTTATTCCCCTACAGCTCATCAGCGGGTATCCGTTCGTCAATCCAGCGATCGTTGGCGTAGCTGGCCTGATCACGATGATGGCGACATTGACGCCCGCACCGCCAACCTTGCCGCTGCCGCCGGTGACCGGCATCACCTTTGTCTACCAGTTCGACGCATTCCCAGGTCCAATGGCGCCCCCGCCACCTCCCAACGCCACGATCAGTGGTTCTACGGGTACGGCGGCACCAAACGGTGTGACTTGCACTAACACGACACCGGGCGCCCGTCTGGGATCCACGACGTCGTTCCAGATTGGTGACACGTTCTCGTGCGCGATTACGTACCCGGCGAACCAAACTCAGTCGTTCGTCGTGATCGCTGGAAACGGAATCGCCAACGTGAATCAGGGGCCGCAGCAAAGCTCACGTCCGGCTCCGAATAACATCGGCTTCCCTTGCGGCACTGTCTCACCCGCAGCCGCGTGCACAACGGTAACCCTCACCGGCATTATGGGAGGCACCGGAACGCCGAGCTTCACCGTGCGGTCGTTTGCGCTGGGCGCGGCGCAGCCATACAACACCGCGACGGTTACACCTAGCGGTGTGACCATTGTGCCCCCGCCCGGCGGCGGCGGAGGCGGTGGTGGTGCGCCGACGCTGGCGGGCGTGATCGGCTGCGCCAACTCCACGCAGGCGAGCGACATCGCCTTCCCGGCCGCCGTGTCGGGCACGCCGCCCACGGGCGCGCTCGTCGGCACGACGCAGTTCGCCAGCAGGCCGCCGCTCAGCGGCCTGGCCTCCGCGCCCGGTGTGCTCTCCGTGCTGAACCCCGGCGTCGCGGTGATCTGCGGCGCGATCTTCCAGGATTCGGGCGCGGCGCCGGCCGACACGGACGCCAATCCCAACACGATCGACGGCGGCACGATCACCTACACGCTGAACTCGCCGATCGCCGTGATCGTCGAGTCCGGCACCGCGACCTATCCCGTGAACTGCGGCAACGGCACACCGGGCAGCGGGCTCAACACCTGCAAGTCGGCGGTGTTCACGCCGGCGTTCGGGCCGACGCAGACGCCGCCCGAGCAGGCCTCGCCCGCCTCGCCGGCCTTTTTGAGCCCGCCCGAGCCGAACACGGTGCACGTGGCGCTGGCGCCCGGCGCCTCGTTCCCCTTCATCGGCGCCCTCAGCCCGGCGGTCGGCATCTCGGCGACCTTCACGCGCTTCAGCACGCTCGGCCCCGCGGTGACACTGACGACGAACACGGCGACCATCGCCCTGGCGAGCCCGCCGTACCAGATGCAGCTCGCCGCGAACCCCGGCACCGTGGCGGCGGCGAGCGGCGTCGACAACGGCAGCACCGTCGTTGCCACGATCCTGCATCCGCTGGTGACGGGCTGCGTGACGTTGACGGTCGGCAGCTTTTTGGTCTGCCCCTCGGCGCCGACACTGTTCTTGCAGGGCACGTCGCCGGGCGCCGAGGGCGGACAGGTGACGTTCTCCACGGACGCGGGCGCGCTGGGGCCGGCGAACGCCAGCTCCGGCTCGCAACTGGCGCTGCGCTACACCGTGCACTGCGGCCCGATTCCTTCGTCGCCGCCGGTGGTGCTCGTGCCCGACGTGCCCAGTTTGAATCCCGCCCCGGCTTCGTTCGTGTTCGCGAGCTGCACCGCGGCGCAGGTGACGCTGTACGGCGCGGGCGCCCCCGGCACCGCGACCGTCACGGCCAGCTTCATCGGCGACATTACCGGCGTGACGGCGCAGGCGACGGTGCAGGTGACGCTGGCCGCGGCCGGCGCGGCGGCCAACCTGAGCCCCGGCTGCAATCAGGTGATCACCTCGTCCAGCCTCACGGCGGGCAGTCCGCTCTCGACGATCGTCAACGTCGTGCAGCCGGGCGGGATCGTGGTCAGCATCTGGCAGTTCAACAACGCCACGCATAAGTTCCAGGCGGGCTACTTCAGTGTCAGCGGCGCGCCGGTGGACTTCAGCACGGTCGGCCCGACGCAGAGCCTGTTCGTCTGCGTGAACAGCAACGGCGCCTACCAGCCGGGGACACCCTCGCCCGGCAGCGGGCCGACGGGGCCGTAGCGCGGCCCGGCGGCTTCAATCCAGCGAGCGGGCCGGCGCAGCCTGCGCCGGCCCGCTCGCCGCCCACGGAGCGCCCGGGCGTCGGCGGCCGCGCGGGGCACCTAACCCCGCTTTCGCTGAAGCGAAATCTCCCTTCCCGAGACGGGAAGGGTTGGGATCGAGGACATCCGATCGGGTGGGAGACGATCCCTACGCGTGTCCCGCAAGGACACCGCAGCCCCGCCGCCGTCCGGCGCCGCCGGGAGCGCTCCAAACGTCCCTTTCCCGCCTCGGGAAGGGACAGCTTTGGCTGGAGCCAAAGCAGGGTTAGGTGCCCCGCACGGCCGCCGACGCCCGACCCGGCCGCCTTGCACGATATGGTGGCCCCCGTTCCCCGCTCGCGAGCGTTCGTGCTATGATCCGCTCCGGCGATTCCGCTGGAAGCCGCCGACCGGGGGTCGCATAGTGGCCTGGTGCGGCGGTTTGCTAAACCGTTATCCGTATAGCCCGCGTGCGAAACATCCTACATCTGGTACCGCAGTGCCGCTTATGCGCCTGAGCGGTACACCATCTGGTAGTCATCCCCCAACATTGAGTGTGCTCGAACCTGGCCCTATCGCAAAATCGGCCTGGTTCCTTGCTCATTGGGCCGCATTCGCGGCGAAAAGTTAAGGCCCCCTCGGCCAGGTCGACTGCTCCGCTGCTGCCTCGTCTTACGCTCCCCAACGCCGCCGTCAAGCCATGCACCGCGTAGTACTCGTTTCCTGCTGAGCGACCGGCCTGCGACCTGCCACCGTCGACTTCTGCAACACACGGCCGGGAATTGCGACCGCCTTCACGGGACGGCCCGGTACTGCGGCGTGACCGGCCAGAGTCGACCGCGGCCGTATCGACGATGTCACGATTTCTGCGCGGCCTTGCGTGCACCATGCGTTAGGTCGACCGTCGTATGCGACCCGTGAACATGCCGAAGCCTACGGTGGCCGCAACCTCGTATCTGATAGCTGGGGTATCTTCCCCGCACCGGCATGAATGAACGCCCAGACGCACACTGGATACTGGGCGCAGATGTGGACTGGGATCCCCGGCAGGAGGTAGATGGAACGAGTCCATCCGAGCTAGCCCTGGCGAGGCTCGCGGGACTGTTTGGCCCTCTCCATGACGGCGCCCTGTTCGTGCAGTCCGGCATTCGGCGGCGCCGCTCGCGGTGCGGCGGCGCGGAATGACGAGAACCTGGCCAGGCAGTCGCCGTGGCTCGTTGAGCCCGCTTCCAACCGACGAGGGCAATGCGCTGACCAGCCCACATCGGTCGCTCTTCTCCTTGCGTTGGGACGACCTCTGGCTCCGCCGCGGCCCTTGTTTAACCCACGGGCTTGATTCGCGACCCATGTGAAGAATTGCCCCTCCACTTGAGCATCACTGGCCGCTGTCACCGATGGCCATAGCAACGGCATCCGTGTGCATGTGAAGAGCTTGGCCCCTACGGTCATGACCGTTGACCCTCGGCGACGACCAACGGGCGGGCCGGCCAACGCCGGCCGCGGTTTGTTAGCGGCAAGTCCCTCTCGCCATAGCGATGGACAGGAGTGCAGACGTTGACCGGCTGACGGGGGCAGGCATTCACTGGGTTCCTTGTCAGGAGGTGGAGATGGAACGAGTCCATCCGAGCTAGCCCAGAAGCGGCTCGTGGCTCTCCTGATAGTTAACCCAACCCGTCGCTGACGCTCCTTGTCGCCAGTTGATTGGAGAGCCGGCTGCTCGCCGTCGCAGCAGCCGGTGATACCCCATCCTGGAGCCGCAACTCAGCGGGAGAGAACACTGGGACCCCTGACCAAGCCAAGAGGTACGTGATGGAACGATGCGTCAGGGCTAGGGCGTGTTTGCAAAGGCTAGTCGTCCGTCACCGCGGTCTTGGCCGTTATGGTGAGGCGGTGGCACGCTGGTGAGATGAGAACGCACCGCTAGCGCGTCACCCTCACCCCCGACGAACGCACCGAGCGCAAGCAGCGCATCTCCTCAGGGACCGCGCCCGCTCGCACGCTGGCGCAGGCGCGCATCCTGCTCAAGGCCGACAGCCCACCGGAGCTGTCCGGTCCCTGCGGCGCCGACATCGCGGCGGTGGTGGCGGTCAGCGTCAGCACCGTCGAGCGGGGGCGCCAACGCTGCGTCGCGGAGGGCGTGCAGGCCGCGCTCGTGCCGCGGCCCGCGACCCAGGCGCACCCCACCAAACTCGATGGCCGTGGCGCAGCGCGGCTGCTTGCCGAGGCATGCAGCCCAGCTCCGGGCGGACAGGACCGCTGGACCTTGCGCTTGCTTGCCGGCCGCCTGGTGGAACTGCGCATCGCCGAGGCGATCGCGGACGCAACCGTGCGCCGCACGCGCAAAAAAACATCATCACGCCCTGGCTGAGGACGCGCTGGTGCCTGCCGCCTGTGGGCAGCGCCGCCTTCGTCGCCCAGATGCCCGGATGGCGGCGGTGCGCGATGTCTCCGAGCGACCCTGCGACAGTCGCTTGCCCCAGGTCTGCCTGGATGAGACCAGCACGCAACGCGGCGGGGAGGGACGGCCCCCAACACCGTTGGCGCCGGGCCAGCCGGCACAGGCGGCCGACGCATACGTGCGCAAGGGCGTGGCCAACCTCTTTGTGGTCACGGAGCCGCTGCGGGGCTGGCGGCACGTGACCGTGACCGACCCGCGCACCGCCGTGGACTGCGCCCCGGTGATCCGCGTGTTGGTCGCTGTCCACTATCCGGACGCCGAACGCATCGTCCTGGTGCTGGACAACCTCAACCCGCCCACGCCCGCCGCGCGCTATGCGGCCTTCCCGCCGGCAGCGGCCCACCGCCTCGCTGCCAGGCTGGAGTGGCCTTACACGCCGCCGCACGGGCGCTGGCTGAACAGCGCCGCGGTCGAGTTCTCCGTGCTCGCCCGGCAGTGCCTGGATCGGCGCATTGCCGAGCAGTCGCTGCTCAAAGGAGCGATCGCCATGGGGCAAGCGCGCCGCACTCAGGCCGGCACCGGCGTGCGCTGGCGCTTCAGGACCGCCGCTGCCCGCGTCAAACTCCACCGCGTATCTCCCTCGATTCCCGAGTGACGGACTACTAGTAGGCAGTCACGCCGGGATTGTGGGATAGAGATGCTGCAACCGAATGCG
>CALFMN010000233.1 GCA_937879875.1 uncultured Chloroflexota bacterium | reverse complement strand
GTGCTCCGCAGCAGCGGGCGGTGCCTGCGCCGGCGTGGCGGCAGCACCACCAGGCTGAAGGAGGAACCGCCTGGCGGTCCTTCTGTCCTACCTTGACGCCTATGGGGGCCCACGCCCTGCGCCCCTGCAGTGGCCTGCTAACCCGACGCCCTCCGAATCGCTCAAAGCGGGATCGCCCCGCTCCTTCTCCCAATCCAGGGAGAAGGAGCGGGGAAGGGGTGCGGATGAGGGCCGCGCCTTACGCCCGGCCGAGCCGGGTGAGGACTTCGGCCGAGATCATGCCGGCGCGGACGCCGCGTTGCAGGAGGCGCGCGGCGATCTTGATCGTGGCTTCGTCCAGCAGCTCGCCGCTGTCCGGGTCGAGCAGGGCGCCGAGGTGGGCCTCGCTGTCCGCCTGCGCGTAGAGGCGCACGATCTTCTCCGCCCGTGTGAGCTGTTCCCGCGGCGGCGAGAAGACGGCGTTGATCACGGGTACATGCGCCGGCGAGAGCGCCCACTTGCCGTCGAAGCCGTAGCTCAGCGCCGTTTCGGACGCTTCGCGCAGCCCGTCGAGGTCGCGGATGTGCAGGTGGGCGTTGTCGATCGCATCCAGCCCGCAGGCCTTGGCCGCGTTGACGACGCGCTGCTTGGCGAAAACGAAGCGCTGGTTCTGGTTCGTCATCGGGTCGCTCATACCCATGTCGGCCGAGTAGTCGGCGATACCGAAGATCAGGCCGGAGACGCGCGGCGAGGCCTCGGCGATGCGAAACGCGTTCTCGACGCCGCGCGCCGTCTCGATCAGCGCCTCGATCTGCAGGCGGCAGCTCCAGCCCGCGGCGTCTTCCAGCCGCGTCAACGTCTCGTCCAGCAGCTCGATGTCGTCGCGGTCCAGTACTTTGGGCATGATGATGCCGTGGAAGCGATCGACGGCGTTGGCGACGATGTAGGCCAGATCGTCGGCGCCGTAGACGGTGCGACGGCCGTTGGGGCGCACGAATAGCGCCTTGTGCCGCCCCAGTCGAGCGCATTCAGCGCCTCGACGATCGTGCGGCGCACTTCGTCGCCCTTGGCGCTGACCGGGCAGGCGTCTTCGCAATCGAGCATCACCTCGTCGGCCTGCGAGGCGGCGGCCTTGCGCAGCAGGTCGGGCAGATGGCCAGGCACGGTCAGTTCCGAGCGGCGGATGGCGACTTCGGCCAGCGGCAGATCAGCTCGGGTGTTCAGGTCGGCTGGTGCGGTCATGGGACGCGGCTCCTCTCGCGCCGGCGACAGCGGCCGGCGGCTCGTCCGGGCGCGACGAGCGGGGCGAGGCCGGCCCGGACACGAAAAAAGCCCCGCCCCTTGCGAGGGACGAGACTGCGCCGGGCAATCCCGCGGTTCCACCCTGCTTGGCGGCATCAACACACGCTGCCGCCCACCTTCGTTGTGCGCTGCGGCTCCGAAGCGCCCTTCCCGTGTCCGCTGCCGCCCGGCTTTCCAGCAAGCGCCGGTTCTCTATCGGCGGGAGCGCGGTACTCCTCTTCCTCAACGCTGCTATTCAGTTGTGCGCACAGGCTAGCAGCCGCGTGTGTTGCCCGCAAGTGATGAATTTCTCAAGCGTGCCACGTCGAACCGGCGCTGTCACCCGGTCGGCGGCAGCGAGCGTTGCCGGCGCAGGTGCTGCACGAACACCTCCGCATCCGGACCGTCGTACAGCGTGACCGGGGCGAGCGGCCCGGTATCGGCGCGCAGCAACCGCAAGCCGTCGAGGCACTCGCGGCGTGCGAGGCTCGCGTCCCAGTCGCGGCAGGCCTGCGGCCGCGCCTCGTGCACGGCGCAGCCGGCGCGGCCGTTCTCAAACGTAAGAAAAACACAGCCGCCGTCCTGCCCCAGCAACTGGTAGGTGTCTTCTGCAAGGGGGTAGCGACGCGTATGCCTCTCCAGGAACGCGCCGAGCGAAAGGCCGAGAAACGCTGCCAGCCGCTCGGCTTCGAGCCGGCCGACCAGCGGCTGCCAACGCTGGCAGCAAACGCCGCAGCGGAAGCAGGGAATCGCCTCGTCGTCGGTGAAGCGGCCGAGCCCGCTGTCGTAGCTCCGTCGCGTCTGCTCCGCGCAAAGGATGATGCGCATCGATGCCGCTTCCTCGTGCGAACGGTGCCGCACCCGCCGTCAGTGTCTCGCCTGCGCGGCGTCCGCGCCAAATTTGCGCCTGTCCGGTGATCCCCCGATTGCCGCTGCGCGGGGCGGCGCTGATACACTGTCGCCGATCACGGGGCGCCGAGCCCCACGCGGCGGTAAGGATGCCATGCCGATCTACGAGTATTCCTGCGAGCACTGCGGCGATCGCTTCGAGAAGCTGCGGCCGATGAGTGCTGCCGGGCAGCCTGTTCCCTGTCCGGCCTGCGGCCGCCCCGCCGGTCCGCTCGTCTCGCGTCTGGCGCGCCTCACGGGCGCCGATGAGGGCGGCAGCGACGGAGACGCCGGCGCTGAGCCGCCGGCCATGCCGGGCCACGGCCACTCGCACGGGCCGGGCGGCCACACCCACTGAGACGGAGCCAATCGCTATGCCTGTCTGGCTGAAACGGCTGACCGGCCGCGATGGCCGCGCACGTGGTGCGCTGAGCGTCGCGGAGACGCCGGCAGCAGCGCCCACGTTCCCGGCGAAACTCGCGCCGGAGTTCGCAACGCGGCTGGCGGTGGAGAGCCCCGGCGCTCCCGGCCGCGCCGGAGCGGAGGCGCTCTACAACAAGTGGGCGGCGCGCTGGCAGGAGTTCTGAGAACCCGTCGGCACGGGCGGTCAGCCCGTACGCGGCGAACTGCTGCCATTTTGGGACGCGGGCGAGACGCCCGCTGCCGAAACCGTCACGGCCTGGCAGACGGGCGGCTGGCGCGTGGCATTGGGCGTGGAGCTGGTGGCGCACCTTGAGCCGGTGCTCGATCCCGATCGTTGCCGCGTCGGCTTCTGCGCCGAGTCGGAAGAGCTGGCGGCGGAGTTCGTCAAGCTGATCGCCGTCGAGAATATGCAGGCACGGCAGGGGCGGGCGCACCCCGCCGCCGCGGCGCAGCGCCTCGCCTGCGACGTGCTGCTGCCGCTGCGTCCCGACGCGCCCGAGGACGAGGTCGACAACGCGATCGTGGCCGCCGTGAAAGCCTCGCATACGATTCTCTGCCCGGCCGGCCTGCGCTCACGACCCGAGTAGCATGGGCGTTCCGGCCTGCGCCGGCCCAGCGGGCACCTACGCCGGCGCGAGCACCAGCGTGTGCACCGTGGCAGCCGCCACCTCGGCTTCGGCGTAGTGTGCCGCGATGCGCCGGTGCGTGCGCCAATGTTCGAGCTGGTCGCCGGCGTGCTCCGTGCCGGGCAGGCCGCTGACGCCGCCGGGTACGACGAAGCTCGCGTGCGCCGGGTCGGCCATATCCACCACCTGCCGGTAGACCGAGAGCGCCGCGATGTCGAAGGGCGCCGCCGCGTTCCAGCCGTTGGCAGCGCACTGAATCGTATCGCTGTCGCCGCCCGCGGCCACACGGCGCGGGCTCAGCTCGTCGCCCAGCGCCGGAAAGCCGGCGGCCAGCGTATGCCGTGCGTTGGTGCGGTGCTGCGCGTCCCAGCGCCAGGCGGCGGGGTCTGTGCCGCCCCAGCGCTCGGCCGCGCGCCTGCCCGCCTCAAGCACCGGCGGCAACAACTCACTCCACGGCCGGCCATCCGGCGCGATATCGGCGCCGTTGCCGTCGAGCGCCCAGGTCACGTTGGCAAACCAGCCGTGGATCATGCGTCCCAGCGGCGGCAGATCGCCTGAAACCAGCCAGGCCCAGGCTTTTGCGCCGACCACCGGCTCAAACAGCGCGCGGGCCAGCTCGCGCCGCCGGGCTGGCGGGCAGCAGGTTCGCGTCCCAATTCGCCAGCATTTGCCGCGCACGCTCGGCCACGCCGGCAAACGGCCCGACCCGGCCGCACAGCGCCGCCCAGCGCCGCGCCACGACCGAGGTTGTGTCTCCCTGCAGCGCCGCGATCTCCTCCGGCGTCATTCGCTCGTTCGCGCTGAGCAGCTCGCGGATGCGCTCGCAGCGCGAGGGCACGGCGAACTGGTGAGAGATGTACGGCTCGTCGCCGGGGATTACCTTCTGATTCGCCGTGGCGATGAAGCCCTCTTCCGGATTGATCGCCCGCGGCAGTTGCTCGAAGGGCACACGGCCGGTCCACTCGTGCTCGCCGCTCCAGCCGGGCGCGGGAAACTGACGGTGCGCCTGCGAGCTGCGGATCGGCAGGTAGCCGCGTGTGAGGTAGCCGATGTTGCCGCTGATGTCGGCCGAGACGAGGTTGTTTACCGGGTCCACCCACTCGCGCTGCGCCTCGTGCAACTCGGCGACCGTGCGGGCGCGCAGCATCGGGCGCAGCGGCTCGAAGCCGCGGCAGGGGCCGTCCGTGGCCGTATAGCGCAGTGTAATGGCGAAGCCGGCGCGCGGGTCGCCGTGCACCACAGGGCCGTGGTGTGTGCGCCAGACCTCGACTTCGACCGGCTCGCCGTCGCGCACACGAATCGTCTCCTCGCCGCGCTGCGCTTCGGCCCAGCCTTCGGAGGTGAGATAGCGGCCGGGTGTCTTCGGGTCGAACTCTTCGATGTACAGATCCTGGTAGTCCGCGCCGGTGTGGGTAATGTTCCAGGCGACGTTGCCGTTGTGGCCGAAGTGCGGGAAGCCGGGCAGGCCGGGAAACGTCCCGCCGATCACGTCGAACTCGGGGCAGGCCACCTGCGCCTGCCAGTAGACGGTCGGCACATCCAGGGCGCGGTGCGAATCGTTGCAGGTGATCGGCTTGCCCGTCGTGGTGCGCGAGCCATGCACGGCCCAGGAGTTGGAGCCGGCCTCGACCTCGGCCAGGAAGCCGAGCTGCTGCGCCGCCTCGCGCAGATCGTCGGCCGCGCGCTCGAACAGGCGCAGCACTGCGCCGGAGGGCGGCAAAATCACGGGCGAGCCGACCGGCGGCTGGCCGTCGAGCTTCGCGTACGCCTCCGGCCCGATCATGGCCAGCAGCCGCGCCTGCACCAGCTTCTGCTGCCAGACGCCCATCAATACGTGGCGGATCTTGAAGAGCGCAACCGAGTGCCAGGGCTGCCACGGCTCCGGACGGATGCCGATGATCGCATATTCGACGGGCAGCGACTGACCGGAGCTGAGAAACGCGTTGACGCCGGCCGTGTACGCTTCAAACATTGCCCGCGTCTCCGGTGACATCACCGCCATATCCGCCTGCGCGGCTCGCGCCAGTTGCAGACGCCGCGCCAGCCGGTCGCCGGGCACGCCGACGGCGCCGGCAGCCTCGGCCCAGCGGCCGCAGGCACGCAGCCGGTCGTACTCCATCTGCCAGAGGCGATCCTGCGCCGCCGCGTAGCCCTGGCCGAACCAGGCGTCGTGCTCGTTCTCGGCGCGCACGTGCGGCACGCCGAAGGCATCCCTCCTGATGGTTATCGAAGCGCGAAGGCTAGCAGCGCGCAGTTTGCCCTCGCGCTGCGGCATGGCCCCGGCCAGATCGATGCGTTCGTGCACCTGCGTCATCGTGCCTGCCTCCGCGCTGCAGCCGCGCCCCGGGCAGATGCGGGCGTGGGCGGCAGCCGTCTCAACGCCAGCATACGCGCAGGCCAGGCGATTGGGGGAAACGAGCTGGCAGCGGTCAGCGGCGCGTGCCGTATGATTTGGCCAGGTGTACGGCGCGGGCGTCGCTTGCCGGGGGAAACATCGTGAACTTCTTCCACGGTCACGGGCACGACCATGGCGATGCTGACGGGCATGGGCACGGCCGCAGCCACGCCGAGCCGGGCGCGAGCATCGACCTGCGCACCGCGGAAGGCATCCGCACGGCCCGCTGGAGCAGTCTGGCGCTGTTCATCACCGGGGCGGTCGAGCTGGGCATCTTCGCGTTGGGCGACAGCGCCGGCCTGCTGGCGGATGCAGTGCATAATCTGGGCGACGTGGCTACGACGCTGGCGATCTGGGCCGCGTTCTCTCTTTCGAAGCGTGAAGCGAACGAGCGCTTCCCGTACGGCTACCACCGCGCCGAGGATCTCGCTGGCGTGTTCGTGCTGATCGTGATGGTGGCGAGCGCGATCGCGGCCGGCTATGAGTCGTTGCGGCACCTGCTTACGGGCTCGCATCCCAGCCACCTGGCGATCAGCGCCGCGGCGGCACTGGTCGGCTTCGCCGGCAACGAGCTGACGGCGCTGTACAAGACGCGCGTCGGCCGGCGCATCGGCTCCGTCTCGCTGGAGGCGGACGGCGCCCACTCGCGCGTCGATGGCCTGGTTTCGTTGGCCGCACTGGCCGGCATCGGCGGTGTGGCCGTGGGCTTTCAGCGAGCGGATGGCCTCGCAGGCGTGCTGATCACGCTCGTGATCGCCGGCGTGATCGTCAGCACCGCGCGTGGCGTGATCGGCCGCGGCATGGACTCGGTAAACCCTTCGTTAACAGCACAGGTGCGGGGCGTGGCCGAAGCGGTGCCCGACGTGCTCGGCGTACACGACGTGCGGCTCCGCTGGGCGGGGCGGGCGCTGTTCATCACACTCAGCATCGCCCTGCCGCCCGATCTGCCGCTGGCGCAGGCGCACGACGCGGCCGAGGCGGTGCGCCACGCGCTGCTGCACGACGTCGAAGGGGTGCAGGGCGTGGACGTGCACATGGACCCCGGCGCCGAGCACGAAGCCGCGCACAGCCTCACCGCGCACCACGACGGCTGCTGAGTCTGCGCCGCCATCCTCGCCGCCCTGCGCGACGCGGGCGAACCGCTGACCCCGGCGCAGCTGGCGCAGCGGCTGGCGCAGCCCGTGAACAATGTGCAGATGCTGCTGCGCCGGCTCACACAGGCCGGCGAACTCCTCCAGCCGCAGCGGGGCTGGTACACGCTGCTGGAAGCGGCCGTTTCTCCCCCCCCGATCAGATCGATGAGATCGATGAGAATGCCGCGGTGGACGTGGCGCCGCGGGCCACCGATCTCATCGATCTGATCGATCTCACCGGGGGGTCTGCCAGCAGCCCTGTTGCCTCCGCTGACACGCTTCCCGCCGCCGACGCCCCCACCGCTGACGTGCTGCCCTGCGGCCGCTGCGGCGCCCCGCTGGATTGCTCCGCTGCGCTACTCCGTCAGCTCCACCAGCGCGGCCTTGCCGGCAGCGATCAGCGCCTGGGCCGAAACAAGCAGTTGCAGTCCGCGCATGCCGGCGCTGACGCTGATCGTGTCGTGGCGCGCCGCGCTCTGGTCGAGGAAGAGCGGATACGCTTTGCGCGCTCCGAGCGGTGAGACGCCGCCGCGCAGGTAGCCGGTCAGCCGGTGGATCTCCTCGACGTCAACCAGCTCGCAGCGTTTGTTGCCGCTGGCGCCCGCGAGCTTTTTGAGGCTGAGCGTGCCGCTGCCCGGCAGGCAGGCCAGCACCACGCCGCCGCGGTCGCCGCGCACGACCAGCGTCTTGAATACGCGCTCCAGCGGCAGGCCAAGCTTGCGCGCCGCCTCGTCCGCGCGCAACTCTTCCTCTTCGTACGTGCGCAATTCGTACGGCAGTTTCAGCCGCTCCAGCAGCTTCACCGCGGCTGTCTTCATGTTCCGAGCGTAGACAGCCGCGCGGCGGACGGCAAGGCGCTGGCTGTTGGATGCATGGGGCGAGGCGCGCTGGCGAGGCGACGGCAGCCGCGCGGCGCACCTATCCCCGCTTCGGCTGAAGCCGAATCTCCCTTCCCGACACGGGAAGGGTACGTCTGAGGACCATCGGATGTCCTGAGCCCAACCCCTCCCCTGCGGGTCAGAGCGCAGCGCAACCGTCGGAGACATCGCAAGCAAATCCGAGCGCTTGCGCGAGGGAGGGGTAGGCGCGCCCCGCCGTCGCTCGACGTTTGGAACGCTCCAGAAGTCCCTTCCAGTTTCGGGAAGGGACAGACGTCGCCTGCGACGTCAGGGTTAGGCGCCCCGCATCGGCGCGATGTGTGCCCCCGCAACCTCGCGCAGCCAGGCGGCGAAGGCGTCCATCAGCGGTGTCCAGGGGCGGCCTTCGCGGCTGAGCAGGCCGAACTCTGCCGAGGGCGGCGAACCTGGCAGGCGCAGCGGCACCAGGCCATTGAATGCCAGCTCGCCGGCGTAGGGCGGCACAAACACGCCCAGCACGCCGAGGCCCGCCCGTGCGGCCAGCACGCGCGCCTGGATTCCGTCCACTTCGAGTGCTACCTTCTGGCCGCGCAACCCGGAGGCGCGCAGCAGTTCGCCGTAGGCCACGGTTTCGGCGTCGCCGATCGGGGCGATGATGATGCCCGCTCCGGCCACATCCGCGGCCGTCACCGCCGCTTTGCCGGCCAGTGGATGGCTGGCAGCCACGACGAAGACAAAATCGGCGCGATGCAGCGGCTCGTAGTGCACGCCCGCCGGCAGCCGCCAGTCGAGCACGATCGCCAGGTCCAGCTCGTGCTCCAGCACCGCCTGCGCGAGGCGCATGCTGTGGCCGAAGCGCAGCGACAGCGCCGCCCGGGGCCGCTGGCGCGC
Source organism: uncultured Chloroflexota bacterium (assembly GCA_937879875.1). GTDB lineage: Bacteria > Chloroflexota > Dehalococcoidia > CAUJGQ01 > CAUJGQ01 > CALFMN01. Next base: position 1,486 of record CALFMN010000233.1, on the reverse strand, counting down.
GAAGGGCGCGACGATGTGCTCGAAGAAAAACGGCTGCTCGAAGGCCATGCTGGCGCCGAGCGTGAGCGTGCCGTCCTGCCCCGCGCGGATGTGCTCGATCGCCTGAGCCAGTTGCTCGCCGTCGCGCAGCATCGCCTTCGCCGTGCGGAACAGCGCCTCGCCTTCCGGGGTGAGGTGTACGGCGCGGTCGCGGTAGGTCACAAGACGTGCGTTGAGCGTGCGCTCGAGCGCCCGTACATGGAACGAGACGGTGGGCTGCGCCACGTCGAGCTGCGCCGCGGCAGCCGAGTAGCCGCCGCGCTCGACCAATGCGACGAACACCTGCAGGCGGAACAGGCTCAACTCGCCGAGCACGCAGTGACCTCCGCAGCGCATCAGCAATCTGTATCGAACTATACAGGTACCCGTCTTGCACTTTATAGCCGGAGGTATAGCGTGGAGAGCAAGACAGCGGACGACGGCTCCGATGCCGGCCGCCACACGGGCAGCCAGCCGCCTCCGACAAGCACGCGCGATCGCCAGCGAAAGGATCTACCGATGGAAGCCGCACGACCGAGTACGTTCCGCATTCAGCCGCACGGCCGCTTGCAGGAGTGGGTGGCCGACGAAAAGGGCTACTTCCACGACGAGGGGCTCGAATACGAGTTCGTGGCCGGGGGCTTCTTCGGCAACACGGGCACGGTGCGGTCGGCCGGGGCGCACGGCGCCGAGGTCAAGGATGGCGCTTTCGAGTCGATGGAGGCCGGCCGCGCCTGTGAGGTGAGCGCCGCCTGCCACTGGGCGGTAAACATGGCTTCTTCCGCCGAGCACGGCAAGATGTGGGGCCACGCCTACTCCGTCACGCCGGGCGGCATCTACGTCGCGCCGGAGTCCGCGGTGCGCAAGCCGAGCGAGCTGGCGGGCGTCGAGATCGGCGTCGGCTATCACTCCGGCAGCCACTTCTCCGCGTTGCAGGCGCTGGAGCGCGTGCTGGAGCCGGAACAGACGACCCTGCGCTTCATCGGCAAGCCGTTCGACCGGCTGCACCAGCTGCTTGAGCGCGAGATCCCGGCGGCCAACATCTTCGGCGGCCCGCTGTACGTGCTCGAGCAGCAGGGCTTCCGCAAGGTCATCGACACGACCTTCATGATCGGCTTCCTCGTCTCGGGCGACGCCACGCAGGAGCAGGTCGAGGCCTACTTCCGCGGACTGCAACGCGCCCAGCGCGACATCGACCTTGAACCGGAGCTGTACAAGCACTACTTCCTGCGCGAGCTGCCGCAGCAGTATCACAGCCTGGTGGACGTGAGCGCCTTCGGCCCCGGCGAGCGCATCGTCTTCGAGCCGTACACGCGCGAGATGTACGAGCGCACCCACCGCTGGATGGAAGACCTCAAGCTCTTCCCGGCGGAGCAGGTGGGCCACGCGGACTACGCCGAGGCGGTGCTGGTGTAAGTAGCCTTCCAAAAGGTCCCGGCACTTTTGCACGCCGCTCGGTATGCTGACG
>CALFMN010000232.1 GCA_937879875.1 uncultured Chloroflexota bacterium | reverse complement strand
CGCCGCGCGCGCGGCGTACAGCACCACCTTCGAAGGGCTGGAGAAGCGCTGGCTGCAGGCGTTGAAGAAGGCAGGGCCGAAGACCAGCGGCATCGGCCGTTTTCTGAAGCAGTCGTGGACGCTGACCAAGCCCTACCGGCTGAAGCAGATCGAGATCCTGCTTTACGTGCTGTTCAGCATCGCCTTCAGCCAGGCGATGCCCTTCGCTCAGCGCTACCTGTTTGACAACGCCTTCCCGCACCCGCAGGCGACCGCCTCAGGGGTAACAGTGACGAAGGGCGACACCGGCACGCTGTTCACGCTGCTTGGCGCCGGTCTGATCGTCTTTTTCGCGCTGGCGGCCGCATCACTGCGGCAGCAGTATCTCAACGCGCAGGTAAGCGAGGGCGTAATGCGCAGCCTGCGCACGCGCATGTTTACCCGTCTGCAAAACCTCTCGGCCGACTACTACAGCCGCACCTCCACTGGCGATATTCTTTCGCGCATGTCCAACGACCTCTTCGCCGTGGACTTCGCGCTCACCGGCGCCCTGTTGCAGGGCTTCGTGCTGGTGATGACCTTTGTGATCAGCCTCGGTTCGCTGCTCTACCTCAACTGGAAGCTGACGCTGATGGCACTGGTCGTGCTGCCGCTCTTCTTCCTCACGACCAAGTTTTTGGGTCCGCCCGCCTCGAAGGCCTCGCGCGAGCGGCAGGAACAGTTCGGCGCCGTCACCGGTGTCTTGCAGGAGAACATCGCCGCGCAGCCCGTCGTGCGCGCCTACGGCCTGCAAAATACGTTCATCCGCGAGTACATGGCCTCGATCCAACGGCTGTACCAGACGGCCATCCGCGTCGTTTTTCTCGGCTCGCTGTTCGGCCTCTCGGCCACGCTGCTGACGACGCTGATCCAGGTGCTGGTGCTGGGCATCGGCGGCTACTTCGTGATTCAAGGCCAGCTCACGCTCGGCTCGCTGGTCGCCTTCCTGGGGCTGATCGGCGGCCTGATCGCGCCGGCGCAGAGCATGAGCAGCGTGGCCCAGGCGCTGCAGCAGGCCACCGGCGCGATGGACCGCGTCAACGAAGTGCTCAGCACCGAGCCGAAGATCGCCGACACGCCCGAGGCGCAGCCGGCCGCGCCGCTGCGCGAGGGCATCACCTTCGAGCAGGTCACGTTCAGCTACACGGGCGCCGAGCCGCAGCTCGTTGATATGAGCTTCACGATTCCCGCCGGCGCCTCCGTCGCCTTCGTCGGGCCGTCCGGCAGCGGCAAGAGCACCGTCACCAACCTGGTCAGCCGCTTCTACGACGCCGACCGTGGCACCGTGCGGATGGACGGCCGCGACGTGCGCGAGCTGCAGATCGATTCGCTGCGCCGCCAGATCGGCCTGGTTTCCCAGGACAACTTCCTCTTCAACCGCAGCGTGCGCGAGAACATCCGCTTCGGCCGCGAGGGCGCGACCGACGAAGAGGTCGAGGCCGCGGCCCGCGCCGCCGAAGTGCACGACTTCATCGCGCAGATGCCGCAGGGCTACGACACGCCCGTGGGCGAACGCGGGGCGAACCTCTCCGGCGGCCAGCGCCAGCGCATCGCCATCGCCCGCGCGATCCTGCGCAATCCCAGCATCCTGATTCTTGACGAGGCGACCTCGGCGCTCGACCCGCGCACCGAGAACGCGATCAACCACACGCTCGCCTCGCTGGCCAAGGGCCGCACGACGATCAGCGTCACGCACCGCCTCGCGGCGGCGGCGACCGCGGATCGCGTCTACGTGCTCGACCGCGGCCGGCTGGTGGAGCAGGGTTCGCACAACGAACTGCTGGCGCAGGGCGGCCTGTACGCGCGGCTGTACGAAGAGCAGAGCGGCGCGGTGCCGGGCGGCGTGCTGAAGCTGGCGCTGGAGATCGAGTACCTGCGCCGCGTGCCGATCTTCGCCACGCTCAAAGGCGACCAGCTCTCCAGCCTCGCCTCGCGCCTCACGACCGAGCGCTTCGAAGAGGGCGCCGACGCGATCAAGGCGGGTGAGTCAGGCGACAAGCTGTACCTGATCCTGAGTGGCGAAGCGACCGTGATCGGCCGCGACGCTGCCGGCCGCGACCGCGAGTTGACGGTGCTGCGGCCCGGCGATTACTTCGGCGAGATCGCGCTGCTCTACGACACGCCGCGCACGGCGACGGTGCGCGCCCGCGCGGCGCTCACGCTCTACTCGCTCGACCGCGAAGGCTTTCTAGCGCTGCTGGAGTCTGTGCCCGGTCTGCGGCAGACGGTCGAGCAGGCGGTCGCCGAACGGCACATCGCCCGCGGGTCCGAACGGCCGACGCCCGGCGCTGAGCTGTCGCCCGCGGCAGCCTCACCCGCGGTCGCCGTGGCGCCGCCTGAGCAGGCGGTCTCCGCGCCCGGCGAAGCACAGCCGGCTGCGAGCCTGTTCGCGGCGCCGTGGACGCGCCAGCGGCCGCGCCTGGTGATGCAGGACGAGGCGGGCAACCGCCGCGCTTACACGCTGAACGAGCAGTTCACCGGCATCGGCCGCAATCCGAACAACGATATCGTGCTGCCCGACCGGCGCGTCTCCGGCTTCCACGCCCGCATCGAGCGCGACGCGTCCGGCCGCTTCATGTTGACCGACAGCGGCAGCACCAACGGCAGCCGCGTCAACAGCCAGCCGATCACCACTGCCGAACTGCACGACGGCGACGTGATCCAACTCGGCGGCAGCTCGCTGCGCTACGAGCAGGGCGCGTAGCGGACACCGAAGAACGGCGGCCACGCGGGGCACCTAACCCTGCCCTGGCTTCAGCCAGGTCTGTCCCTTGTATGTCCCAGTTCCAGCAGGGTGGGAGGCGGCAGGCCCGCCAGCCCGCCTGTCCCTCGGGACACCAAGCCCGATCGGGAGCTGGGGCGGCGGGCCTGACTCCTGCATCAGCCCGCACCGTTGCCTGGGCCACCGAGCCCGCATCCACAAGGTCGGGCGACTGGAGGCCCAAGGATGACGATGGCCACGCTGCTCGCCGCTGCGCCGGCCCCGCTGGCCCCCGCCCCTGGCGGCTACGTCGGGATCGACGTTGGGAAAGACCTGCTCGCCCTGGCCGTGCATGGTGCCCCGCTGCCCCCACCCTTGGCGAACGATGCCGCGGGGATCACCGCGCTGGTGACCCAGCTCACGGTCTGGGCCCCCACCCTGATCGTCGTGGAAGCCGTCGGCGGCTACGAAGCTTCGTGTGCGCTGGCCTTGCAGGAGGCGGCTTTGCCCGTCCTCGTGGTCAATCCCCGGCAAGTCCGCGACTTCGCCCGCAGTCAAGGCATCCTGGCTAAGACCGATCGCGTGGATGCCCGCGTACTGGCGCACTTTGCCGCGATCACCACGCTGACGCCGCGCCCGCTGCCGATCGGTGCCGTGCGCGAGTTGGCCACGCTGGTCGGGGCGCGGCGGGATCTGGTCGCCGCCCAGGTGAACGTGCGCAACCAGCGCACCCTGCTGGACGGCGTGGCGGCGGCCAGCCTCGACCGTGTCCTGGCGACGCTGGCCGCCGAGATTGCCGCCCTCAGCGCCGCGATTACCGCCCTGATCGCGGCGACCCCGGTGCTGGCCGGTGCGGATGCGCTGCTGCAAGGGGTGCCCGGTGTTGGGCCGATCGTCGCGGCGACGCTGCTCGCCGAGTTGCCTGAACTGGGTACCCTCTCGCGCCGCCAGATCGCCGCGCTCGTGGGCGTCGCCCCCTTCGCGCGCGACAGCGGACGGGGGCACGCTCGCCGCCAGTGCTGGGGCGGCCGTGCCCCCGTCCGCACGGCGCTGTTACCTGGCGACGATCTCCGGCCTGCGGCAGAATCCCGCGTTGGCAGCCGTGCGCACCCGGCTGCTGGCGACCGGCAAGCCCAAGAAGGTCGCGCGCGTCGCCTGTATGCGGAAACTGCTGATCCTGCTCAATGCCCGGCGGCGTCACGGTCGTCCTTGGCAGGCTGACTACTCGACATGGAGGAACGCCGAGTGACCAAATACCGTTGCCCCCGAGCCGGGAAAGGGACTTCTGGAGCGGTCCATCCGCCGTGCGACGGCGGCGAGGCCGTTGCTCTCACCGTGGTGTCGAGCAGCTATGCCACTGCGTTTCGATCTCCGCTTGATTCCCGTCGCCGCGGTGAGATGCTCGGCGTGGACATTCCTCAAGGTGACCTGTGACGACCATCGGTAGAGTCGACGGAAAAGGCCGGTTGCACATCCCGCGGGCGATGCGGGAGGTTCTAATATTACCGTGACCGTTTAGTATCACGGGCAGCGCGGCGGCGGATCTGGCCTCGGCGGGCGATCGCCTGGTGCCGGCGGCGCCAACGCGACCACGCGATCACGGTGCTGGGCGGATGCCCGGCGGCGAAGCGGTTCAGCAGCCGGCGGAGTTCCGCGACACGGAGCGGCACGCGGTCGTCGCCTGGGCCCCCTGTTTGCCCGGGCGGTTTCGACGGCCCGGCGCGCCGGCGTCATCTGCCGGTGCCAGCCCCGCCAGGCGCGTCCCTCGGCCTGATCGAGCCCGACCTGCCCCTGCGCCAGCGTCAAGCAGTCCGCGCTGCGCGTGCGCGGGCCGGCCACGCGCACGATGGCGGTCAGCCCCCTCTCGTCGGGGGCGTAGACGCGCTGGCCGGCCCGGTCGTCGGGGCGCTGAGGCGAGCGGCGCCCCAGCAGCCCCTGGCCCCAGCCCGCGCACAACGCCGGCCGGAGCACGCCGGAGGCCCGGTCGTAGACGCGTTCTCCTTGCGCCCCTGCACCACCGCGCAGCCGCGGCCACGCCGTCAGTGCCTGCGCCGCGATCCGGTCGTCCGCATGCCCATCGCCGATGGGCGGCACGGGCGGGCAGGTGCGCACCGTCCGGGTGCGCTGCACGGCGAGCACCTCCGCCGGCCCCCGCGCTGCGCGCGCGGCGGAAGCTGCCGTCGCCGCCATACACGGCATCGGCCGTCACCAAGCCGCTGGCACGCCACCGTCCAGCGCCCGCGTGACCATGCTGAGCGCCAACTGCGGTGTGGGCTGGCAGGTGCTGTCCTGCGGCACCCCGGTGGCCGCACGCCGGTCAACATCGGCGGTCCACGCCTGCGACAGGTCCACGGCGCGGTCCAGGCCAGCGCGCCCCGCGGGGCTCGCGTAACCAGGGCAGCCGCCGATCGGGCCGTGCTCGCTGCGGCCGGCGGTGCCACTGTCTTGCCGTGTGCCGCCGACCGCCTGCGTGCCCTGGTTGAGCAAGCCGGTCTCGGCCACGACCAGCACGCCGGCCGGCTCGCCGAGTGCCGCGACCACGCAGGTGCGGAGATCGTCCCGCACGGCCTCGGCGTCCCACACCGAGCGATCCAGGACACGTTGGATGGAGCGCGGCTGCTGGTAGTCCGTCGCCGCGGCGAGCTGATGGGCCGTCCTCCGGCGCAACCGGGGGCGCAGGCGCGCCCCTGCCGCGGCGACGGCAACCTCCGCTACGGCCACCATCCGGGTTTCCCGGTACTCCACCGGGTGACTCCTCTCGCATCAGCGTACCAGCAAACGGTCGCTGTAAGACTTAGAGTGCCTACCAAAACCAGTCGGTGCGGGCGGTGCAGCAGATGAGGGCACAGCCCAGGGTAAGGAAGGCGGCATGGATGTCGTCCCGCCGCTCATCGCGGCTGGTGAGGCGGCGGCAGCGGTGCAGCCAGGCCTGCGTGCGTTCCACGACCCAGCGGTGCCGGCCCACCTGCTCGCCCGCCGCGCTGCCGCGCCGGGCGATGCGGGGCGTGATGCCCCGCGTGCGCAGGAAGGTCCGACAGCGGGGGAAGGCGTAGGCCTTGTCCGCGTGGACCTTGTCCGGCCGCTTGCGGCGGTACCCGGCGGGGTGCGCGATCGGCGGGATCGCCGCGATCAGCCCTTCGAAGGGGAGGCTGTCATGGACGTTGGCGGCCGTGTGCGTGACGACGAGCGGGAGGCCCTGGGCCTCGACCGCCAGATGGTGCTTCGTGCCCGCTTTGCCGCGATCCGTCGGGTTGGGGCCGACGCGGAGCCCCCTTTTGGCGGGCACGCTGGTGCTATCCACACGCACCCGCCGCCAAGCGATCGCGCCTCGGATTCCGAGCTGGTCCAAGCGCGCCCGGTGGAGGCGGTCCCAGACGCCGGTGCGCTGCCAATCCCGCAGCCCAGCGCTTGCGGCAGCAGCTCCCAGGGGATGCCGCTCTTGAGGACAAACAGGACGCCGGTCAGGACCGCGCGGTCAGGGACACGGGGCGGCCGCCGTGGGGCTTCGGCGGCTCGCTCGGCAGGAGTGGGGCGACCTGCGCCCAGGCGATGATTCGGGCTGGCAGCAGCCCAGCAGGCGCCCCAGTCGTGACACCGACGCCATCCACACCCACCGCGCAGGTGCATGCCCGGAAAGGGCCGCGGCCTCTAGTAGGCAGTCACGCCGGGATTGTGGGATAGAGATGCTGCAACCGAA
>CALFMN010000231.1 GCA_937879875.1 uncultured Chloroflexota bacterium | reverse complement strand
GATTTCTGCCTGTCTCGTGGGCTCGGAGATGTGTATAAGAGACAGCAATAATAGGGGAAGGGGAGATCTTGCAGCGCGAGTGCGGGGCTGAAGGCGGGGCAAAGGCGTCTCCCCTCTCCCAGGATTGGGAGAGGGGTCGGGGGTGAGGGCCGACAGCCCGGTGAGGCCACGCGCAGCCGTCAGGGCTTCGCCTGCGCCGCCATCGCGTTGACGATCGCACCGGGCGACATCGGCGTGTGGTAGAGGCGGGCGCCGGTGGCACGCTGAATTGCGTTCGCCAGCGCGGCCTGCGGCGGCACGATCGCCACTTCGCCGACGCCGCGGACGCCGAACGGATGGCCGGGGTTTGGCACTTCTACAATCACGGTGTCGATCATCGGCAGGTCGAGTGCCGTGGGCATGCGGTAGTCGAGGAAGCTGGCGTTGAGCATCGCGCCGTCCGCTGACCAGACGTACTCCTCGTTCAGCGCCCAGCCGATGCCCTGCGCCGCGCCGCCCTGCACCTGCCCTTCGACGTAGGCCGGATGCGCCGCCATGCCGGCGTCCTGAAAGGCCGTGTAGCGCAGGATCTGCACTTTGCCCGTCTCCGGGTCCACTTCCACGTCCACGATGTGACCGGCGTAGGCCGGGCCGACCTGGCGCGGGTTCGAGACGGCCGAGGCGCTGACCGGGCCGCCGCTGCGCGCCAGCTTGGCGGCCAGCTCTTTGAAGGTCATGCGCACGTCGGGATTCTTCTTCGAGACGAAGACGCCGTCGCTGAACGCCACGTCGTCCGGCTCGCCTTCCCAGAGCAGCGCGGCGCGGGCGATCATCTGGCGCTTGACCTCTTCCGCGGCGGCGATCGCGGCGATGCCGGTGGAGAAGGCGGTGCGGCTGCCGCCAGTAACGCCGGTCCAGCCGACCGAGTCTGTGTCGCCCACGCTGGGAATCGCGTCCTCGGCGCGCAGGCCCAGGACCTCGGCGGCCTGCATGGAAACCGCCGGGCGTGTGCCGCCGATGTCCACCGAGCCGCTGATCACGGCGATCGTGCCGTCGGCGTTGACGTTGATCGTGCAGGACGACTGGTTGCCGCCGTTGCCCCAGAAGCCGAGCGCTATGCCGCGGCCGCGGTTCGGCCCTGCGAGCGGCGCGTTGTAGTGCGGGTGCGCCTGCATGCGTTCGATGATCTCGATATTGCCGACCGGGCCGAGTTTGACGCCGCTAGGCAGGCGGTCGCCCTCGCCATTGGCGTTGAGGCGGCGCAGCGCCAGCGGATCCATGCCAAGCTGCTGGGCCAGCTCGTCCATCGCGCTCTCGATCGCGAAGGCGGCTTGCGGCACACCCGGAGCGCGATACGCCGCGACCTTGGGCTTGTTGCAAACCACGTCGTAGCCATCGACGAGGAAGTTCTCGATGCGGTACGGCGCCAGACCGTAGCCCGCGCCCGCGCCCATCGGCGAGCCGGGGAAGGCGCCCGCCTCGTAGACCATGTAGAGCTGCGCCGCGGTGAGCGTGCCGTCGCGCCTGGCGCCGAGCTTGACGCGGATGAAGGTGGCGGAGGTCGGCCCGCTCGCCTCGAAGACTTCTGTCCGGCTCATCGTGATCTTGACCGGCGCGCCTGTCTTCTTCGAGAGCAGCGACGTGAGCGGGTCGAGATACGTCACCGTCTTGCCGCCGAAGCCGCCGCCGATCTCCATCGGGATGACTTTCACCTGGCCGGCGGGCAGGCCGAGGATCGCCGCCGTCTGGTCGCGCATGCCGAAGTGGCCCTGCGAGCTGGTCCAGACCGTGACGCGGCCGTCCTCGCCCCAGCGCGCCGTACTCGTATGCGGCTCGATGTAGCCCTGGTGCACCGTGCTGGTGCTGTACTCGCGCTCCAGGATGACCTCTGCTTCTTTGAAGCCCTGGTCCAAATCGCCGCTGTGAAAGATCAGGTGGCTGGCGACGTTGCTCTGCACGCCGCTGTCGGTGCCGCGGCCGAAGCGCTCGGCAGTGGTCCGCGTGGTCAGGTCTTCGTGCAAAAGCACGGCGCCCTCGGCCATCGCCTCGCGCCAGGTCAGCACCACGGGCAGCGGCTCGTACTCGACCTCAATCAGCTTCAGCGCCTCTTCGGCGATGCTGGCGCTCGTTGCGGCCACGGCGGCCACAGCGTGGCCCTTGTACAGCGCCTTGCCTTTCGCCATCGCGTTCTCAGCGACGACGCGCACGTTGCCCAGCGTCTCGCCGAAGTCGATCTGGCGGTCGTGCAGGATGGGAAAATCCGCGCCGGTGATCACAGCCCTGACGCCGGGCAGCGCCAGCGCCTTGCTCGCATCGATCCGCTTGATGCGGGCGTGGGCGTAGGGGCTGCGCAGCACTTTGCCGGCGAGCGTGCCGGGCAGGTGGATGTCGGCGCCGTACTTCGCGCGGCCGGTTACTTTGTCCAAACCATCGTGCCGGATCGGCCGCGTGCCCAGGACACGGTACGCTCGCTTCGGCCCGGTTGCGGTCTCGCGGTCGGCAGTCGTCGTCATCGTGATCGTCTCCGTAGCATTCTGCTTCGCCGCGGGCGAATTCGATATGCGCGTGCGCCGCAAATCGCGGCCGCCGCGGCTATCTTAGCGCGTTTATCGTTGCAGAGGCGTCCATCTCGCGCCTATGCTCGCGCTGTCTTCGGCGCTTGTCCTGTCTTGCATTGACGGCAGGTGCAGCAATGCCCAGACTTCCGGCCGGGACGATCACCGTTCCGTTCGCCGATGCGAAGACACGACGCACCCTTGACCGCACTCGGAGACCAGCGGGCGCTACCAGCTAAGGATTGGGCCATGGTCTGACCGCGGCAGGTGCGCATGGCGCTGCACACGGGCGAAGCCGATCTCCGAGAGGGCGACTACTACGGATCCGCCGTCAACCGCTACGCCCGCAGCCGTGGCCTCGGCCGCTATCGGCTGAAAAATCTGCCGAATCCGATAATTACCCCCACGGTGGCTTGTCATCTCCCGCAAGCGGCAGCAGAGTGCAGGCGCGCCGCGCCGCGTCTGCGCGGCGTTCCTGCAGCGACCTGCGCTGCAGGGCGCTTCGATCAGTAAGAAGGATGGTCGCACATGTCATGGCCGTTGCGCCGCGCCCTCCCGGGCTCGCTCGTCCTCGGTCTCGCCCTGCTGTTCGCCGCCGCCACTGCCCTGGCTGCCCCGAAGGACCATCTGGTGCGGTTCAGCACCACGATCACGCCGCCCGCGCCGGCGAGCGTGGACATTAGCTGGGTTGAGAATGCCACCGGGCGCTACTTCCTGGCCGACCGCTCGAACAAAGCGATCGACCTGTTTGATGCCCGGACCGACACCTTCATCGGCTACATCGGCAAGGGCACATTCAGCGGCAACGGTGCCTGCAACGGCGACCCCTTCGCGGGCGCCGGGCCCGACGGTGTGGTGACCGATAGCAGCGGCCTCGTCTGGGCGGGCGACGGCAACAGCACGATCAAAGTGCTGAACCCCACGCCTGGCACGACCTTTCTGACCTCGATCGACACCGGTGGGCACTGCCGGGCCGATGAGCTCTCATACGACCCTCGCGACCAGCTCATCCTGATCGCCAATGATGCCGAGGGCTTCCTGACCTTCATTAACGTGACCACGCGGACGGTCGCCGGGCACTTCTACTACGCCGACAACACGCTCATGCAGCCGGCGAGCGCTGCCGGGCATGCGACCGCGGGCGGCGGCCTCGAACAGTCTGTGTGGGATCCGCAGACCGGGCTGTTCTATCAGGCGGTGCCTGCCGGAGGCACGACCGGCTTTATCGACGTGTTCGATCCCGTAAGCGAAAGCCTCGTCGCCAGCTTTCCGGTGCCCGGCTGCGACGCGGGGCCAACGGGGCTCGCCCTCGGCCATAACGAGCGCTTCCTCGGCGCCTGCGGCAACGGCGCGGTCGCTGTCGAGCTTCGCACCGGGCGCATCCATGCTTTCGTCGCGGGCGTAGGCGGCGCCGACGAGATCTGGTTCAACCCCGGCGACGACAACTTCTATCTCGCCATCTTCCGGGGACCCAAGCTCGGCGTGGTGAACGCCGACAACGACCACCTTGTACAGATCCTGAGCGGCAGAGGCAGCCACTCCGTCGCCGCCTACGCGGGCAACAACCACATCTTCGATCCCGGCGCCGGCACGGGCATCGCCGTGTTCGTGAGCGGCGGGCGGTAGGTGGTGGTCACGCTCGCGCAGCGCTGCGGTCTCGGAAGACATGGCCGGGCCGCGGTGCTGTCGGCGCCGTGCAGCAGTCCTGAACGAGCGGCCAGGACAGCGACCACAAAGCCCGCGGTTGTGCCACAGTGCGATGTTGCTTGCGTGACGCGTGCTGAAGCTCGTGTCCGCCCGGGTTCACGTGGTGGCCATGGGCGCTCGCTCGTCTCACACAGGTAAGCTGCAAGATAATTGCCAGATCCGGGCCGGAGTTTTGCGGGCGCAGATCGCGGGTTTGGCTGCAGGCCCCCGTGGTCCGGGCCGCGTATTGCCCCTGCTGCGGATGCCCGCATTCGTGGCGCGGCCCTGCGGCCTCGCAGCCGTTGCCGTGCAAGGGTCCCGCGCCTGCAGCAAGATTGACAGGCTCCGTACACTCGGGAGAGGCGGAGCAGGCGTCGACTGGGAGGCGGGGCCGCCGGCGGGACGGCAAGCGATGAGCACCTGGCCTGGTTCCCCGTTGCCAACAGGCACGGTCACCTTTCTCTTCACCGACGTCGAGGGCAGCACCCGGCTGTGGGAGCAGCACCCACAAGCGATGCGTGCCGTCATGGCCCGCCACGACGCGCTGCTCACCGCGGTCTTCGCGCGGCACGACGGCGTCGTTGTCCGACCGCGCGGCGAGGGCGACTCCTGTTCTGCGTCTTCGTGCGCGCCTCAGACGCCGTGGCCGCCGCGCTTGCCGGGCAGCGGGCGCTCGCGACTGAGGACTGGGGTGTTGTGGGTGTGCTGCGCGTGCGCATGGCGCTGCACACCGGTGAGGCGGACCTGCGTGACGGTGACTACTACGGCTCGGCGGTGAACCGCTGTGCCCGCGTCCGCGCCGCCGGGTACGGCGGCCAGATCCTGCTCTCCGAGGCGACGGCGAAGCTGGTACGTGAAACGCTGCCTGACGGCGCGGCGCTGCGCGACCTCGGCCGCCACCAGCTGCGCGATCTCCGCGAGCCGGAGCAACTCTTTCAACTGGTCGCGGCCGGTCTGCCGGAAACGTTTCCGCCGCTGAAGACACTCGACGCTCGCCCGAACAACCTGCCGCTGGCGCTCACCAGCTTCATCGGCCGCGAACGCGAGCTTTCCGAAATCGGCGCGTTGCTGCGAGGGCATCGCCTGCTGACGCTCACCGGTCCGGGCGGCACAGGCAAGACACGGCTGGCGCTGCAGGCCGCGGCCGAGGCGCTTGAGGAGTTTCCGGACGGCGTGTTCCTCGTGGACCTCGCTCCGTTGCAGGAGCCGGACTTCGTGCCGTCGGGCGTGGCCAGGGCGCTGGGCGTGCAGGAGTTGCCGGGCGTGCCGTTGCGCGAGAGCGTGGCCCGTTTCCTGCGCGGCAAGCGGTTGCTGCTCCTCCTCGACAACTACGAGCATCTGCTCTCGGCCGCCGAGTTCGCCGCGGCGCTGCTGCGAGCCGCGCCCGGAGTATCGCTGCTGGTGACAAGCCGGGCACCGCTGCGCGTCGCCGGCGAACATGAGTACGCCGTACCGCCGCTGCCGCTGCCGGACGAGACGCCCAGCCCGACCACAGATATCACCGCCAACCCGGCCATGGCGCTGTTCGCGGCGCGAGCGGAGGCCGTGCGCGCCGGCTTCAAGCTGACGCTGGAGAACGCTCCGGCCGTGGCCGCGATCTGCGCCCGGCTCGACGGTCTGCCGCTGGCGATCGAGCTGGCGGCGGCGCGGGTGCGGGCGCTGCCGCCCGCGGCGCTGCTGGCGCGGCTGGAGCAGCGGCTGCCGCTGCTGACCGGTGGCGCCCGCGACGCTCCCGCGCGGCAGACCCTGCGCGACGCGATCGCCTGGAGCTACGCCCTGCTGAACCCGGCTGAGCAGCGGCCGTTCCGCTGGCTCGCGGTCTTCGCCGGCGGCTGCACGCTGGAGCTGGCCGAAGCCGTCTGCGCCGACGACCAGAGCACGGTCGGGGCCGTTCGTGAACGGCCCCCCATGACACATGATGCGCAGCCGCGAGCGCCAGCCTCCGCGAACCCTGAACCGCCGAACGGGGCGCCTGCACCCGCGGACGCAGCGCGGGCGGTGCACGAACCGCCCCTACCGGTCATTCCGAAGGAAGCGATCCTGGACGGCATCGCCTCGCTGGTGGAGAAGAGCCTGCTGCGCGAAGTCGGCGGCGCCGACGGCGAGCCGCGCTACGCGATGCTGGAGACGATCCGCGAGTTCGCGCTGGGCGAGCTGGAGGCGAACGGCGAAGCCGAGCAGCTTCGCCGCCAGCTCGCGCTGCAAGTGCTGCAGCTGGCTCGGCGCGCCGTGGCCCCGAACACCTGGGCGCAGCTGGGTGGCTGGGCGCGGCTGGACGACGAGCTGGACAACGCGCGGGTGGTGTTGGGCTGGTGCGTGGAGCAGGCAGAGCTCTCGGTGGGAGTGCGCCTGTACTGGGCGCTGTGCTGGTACCTGACCAACCGCGGTCACGGGAACGAACAGCAGGAGTGGCGCCGGCGCTTCCTTGCCCTGCCGGAGGCCGCGCTACCGAGTATCTCACGGGCTCGACTGCTCGCAGTTCCGTCCTATGTCCTGACCTCCGCTGCGGACCAGGAACGTGCGGCGGCCGAGATGGAGGAAGCCATCGCACTGAGCCGCGCGCTGGGTGACCTGCATGGCCTTGCTGACGCGCTCCACCACCTTTCGTTGCTGCGCGTGTCTCAGGGCCGATCTGCCGCGATGATCCCGCTGGCCGAAGAAGCGCTCAGTCTCTATCTCGCTGGAGGGAATGCCGGAATGGCTGCCGCGGTACGGGGGAATCTCATCGAGGCAGCAGCAGCCCGCGGCGATCTCGTTGCCGCGAAAGGGCTGGCCGCGGCCAATCGGGCGCTTGAGGCCACGACCCGCTCGCCCGAGGGTCTGCGGGGTGAGGCACATCTGGCGGAGGCGCTCGGCGACGCTGCCCGGGCACGCGCGTTCATGGAGGTGGCCGTGCGACAAGTCGTCGCTGAACAGAGTGAGAAAGGTCCTGCCCTCCTGCACCACGTCGTCGTGCTTGCGCGGGTCATGCTGCGCCAGGGGGACACGCGGGCGGCCGTCGCCACCTGCGCGGCGAGTCTCACGGTGGAGCGCAGCAGCGCTCCCTCGGTCTCTCTCCCAGCGCTGCTGAATGTGCTCGCCCAGGCGGCGGAGCGGTGTGACCGGCTTGTCGAGAGTGCGCGTCTCCTGGCCGCCGTCGACGCGCAGCAGCAGCAGTTCGCCGCGGCGTCGCTCAGCTTACCGGATCAGCAGCAGGCTGCGGTGGAACGGGTTCGGGCCGCGTTGGATGATGCGGCGTTCGCCGAAGCGTGGGCGACTGGTGCGGCACTCTCGCCCCATGCCTCCATCGAGTACGGGCTGGCCGTCGCGGCGGAGTTGGAACGCGAACTGGCGGACGGCGCGGAGCAGGCGTTATAGTAGCAGTGGCCCTTGTTCCAAACGTATGTTCGGTTAGTGCAGAGTGATCGTGACCAAACTGATGGGCGCGCAGCGGGAACCAATTGTCAGAGTCGACCGGCGAGGCTCTTCGGGAGCCTACGCGGTGCTAGACGTTGCCCTCTACCTGCGCGCCACGACCCCGCCGCCCGGCGTTGTCCTGTCCCGCTGGAAACAGTCGCGCGACCGCTTCATCAGGCCCACATCGCGGCAGCTCCATGCCTGGATTACGCGCGGGCTGGAAGGCGAACAGATTGCAACCGTGCCGGCGCGGCGGCGCATCGTCTCGTTCGAGGAGCTGATCCGTCTGCGGCTGATCACCGTGATGCGCACCCGCGGCGTGCCGCTCGCTGCGATCCTCCGTGCAGAGTTGTGGGCGCGTCAGTTGACGGGCAGCCCGCAGCCGTTCATCACCGAGCAGATCTGGACATACTCGACCGAGGTCTTCGTTGGCTTGGCTGAAATGCTGTTGAGCGCGTCCCGAGGCGGCCAGCTTGGGATGGAATTTTTGCGCGACTACATGCGGTCGGTGAATCACGGGTTGGAATTCGATACCGGAGGGCAGGCGAGCGCATGGCGGCCAGCCGAGGGCGTGCTCATGACTGGCGGCATCGCGTTTGGCGCCCCCTGCATCGAAGGCACCAGGATACAAACGGAGGTGCTCTGGGAGCTACATCAGGCCGGCGATGCCGCCGACGAACTTGCCCGCCTTTACGGAGTCGAGAGGCGGCAGATAGAGGCGGCAATCAACTGGGAAGCGATCCTTGCCCGCGCGGCCTGATGCGCCGCGCTTCTATCTGGACGAGGGGCTGCCGTACGCGGTGGCCGAAGCACTCGAACTGGTTGGGCATCCGATCACGTCGGCGCGAGCGGAGAGCAGACTGGGCGAACTCGACGAACGCCTGATCCCGTGGCTCGCTGATCAGGGCTACGTCTGGATCACGAAAGACGATGCCGCTCGAACCCAGCATCGTTCCATCCTCGAACAGCATCGCCTGAGCGTGGTCTGGATTCGGGGTCTTGACCGGCGCAAGAACCGGATTGACGCGAAGGAGCTGCATCTCATGCTCACGGTGAAGCTCGACCAGATCGCCGATGCGGTCCGTCAGGCGCGT
Source organism: uncultured Chloroflexota bacterium (assembly GCA_937879875.1). GTDB lineage: Bacteria > Chloroflexota > Dehalococcoidia > CAUJGQ01 > CAUJGQ01 > CALFMN01. Next base: position 56,075 of record CALFMN010000231.1, on the reverse strand, counting down.
GGACCGCGCTGGTTCTTGCTGTATCTCGACTCCGGCAACAGGCCAACGCTGCAGCCACTGACCGTGGGCCAGCCGATAGCGGGCGGCGGACGGGCGGCGCGGCGTCAGTAGCATTGGCGCACTCTGTCAGCCCGTTCGCCTGCTCAAAGCGCTTCGGGGCGGTTCAGCACGGCGTTGAAGACGGTCGTTGGTACGCGCAGGCGGTCGTCGCCCTCGTAGAGCGCGTGGAGTTCGGCGAACGCGGCGTCCGGCTCGTGCGTGAGCGCGGCGAGCCGATCGAAGAAGGCGAGCTGCTCGTCGGAGAGCGGCTCGCCCGGTTGCGGCATCGCTCTCCACACGTCCCAGGGCAGCATCTCCACGTTGTTAAGCGCCGCCACATCGCGCACAAGGTTGCCCGCGATGAACCAGAGCCCGTGCATGTCGAGAATGCCGAACGTCTCCGGGTCGGCCTTGCCCGCGCGGCACTGCGCCCAGGCATCGCCCGCGATCACGAAGCGGTCGCGCGGCACGTCGAGCAGGTCGAAGTCAGTCTTGAACAGCGCTTGTTGCAGGTCGTCGATCTGCGCATCAACCAGCAGCCAGCGCGCCTGATCAGCGTCCCAATACTCGCAGACCCAGTGGTCGATGAAGCGGCCAGGCTCGAAATATGTGGCGAAACCGCACCGCGCCCGTGCCGGCACACCCTGGTTCCGCAGCATCGCAACCAGCAGCACGCTGAAGTGGCGGCAGTTGGCGATCAGCCGCTGATCGGGCTGCCGCGCGCTCGATAGCGGCCGGCCGTCGCGGGAGAGCAGACAGTCCAGCCGCCGCGCGTTCGCGCGGATGTGGACCTCACTTCTGCGCTCGTTGGCAATCGCCACGCCGTAGTTCTCCGCGATGTGCTCGTGCAGGTACAGACCCTGCGCCACGCGGGCGAGGCCGGCAATATCGTGCGGCAGCGCCGCGAACCCGGCCGCATGATTGCCTGCTGACGTCATCTCGGCGGACTGAGTGTAGAAATCGAGCACGCTGCGCTCCGCCACCATCGGTCAACTCCTTCAGCCAGAACGGCAAGCGCCGCCGTATTTCGGCGAAATACGGCGGCGCTGCTCAAATACCACCTGTCACACCCACCACGATCTACGATTCCCATTTCCAGGTGCGCGTGGCGATGGCGGTGGCGATCGCCGCCCAGACGGCCATGCCCGCGAGGTCCGTCCAGAGCGACGCGGAGAAGCCCTGGCCTAAAAAGGCCACGCGCTGCAGCGCGTCCACCAGGTAGGTCATCGGCAGGCCGTGCGTCACCCAGGCGACGCCGCCGTTGAGGCCGGCGCGGGAGACGAACATGCCAGAGAAGAGCAGCATCGGCAGGAAGAAGAGGAAGGACATCGGCCCGGCCTGGTCCTCGTTCTTCGCCAGGCCGACCACGATCATGCCGACCGCGATGAAGGCAGGTGCGCTCACGACGGAAAGCGCGATCAGCGCCAGCGCGTTGCCGCTCATGTGCGCCTGGAAGATGAAGCGCCCGATCGCCCAGGTGATGATGCAGGAGAGCGCCACCACCACGATGCGGCTGACGGCGATGCCGTTGATGAAGGCCAGCGTGCCGGCCGGCGAGGCCTTAATCCGCCGCAGCACGCCGCGCTCTTTGTAGCGCGTAATGCCGAAGATCACGCTGTTGAAACCGGCGTTCGTGGCCGTGAGCGCGACCATGCCCGGCAGCAGCAGATCGATGTAGTTGCGCCGGGCGCCGCCGGGGCCGGTGACGTGGATATTAAACAGGCTGAGCACCAGCATGATCATCAAAGGCATGACCAGCGTGAAGATCAGCGCCTGCGGGTCGCGGTAGAAGCTCTTGAGCTGGTTGTCGAGCGTGGCACGGAAGACTCGCATTGCTACTTCTTCTCCTCCTCCGCCTCGGCGAAGCTGTGGCCCGTGGTGGACAGGAAGACGTCTTCCATCGTCGCTTCGCGCACCGGCGCGGGCCGGCGGTAGCCGGTGTTGAGCAGTTGCTGGATCAGGGTGGACGGCGCGCCGAGGGCGCCGATCGCGCCGTGGTCCATGATCGCCACGCGGTCGCACAGCTCCTCGGCCTCTTCCATGTAGTGGGTGGAGAGCAGGATCGTGCGGCCCTCGCTCTGCAGCCCCCGGATCAGCTTCCACAGGTCCAGCCGCGCCTTCGGATCGAGGCCGGTTGAAGGCTCGTCCAGCAGCACCAAAGGCGGGTCGTTCACCAGCGCCGCGGCGATGGCGAAGCGCTGCTGCTGGCCGCCCGAGAGCTGCTGCACGCGCAGCTTCGGCCGGTCTGCCAGGTCCACCAGCGTGAGCAGCGCCCGCGCGTCGCAGCGCGTGTCGTAGCAGGCCGCGAGATAGTCAAGCTGCTCCAGCAGCGTGAGGTGTTCGAAGAAGTCGGAGTGCTGCAGCTGGGCGCCGATCAGCCGCTTCACGCCGCGCGGGTCGGCGGTGATGCTGCGGCCCAGCACGCTGACCTCGCCCGAGGTCGCCTCGCGCAGCCCTTCGATCACCTCGATCGTCGTGGTCTTGCCAGCGCCGTTCGGACCGAGCAGGCCGAAGATCTCGCCCTGCTTCACGCCAAAGGAAATGCCTTTGACTGCGGTGAACTCGCCGTAGCGCTTCACCAGATTGCTCACGACGAGCGCCTGCGTTGGCGCGCTGGCGCCGTTGCGCGATGGCGCTTCGAGCGTGGCTGTGCTGATACTCATCTCCGAATCCTCCTGGCGCTTGCGCGGATCGCCCTGTTTGGCGAGCGTCCGCTTCCGGCTATACTGGCCTCAGGAAGTTGCCTTATCTGCTCATCTACTTATTTACTAAGCATCTTAGATGCTAAGATAAATGAGAGCTCATGTCAAGCACGAACAGCTCGGACCGTGCGGCGCTCGTCGCCGCGCTCACCGGGGCGCTGCGGGAGGTCACTGCGCTCGGCGTGCTCTTCAGCCAGGCCATGGCGGATCACCTCGGCATCGGTTCAACCGACATGGAATGTCTCGACCTTCTGATGCGCAACGGCCCGGTCACCGCCGGCCGGCTCGCGGAACTCACCGGCCTCACGACTGGCGCCGTTACGGGGCTGATCGACCGGCTGGAACGCGCGGGCTACGTGCGCCGCGAGCAGGATCCCAACGACCGCCGGCGCGTGATCATCAGTTCGAACTCCGAGCGGGAAGCTGAGCTGCTCTCGCTCGCTTCCGGGATGCAGCAGGCGGTGGAGGCGCTGTACACGCGCTACACCGACGCCGAGCTTGCGCTGATCCTGGGCTTTGTGAACCGGGCCAGCGCCGTGTCGAAGGACGAAATCTCCAGGCTGGGGCGAGAAGCCGCGCCGGCCTGGCCTTCGATCACCGGCGGGTGAATCCTCCCTATTATCCACTGTGTGCGCCATCACGCGCCCGATACTTTCGTACAGTTGTTCGACAGTCCATAAGACACCGTGAATGAGCACCACGGACCGTGGCAAACCAGGGCAGCGCCGGCCGAGCGAAGGCCGTCCTCGCAGCACTGCGAGGACGGCCAATTGGATCGCCCGAGGCGGGCCACTCGATACCGGCGTCAGTCCGCGGCCGCGATCGCCTCGACCGCCGGCGCCGAGGCGGCGCGCACACGGCTCCCCTCGATGTCGAGGTGCGGCAGCAGCGCATCCAGCCAGCGCGGCAGCCACCAGTTGGCGTCGCCCAGCAGCTCCATCGTCGAGGGCACCAGCACCAGCCGCACAATCGTCGCATCCACGAAGATCGCGGTGGCGAGGCCGATGCCGAACTCCTTGATGATGCGGTTGTCACCGAGCACAAAGGTAAGGAAGACGACCACCATGATCGCCGCCGCCGCCGTGATCAGCCGTGCCGTCACCGCCAGGCCGTGCGCCACGGAATCGGCGTTGTCGCGCGTCTGCGTGTACTCCTCGCGGATGCGGCTGATCAGGAAGACCTCGTAGTCCATCGAAAGGCCGAAGAGCACGGCGAACATCATCATCGGCAGGAACGTTTCGATCGGGCCGGCCTTGACGCCGACGATGTTCGAGAACCAGCCCCACTGGAAGATCGCCACGATCACACCGTAGCTGGCGCCGATCGAGAGCAGGTTCATCACCGCCGCCTTCAGCGCCACCACCACCGAGCGGAAGACGGCGATCAGCAGCAGGCAGCTCAGGCCGATCACCGCGCCGAAGAAGAGCGGCATGCGGCTCTGGATGCGGTCGCCGATGTCCACAAACGCCGCGGTCGGCCCGGCCACGTAGACGCGGGCGCCCGTGCCGGCCACCGCCGGAGGCACGGTCGTGCTGCGCAGGTCGCGCACCATCTGCTGCGTTGCGTTGTCCTGCGGCGCTGTCTTCGGCGTGATGGCGATGATCGCCGCGTCGCCGGCGGGGTTCGGGATCGGCGGCGAGACCTGTGCGACGTTCGGCGCCGCCTTCAGCGCCTGCTCGACGCTGCCAAGCACGGTCTGCCCGTTCTGTCCGGCGCCCTTCAAGTCGACCACGGCCTCAAACGGGCCGTTGAAGCCCTTGCCGAAGCCCTCCGTCAGCAGATCATAGGCGCGGCGCGAGTGCAGCGAGGTGGGGCTGTTGCCGGCGTCGGAGAAGCCGAGATGGATGCGGAAGAAGGGCAGCGCCAGCACCACGAGTGCACTGAGCGAAACGAGCATCCACAGCCAGGGCCGGCGCTGAATGCCGCCGGCGAAGCGGAACCAGAAGCCGCGGGCGTCGCCCGAGCCTTTGGTCTTGAACAGCGGCAACTGCCAGCGGTCCACCCGCGTACCGGCGAAGCCCAGCAGCGCGGGCAGCAGCGTCAGCGCCACGAGCACCGCCATTGCGACCACGACCGAAGCGCCGATGCCGACGGCCGCGACAAAAGGAATGCCGACGGCGATCAGGCCGAGCAAGGCGATCGCCACGACGATGCCGGCGAAGCTGACCGCGCGGCCCGCCGTGCCCATCGCCAGCACCACCGCATCTTCGACGCTATGGCCGGCGTGCAGACCTTCGCGGAAGCGCGTGACGATGAACAGCGCGTAGTCGATACCCACGCCGAGGCCGATCATCGATGCGAACGCCGTCACGAACGTTGGGAAAGAGAGGAAATTGGCGCTGAAGGCGACGAGCGCGAAGGCGCTGCCGATACCCACCAGGGCCGTCGCCAGCGGCAGCCCCATCGCCACGACCGAGCCGAAGGCGATCAGCAGGATGAAGATCGCCCCGATCAGGCCGATGACTTCCGTCGAGCCGGGCGGCTCCGTTTCCGTGGCTTCGACCACCTGGCCGCCGGCTTCCACCGTCAGCCCGCCGCCCTTCGAGCGATCGACCAGCTTGAGTAGCTGGTCCACGTCGCCCTTCGGCAGCGCATCGGCCTGCTTCGCGTACTGCAGCGTGGCGAAGGCGACTGTGCCGTCCTGGGAGACGGCCTGGCTGTTCGGATCGAAGGGCGACTGCACGCCGACGACGCCGGACAAGCCCTTCGCCTGTGCGAGCACCGTATTGATGCGGGCTTTGATCTCCGGGTCGTTCACACCGGCCTTCGCCTGAAAGACGATGCGGGCGCTGTCGCCGGACTGCGCGGGGAAGCGCGACTTGAGCAGGTCCAGGGCCTTCTGCGATTCCGTGCCGGGAAGCGAGAAGTCGGAGGCAAACGTGCCGCCGAAGGGAATCGCCAGCCCAAACAGCAGCACCAGCGCCACGCCCCAGACGCCGAGCACCGCGCGGCGATGACGCACGGCCGTGCGCGCCCAGCGGGCGAGGGCGCCGGGCGAGGCAGCGGGAGCGGAAGAGGCAATACGCATAACTGAACCTCCGTGGTGCAAAGACCGCCGGCCCGGGCGGCGAATGATGGCTGAGCCGTTCAGCTCTCTACTTGACAGAAATGGAATTCCACTTCCGTTTAATTGGAACGCCAGTTCCGCTTCCTTGTCAACCCGTACTTTTGGTCTATACTGAGACCGGACCACAGACCGTTGATCGCTCCCGCCGCCCGCGCGCCGACCGTCGGCGGTGAGGCGCTGGTGTCCCACGGCGCGGGATCGGGCTGTGAGTCCGGAGGCATACCGTTCATGACCATCGACCATCCAGTAACGCGTGCGGATGCCCGTGCCAACCGCGCCCGTCTGCTGGCGGCGGCGCACGAGGTGCTGCGCGAGCGCGGTCCCGACGCCGAGATGAAGGAGATCGCCGAGCGCGCCGGCGTGGGCGTGGGCACGATCTACCGCAACTTCCCCACCAAAGACGATCTGATCGTCGCGATCGTGACCGAAATGGTCGAGCAGATCCGCGAGGTGATCGAAACGGCCGCCGCGATCGAAGATCCGATCGCGGCGATCCACGCACTGCTGCGGCACGGCTTCGCGCTTCACGATCGTTTCGGCTACATGGCCGCGGCGATCGGCGGGCACATCCCGGCCGCCTGCATCCCCCTGTTCATGGAGCTGAACCCCGTGGCGCGGATGGAGCCGCTGGTCCGGCGCGGCATCGCGGCGGGCATCTTCCGCGCCGATCTGGACGTCGAGCTGACCGCCGACTATCTGGCCAACTCGTTCAAGCCCTCGTTCTTCGTGCATCGCAGCGCCGAGGAGCGCGCCCGCGCCTACGCGGCCCTCTTCCTGCGCGGCATGCTGTCCCACCCCGAAGACCGCACGGCCTGAGCCCCGCTTCGATCGTGCGCCCGGCATGTTAGCGGAGGGTTCGCAGCGGACAGTGCGTTCACGCCAAACCAGCAGTTGCCCTGAGATGCTGACCTGGGGGCGAAGAGCGCCGTGGAATATAACGACGATCCTGATCATCTTCGGACCCTGACGCTCGCCGCGGACCAACCACTGGTCGGCATCGTGTGCGAGGAAGACGGCCGGCCCATGGTGCAGTATGTGGCCGGCGATCGAGCCGCAGCCATGACAGGCGACTCCGACGAAACGTTGCAGGCGGCACTCGCTGTGATCGGCGCCTGGAGCGAGCTGGATTGGGAGGAGTTTGCGGCCGATCTGGACCGCATTCGCCACGAGAGCCGCCCAACTCCGCCCACTGACCTGTGATGACCTACGTCATCTTCGCGCGCAATTCATGCAGCGAGATGCCGTTGTGGCGCCATGCCTTGAGACCATTAATGCTCGTGCCATACAGTTCGCTGGCTGCTGAAGAGGGCGATCGGTAGCGCTTGCCGTCGATTTCGAGCTCACCGTCACGTAGCTGAGCGGTGTGAGTGATGCCACGCACTTTGCATGTCAACGTAGCATCCGACGGTAGCAGTCCTGCCGCAATGAGCGCGCCAAGCTGGCCTTTCGATACCGAAGTCGCCTTCGGATGCGGCGCTGGCGGCAGCTTCGGCATGTCAGCCGGATGCTGCTGGGCAAATTCGGTTTCAGCGGCAGATGACGACGATATCAGGCTGACGCACACCCGAGCGATGGCCTCAATGATCGCTTGCCCGGGAATTTGATTGCCAATGCTGTCCTTCGCCACACGGCGCAGAGCGGCGATCGTCGAAGAATTGGGCCTGCTCAGTTCCGCAGCCACGACGCGATCCAGCAGCAGGCGCTGCGGAGCCCGCGTGATCGTATCGCGCGAAAAGAGAGACAGGACAGACCATGCTCGGATTGCCTGTTCATTGTCACCACGAAGGCTTACCGAGACGATCTTCATGTCAGCCAGTGCCTTCCCTGGCAACAGGTAGTAGATCTCCCACGTCGCGCCGTTTGTAATCAGGCACCAGCGGACGCCCAGCACGCTTGCATACTGCACCGCCTGGGCCGCGTGCTGTGGAGTAAGTTGATACTTCAGTGCCTTTGCTTCGACGACCGCCTGCCCGTGTCCTTCAGCGAAGAGCTCGTAGTCCAAGAGCTCCTTGGTGACCGTCGTTGAGATCTCGCGACGCACATCCTCGATGTGGCTGTAGCCGAGCATCCGGATCACCGGATCGACCAGGTGGTATCGAGTCTCGGCCTCGTTCAGATCGAGTGAGACGAAAGCATGCAGCCGCCTAACATGGTCGGCGAATTCAGCATCAGTCGTGCCCATGCGTGAACAATAGCAGATGCATTCGTCGCCTTCACGCCTACCGCCCCACGGCGTCCGAGGTGCTATCGTTGGCTTCGTCCGCGGACGAATCTGGACTGGAGCGCAGCGCGATGAAGATTACCGCTGTCGAGACGCACCTCGTTTGGGGCGGCGGCCGCAACTTCTGCTTCGTCACGGTGGACACGGACGATGGCGTCTCCGGCATCGGCGAGGCGGGGCTGACCGGGCGCGAGCTGGCGATCGAAGGAGCTGTGCGGCACCTGGAGCCGCTGCTGCGCGGCCAGGACCCGTTTCGCGGCGAGCATCTCTGGCAACTCATCGCGCGCGGCGGCTTCTTTCCCGCCCTCGGCGTGATCAGCGCGGCGCTCTCTGCCATCGATATCGCCCTCTGGGACATCCGCGGCAAGGCGCTGGGCGTGCCGATTTATCAACTGCTGGGCGGCCTGTACCGCGAGCGCGTCGTCTGCTACCCGCACTGCAACGAGGACGATGTGGCGCGGCTAGTCGAACGCGCCCGCGCCGCCGTGGCCGAGCGCTGGCGCTTCGTGCGCTGGCACCTGCCGGCCGAGGGCGACCTGATCGAGCCGCGCAAGGCGATCCGCACGGCGGTGCGCGGCTTCGAGGCGCTGCGCGCCGCGCTGGGCGACGAGGTCGAACTGTGTATGGACGTGCATACACGGCTGGATCAGGCCGATGCGATCACGTTGCTGCGCGCCGTCGAGCCATACCGCCCCTACTTCATGGAAGACCCGGTGCGGGCCGAAGACCTGACCGCGTTGCGCCGCGTGCGCCAGCAGACGGCCGTGCCGATCGCGGCCGGCGAGCAACTGCACTCGAAATGGCAGTTCCGCGTACCGATCGAAGAGGAGCTGATCGACTACGCGCGGGTCGATCTCTGCCTCGCCGGCGGGATTACCGAAGCGAAAAAGATCGCTGCGATGGCCGAGGCGCATCACATCAAGCTCGCCACCCACAATCCGCTCAGCCCCGTCTCAACCGCCGCATGCCTCCAACTCAATCTGGCCTGTCCGAACGTCGGTGTGCAGGAGCAGCCCTGGAAGCCGGGCACGACGCTCATCGACGTGTTCCCGGTGCAGGCCGAGTGGCAAGACGGCTATCTGCTGGCGCCGTCGCGGCCCGGCCTCGGCATCGAGTTCGACCGTGAGGCGGCCCGCGCCCATCCGTTCCGCCTCACGGAACCGCCGCACCTGCGGGCGCACGACGGCTCGTTCACCAATTGGTAACGCCCTCCACGATCCAGGGTGCGTGCCGAGCGGTGGGTTCGAGGCATGCCAGGGCCGCGCGTCGACGGCTCGGCGCGCCGCCTGTCAGGACGGCTTGCCCGGCCGCGTGGGGCGCACGTACGATCGGAGCGATGCGTGCCGCAGTCACGACGGCGGAGCTGCTATGGCCGCCCCTCCCGGCAGTCGCAACCTGCCCGGCCCGCCCGATGCCGGCGGTCAGCCGCCCGACGCGGAGCGGCCGCCCGTGCCCTGGCACTTCAAGCTGTTCGGGGCGCTGTTCGCCGTCTACCTCGCGCTGCGCATCGTGCAAATGCTGGGCTGGATCGGAGTGAGCGTGAAGGATCTGCACAACGCGCTGGCGATCGCGATCGTGCTGGTAAACGGCGTGGCGGCGATCTGGGGCTTGCTCGCCTGGTGGCGCGGCTGGAAGCTGATTCGCGGTTATCTCTATCTCGCGCTGCTCGGCTGGTTCCTGTTCGTGCCGCAGCTTGCGCTCGGCGTCGGGCTCTACGCCGGCGGACACCGCGCCCCCGCCGGCTGGCACGGCTGGCAGCACTACATCTACGGGATCGGCGCCGTGCTCGGCATCAGCCTCGGCTCGTACTACCGGCGCAGGATTCCCGACCGGCCGGGGATGGTGCTCGGCCTGATCTGCTTCTTTCTCGCGCTCGTGGCGGCGCGGGCCTACGTCACCGGGCACGGCTGAGCCGTGGCCCCTGGTGGCGGGGGCACGTTGTCGGCTGGATCGGCCATCTCTACAATCCGAAGCAGGAGCTGAAGCAACGGCAAGCCGCCGCGTGGCGGGAGTCTTGAGAGGACACGATCCGCGTGAAAGCCGATCTGATGGAGATCCTGGTTTGTCCCGTGTGCAAAGGCGAGCTGCAGCTTACCGTGGACGAGGAGCGAGACGGCGAAATCGTCAGCGGCTCGCTGTTCTGCGTGCGCTGCAATGAGCGCTATCCGATCGAAGACACGATCCCTAACATGCTGCCGCCGGACATGCGCTCGCAGCCCGCATAGGGCGTTCTCAAGCCCATCCCAATCCAGTCGCCGGAGGCCCCGAGATGGATCGTTCCCAGATGACCGGCGCCGCGATCGTCGCCGCGGCGGCCGTGCAGGTCCTGCTTTTCATCATCGGCGTCGCGCGCAAGAGCTATCTGGCGCTGGCGCTGCCGATCGCCTTCGCCGTGGCCGGAATCTCGGCGCTGGCGATCTGGGTCGGCTGGACCATGATGACCACGGAAACCGACGTCCCCGAGCCGGAGGAGGAAGCGCCGGCTACGTAGCAACGACGCAACGGCGCAACCGCTCCAATCGCGCTTAAGCAGGAATAATCGATGTGGTCGACGCCCGCCCATCTGCACGACCTGAACGACGAAGAGCACTTCACCGCGCAGCACATGCTCCAGTACGTGCTCGAGTCCACGGGCTGGGCGCCGGCCGACGTGCAGGTCAGCGACGTGGTGATCGGCACGTTTCTAGGCCGGACATGGAAGCGGCTGGCACAAGAAACGCGGGCGGAGCGCGTCGAGCGCTGGATTCTGCCTGCCGAAACAACCACCATCTTCCAGGGCGCCGCGGGCGGCCGGCCGGTGACGGTCGTCAAGTTTCCCGTCGGCGCGCCGGCGACCGCGATGGTGATGGAGGTGCTGATCGCCTGCGGCGCCCGGCGCTTCCTGATCCTTGGCGCGGCGGGCAGTCTGCAGGAGCGGGCGCCGATCGGCTCGCTGGTGCTGCCCGACGCCGTGCTGCGCGAAGACGGCGCCTCGTTCCATTACCTGCCGCCCACCGCCGTGCCCGCTCCCGATGCGGCGCTGACCGAACAGATCCGCGCGGCCTGCGAACGGCGGGGCATTACGGCGCTCTCGGGCACAAACTGGTCCACGGACGCCATCTTCCGCGAGTTCAAGAAGAAGGTCGAGCACCTGCGGCAGACCGGCGTGCTCACGGTCGAGATGGAGGCCGCGACGATCTTCTCGGTGGCCGCCGTGCGCAAGGTCGAGGCGTCGCTGCTGCTCGCCATCTCCGACGAGCTGTTTCGGCCCTGGGCGCCGGCCTTCCTGCACGACCTCTACCGCCAGCGCGTACGCGACGCTCAGGACATCCTGCTTGAGGTCGCGGCGGGGCTGCCCCTGCCGGAACGCGCATCAGACCAGGGCCCACTCGGGTCCGGCGACGCGGCGCACGCCGGCTCGCTCGGCGGCGGGCAGGGCTGACCAGAGCGCCTGCACCGTCGCGCCGGTGCCTGGCACCGTTGCGTCAGGCGCGATCTCTGCAAGCGGCGCGAGTACGAAGCCGCGCTCGGCAAGACGTGCATGCGGCACTGTCAGCAGCGCCGAGTGCAGCGTCTCCTCGCCCGCGAGCAGGATGTCGATGTCGCAAGGCCGCGGCCCCCAGAACCGTGAGGGCCGCCGGCCCAGTTCCCATTCGATCTGCTTCACGAAGCCAAGCAGCGCGGGCAAGGCCAGTTCAGTGGCGAAGGCACAGGCGGCGTTGTAGAAGGCCGGCTGATCCGTGACACCGGAGGGCGCCGTTTCGTAGAGCCCGCCGACAGCCGCGACTCTGCCGCGAGTCGTGAGCCGGGAAAGGGCTGACTGCAGGTTCTGCAGGCGGTCGCCGAGATTGCTGCCGAGCGCGAGATACACGGTGCGCTGCGCCCTGGCCTCGCTCATGGCTGGCCGGCCTCGTCGGCGGGAGGCCCGCGCACCACGGCATCGGCCATGCGCGCCACGAGCCGCATCTGCGCAACGTCGTGGACGCGCACGATGTCGGCGCCTCCGGCGATGGCCAGCGTGGTCAGCGCCGCATTGGCTTCGAGCAGGCTGCCCGCGCCCGGTCCCAATACGCGCGCGATCGTGGATTTGCGCGAAAGGCCGGCGACCATCGGCAGGCCGTAGCCGCGCAGCTCGCGCAGGCGGCCGAGCAGCTCAAGGTTCATCCGCCAGGTCTTGCCGAAGCCGAAGCCAGGGTCGATCAGCAGGCGCTCGCGTGCGATCCCGTGCGCTGCCGCCACGGCCAGGCTCTGATCGAGGTCGCCGCGCACGCGCTCCAGCACGTCCTGCTGGCGTCCGGCGCCACGCGCCATCAGCAGCACGGGCACACGCGCCTCGCACACGACATCCGCCATCTCGGCGTCGCCGATCAGGCCGGAGACATCGTTCACCAGCGCGGCGCCGTGGGCGATCGCTGCTCGCGCGACCACCGCCTTGCGTGTGTCGATGCTCACCGGAACCGCGACGGCGGCGGCGATCGCGCACAGCGCCGGCAGCACGCGGCGCAGCTCTTCCTCGGCGGGAACGGGCTGGTGGCCGGGTCGGGTAGACTCGCCCCCAAGATCGATGATGTCCGCGCCGGCTTCGGCGAGTGCAACCGCCCGCGCCAGCGCCGCCTCGACATCAAGGCCAACGCCGTCGCCCGAGAAGCTGTCCGGCGTGACGTTGACGATGCCCATCAGATACGTGCGGCTGCCCCAGATGAACTCGTGGCCGCCGATGCGCATGCTTCGCGGTGTGGGGCCGGCCGCGATCATGACGGCTCCGGTGCGGCGAGCGCGGCCTTGCGCGCCAGCACAGCGAAGAGCGGGTCGGCGTAGCCGTTGGCGGAGGGCGAGCAGTCGCGGGCTTCGAGGCCGGTCCAGCCGCCGCTCAGCTCAAAATAGGCGCCGACCAGGCGCGCGTGGTCACGATCGCCCAGCGCCCGCCAGATCGCCACGGCCTTGGTTGGGAAGCAACGGTTCGAGAAGGTCACGATGAACGGCGCGCCGGGCCGCAGCACGCGCCGCACCTCGCGGAACACCTCCACCGGCCGCGTCAGATATTGCACGGAGACCGTGACGATGCAGCCGCCGAACTCCTCGTCGGCGAAGGGCAGCGCCGCCTCGCGGTTGAGGTTGTGGACCACGTAGCTGTCCAGCCGCGGGTTCGCTGCCAGCTCTTCGGCGTTCATGCCGAGGCCGACCAGCCGGCGCACGGGAAAGTCCGGCGGCAAGTGTGAGACCCAGCTGCTCATCAGGTCGAGGATGTCATCGTGCGGCGGCAACGTCTCGGCGTAGAGCCGCCCAGCAGCAGCGATCGCGCCGTCGTCGATGTGTGTAACCAGGCGCGGCACATCGTAGAACGCCTCGTCGGCGCCCTCGTCCACGCGCTGAAACTGCTCGGCGGTGAAGGGCGAATCGGCCGCATCCATGCCCACTGGCTCCCGGCACAACGCCCTGCACACATGCGGCGCCGCGCACGGATATTGTAGCGCGACCATCACTACAAAACCGGGAGCCCGTACCCGCGTGGCACCTAACCCTGACCTCGCAAGCGAGGTCTGTCCCTTCCCGGAACGGGAAAGGGACTTCTGGAGCGCTCCCAGCGGCGCCGGACGGCGGCGTGGGTGTGAAGTCCTTAAGAGGCAAGCGGAGGGCTGATCTTCCTGACGCCCGGCTGTCCTCGAACCCCACCCTTCCCGCCTCGGGAAGGGACAGGTTTCGCGCCAGCGGAACCAGGGTTAGGTGCCCCGCATGGGCAAGCGACTCGGCGCGTCGATGACCAGAACGCAGCGTTATGGCAAGCCGCTCGTCGCGACGCTGTAGACCATCGCCAGATCGGCGACGACCAGCACCCCAACCGCGGCCCAGCCGAGATTGCGCGTCCAGGCGCCGTTCACAAAGTCGCCCATCACCGTGCGGCTGGAGGTGAGCAGCAGGAGCAGAACCACGAGCACGGGAGCGATCAGGCCATCCAGCACCTGCGAATAGAACAGCGCCTTGATCGGATCGACGCCGGAGATCGCGAGCTGGACGCCGACGAGAATCGCGACGCCCAGCACGAGGTAAAACTCTGGAGCGTTGTTCACGTGCCGGGTCAGGCTGCGCCGCCAGCCGAACAGGCCGCCGACACAGTACGCCGTCGAGGCCGCGAGCACGGGAATCGCCAGCAGACCGGCGCCAAGAATACCAACCGAGAACAGGTACTTCGCCGAAGACCCGACCAGCGGTTCGAGCGCACGCGCCGCGTCCGCGGCCGTCTGAATCTGCGTGCCGTGCGTGTACAGCACGGCGCCGCAGACGACCACGATGAAGAACGCGGTGACGTTCGACCAGATCATGCCGGCGGCGATGTCGAGATTGGAGCGGGTGATGCCCTGCACGCCGCGCCGCTCCTCGATCTCGCCGCTCGTCTGCCAGAAGAACAGATACGGGGTGATCGTCGTGCCGAGCAGGCCGACCGCGCCGAGGAAGTAGGTCGCGTTCGGGTGGATGTGCGGCAGCACCGTTTGCTGGAGCACCTGCGGCCAGTCGGGGTGCGCGAGCACGGCTGCAACAATATAGGCGGCAAAGACCGCGACCAGCCAGAGCAAATAGCGTGAGAACGTCTTGTAGTCGAGAAAGATCGTCACGTAGGCCATCAGCGCGGCGAGCGGCACGATGAAGTAGATATACTTTGCGCCGGTAATCAGCTCCAGCACCGACGCCATCATTACGAGATCGGCGCCGATCGTGGCGATGTTCGCAATCACCACGAGCAGCACGGCGGCGGCGGCGATCTTGCGCCCGTAGTGGATGCGAATGGCCGAGGCGAGGTCGGTCTTGGTGACGCTGCCGACGCGGGCGCACATCTGCTGAATCACGATCAGCAGCGGCACGGAGATCAGCAGCAGCCAGTTCTGCGAGTAGCCGTTCTGGGCGCCGACCACCGAGTACGTGGTAACGCCGGCCGGGTCGTTGTCCGCGCCGCCGGTGATGATGCCCGGCCCCACGACCTTGAGGATGTCGCGCGGCGAGACACGCTGCGCCCGCTCGACGCGCGCCTGGGCGCCGGTGCCGGGCGGATCGGACGAGTCTGGCGTCTCCTCCGCACGCGGCGGCGGCTTAATGCTCATGCTGGCGATCCTCCATGCCGACGGCCTCGGCTTTGGCCGAGTCGGCGCGCTCCATCCCCTGGCTGCGCCGGGCCGAAGCGCCGCGCCGCAGGCCGGCACGGATCATCTGCGAGCGTTCGGCTGGCTCAGGCGGCAGCACAATCGTCTCAAGGCTGCGCGTCTCCTCGTCCAGCAGCTCGCGCGCCTGGAAGGCTTCCGTTTCGTCCACCGTGACGACGAGCACGCTGCGCCCGGCCGCCAGCGCCTGCTCGGCCTTTTCCTGATACGCCTCGGGCAGCACCGAGCGCAGCGCCACGCGCGCCTCGTCGCCTGCGTCGGCCGCAACGACGAGCATGCGTTGCGGATCGACGTGGGCGTGACCCTGGAGATAGCCCTCGGCGAAGCCGGCCTGTTCCGCGGTATCGAAGGCGCCGATCAGGGTCTGGACGAGCAGGCCCGGCTCCTCGTCGCCCCGTGGCTCGATCTGGAGCTCGTCGCGTACGTTGTCGACGCCGTTGCCGCGCAGGTGCTCGACTTCGGATTCAATCTCGCGGCGGTCTGCCTCGGATGGCACGGTGCCGCTGATGACCAGCGTGCTGCCGTCGATCCGCGCCTTGAGGTTGCTGCCTTGAACAGGATGCGCCTGATCGACCTGGCCGGCGAGCACCTGCGTCCACCAGGCGCGTACGCGGTCGCGCAGGATCTCGAACGACTCCTGCTCGCCAACGGCCTCGCGGCCTGCGGGTTGGTGTGGGCCGGTGTGCGGCGGGTCGCTGTTCATCGCCAATCAGCGTAGATGCTGAATGGCCCGCTCGAATCATGCGGGCGGCGCCCAAAAGTCACCCGCGAGGATGAGCAGGGCACGCACGTACCGCTGTTTGGGAGTAGTCCGCCGGCACTGCGGGACCGGCCGGGTCGCATCAGCCGGGCAGCGCGGCCAGATAGCTGTGCATCGCCGCCGCGGCCCGGCGGCCGTCCGCCAGCGCCGTCACTACCAGATCGGCGCCGTTGACGTTGTCGCCGCCGGCGAACACTTCGGGCCGGCTTGTCTGGCCGGTTTCGGGATCGACTTCGACCAGGTGCCAGCGGTTGGCCCTCACGCCGGGCGTGGACGACGGAATCAGCGGATCGGCGTTGTAGCCGATCGCGATCGCGACGCTGTCTGCTTCAAGAATGAACTCGGAGCCGGGGATCGGCACCGGGCGCCGCCTGCCAGACTCGTCCGGCTCGCCCAGCTCCATGCGCTGACACTCGACGCCGGTGACGCGGCCGTCTTCGCCGATGAAGCGCAGGGGAATGGTGAGGAAGTCGAAGTGCACGCCCTCTTCGCGCGCATGCTTGCGCTCCTCGGCGCGCCCCAGCATCTCCGTCTCGGTACGGCGGTAGACGCAGGTGACCTCTTCGGAGCCGAGCCGCACGGCGGTGCGCACGCAGTCCATCGAGGTATCGCCGCCGCCAACCACGACCACGCGCCGGCCCGGGATCAGCGGTTCGCGTTGGCCCTCCGGTAACTGGTCGGGCTGCAGGTTGCCGCGCACGAGAAAGTCGGTCGCAGCGTAGATGCCGCTGAAGTCGTCTTCGCCGGGAATCTTGAGTGCGTTGCCGACGCCGGCGCCGGTGCCAAGGAAGATGGCGTCGAAGCCGTCGGCCAATAGCTGATCGAGGCCGATGTCGCGGCCGATCCACGTATTCAGCACGAACTCGACGCCGAGTCGCTTCAAGAATTCGATCTTCGCGTCTACGATCTCCTTCTTCATCTTGAAGTTCGGGATGCCGTACACGAGCACGCCGCCAGGCTCCGGCCAGGCATCGAACACGGTGCAGGCGTGGCCGAGCTTCGCCAGCTCTTCGGCCACGGCGAGACCGGCCGGCCCGGAGCCGATGATCGCGGCGCGGCGGCCGGTGGGCGCGGGCAGCACGGGCAGCGGTTGCAGGCCGCCGTGCAGTTCGCGCTGATGGTCGGCAATGAACGCTTCGAGCTTGCCGATCGTCACCGGCGGCTCTTGCACGCCGCCCGGACGGATCGCGAAGCCGACGACACAGTTGCCTTCGCAGAGCTTCTCCTGCGGGCAGAGTCGGCCGCACATATCGGGCAGGTTCGAGGTTTCACGGAACTTGTTGGCGGCGCCATCGATATCGCCGCGCTCCAGCAGGCGCAAGGCGGCGGGAATGTCGTTGTGAACCGGGCAGGCCTCCATGCAGGGCGCCGTGGGACAGTCGATGCAGCGGTTCGCTTCGACGATCGCCCCTTCGAGGTCGAAGCCGAAGTAGACCTCGTTCCAGTTCTTGACGCGGTCGGCCGCCGTCTGTTTGGCGACCGGCTGCACGGGGATATTGAGGCGGCCATGCACCTCGTTCGTCGTGGCGTCTGGAATGCGCGTGTCGACCATGGCGCCTCCGCCGAGTGTGCGGCCGCCACGCCAGGCGCGGCCGCATGAAAGGTTCAGGGTATGTCAGCCCAACCGGGTTCGGCCCCGGCTCGCTCACGCTACGGGAACGAAGCCACCATCGCAAGGCCCGGACCCTCAGCCAGGACCGTTCGCCGATAAGAGTTTCCTATATCGACAAGGATTCTAGTCATTCACGATCAACCGCTGCTCGGCGATGGCGCCATCGCGGATCGTGTAGGCGCGCACGTCCGGCGGCTCTTCGGCGAGCGAGACAAGCACATAGTACGGCTGGTCCCAGCCGGAGAGCATCACCTGGCGCCGGTCGGTGGGGCTTGGATAGGCAGGCGTGTGCGTGTGCGAGTGATAGACGGCCAACATCTCCCAGTCGTTGTCTTGCAGCAGCCGCATGATCTGCAGCAGTTCTTTGCCCTCGATACTGTAGCGGTAGGGGCTGTGCTCGGCGTTCGTCGCCTGCCAGAGCTTGACCGCGGCGCCGTCCTTGCCCGCGACCACGCCGCAGCACTCGTTCGGCGCCTCGCGGCGGGCGTGGGCGACGATCTGTTCGACGTAGTCGCGCGGCAGCGTCAGCGTCACGGCTCTGCTACCACCAGACCTTGCTGTCGATGTCCTCGGGCAGATCGCCGTACTCGGTCGTCCACAGCGCGGTTGAAAGGTATTTCCAGCCGCCGTCCGCCAGCAAGACGACGACTTTGCCGCTCTCCATGCGCCCGGCGATGCGCTGCGCCGTCTTCACCGCCGCGCCGCAGGAGATGCCGGCGAAGATGCCTTCTTGCTGCGTCAGCTCTTTGGTGGCGGCGAAGGCGGTGCGGCTGTCGACCACCACGCGGCCGTCGAGCACCGACTCGTCCAGCACGGGCGGGATGAAGCCCTCTTCCAGGCTGCGCAGCCCCTGCACCAAATCGCCAGGGTGCGGCACCGTGGCGATGACCTTGATCTTCGGGTTGTATTCCTTGAGGTAGCGGCCGGTGCCGGTGAGCGTGCCGCCCGTGCCGAGGCCGGCGACGAAGACATCGATGTCCGGCAGGTCACGCACGATCTCCGGGCCGGTGGTTTCGTAGTGGGCGCGGGGGTTGGCCTCGTTGCCGTATTGATACGGCATGTAGAAGCGCTGCGGCGCCTCGGCCACCATCTGCTGCGCCACGGCGATCGAGCCGTTGGTGCCCTTCAGCCCCTCGGAGTAGACGATCTCGGCGCCGTAGGCGCGCAGGAGCTGACTCCGCTCCTCGCTGACGCTCTCCGGGATCACGACCATCACCTGGTAGCCCTTGACGCGGCCGATCATCGCCAGGGCGATGCCCGTGTTGCCGCTGGTCGGCTCCAGAATGATCTTGTCGTCGTCGAGCAGGCCATCGCGCTCGGCGGCGTCGATCATGTACTTGGCGCAGCGGTCTTTGACGCTGCCCGAGGGGTTTTGGCCCTCGAGCTTGGCGTAGATCTTGACGTTCGGGTTGGGGCTGGTGTGCGGCAGCTCGACCAGCGGTGTGTTGCCGATCGCGTCGAGGATGTTCGCGTAAAGCATGGAGCCTCCCGAGGCGGGCACAATGCATGGTCGCAGGGGATAGTGCAGGACGAGGCTCTGGCAGCCACGCGGCTACCTAACCCCGATTTCGCTTAAGCGAAATCTCCCTTCCCGACGCGGGAAGGGTGGTCCGAGGGCTACCGGGGTTCCTCAGACCAACCCCTCCCCTGTGGGGAGGGGACAGCCGGCGTTAGCCGGCAGGGGTAGGCGCGGCGGCGACACCGCCGACGCCCCGGCGCGCAGGCCGAAGCCCTCGGGCAGCCCCCAAAGGCGGCGGTTCATGCGCCGCCCGCCAGCGCCGGCAGGATGGAGACCACATCACCGTCTTTGAGCGGCGTGTTGAGCTGACTGAGATAGCGGATGTCCTCGTCGTTCAGGTAGATGTTGACGAAGCGGTGCAGCCTGCCGTCATCGCCCTGCACCTGGTGGCGGAAGCCGGGGTAGTTGGTGTCGAGATTCTTGAGCAGCTGGTCCACCGTGCCGCCCTCGGCGGGCACGCTCTTCTTGCCTCCCGTGAGCTTCTGCAGCACGGCGGTGACACGGACTTCGACGGCCATTGACCACAACTCCTCGGCGGGGCGCGAAAGCCCCGCCGCGTGTCTGTTCAGGATGCTAGCCGGCCGCAACCGGCGCGTTGGCCACGTGCGGCGGGCCGCCACAGAAGGCATCGTAATCGATCAGCTCGGTCACGGTCGGGTTGTCGCCGCAGAGCGGGCACTTCGGGTCGCGCCGCGTCTTCACGGTACGCATCTCCATCGAGAGCGCGTCGTACAGCAGCAGCCGGCCGATGAGAGGCTCGCCCACGCCGAGGATCAGCTTCAGCACTTCCGTCGCCTGGATCGAGCCCACCGTGCCGCAGAGGGCGCCGAGCACGCCCGCTTCGGCGCAGGAGGGCACCATGCCCGGCGGCGGCGGCTCCGGGAAGAGGCAGCGATAGCAGCCCTTGCCCGGCAGATAGGTCGAGGCCTGGCCGTCGAACAGCAGGATGCTGCCGTCCACCAGCGGCTTGCCGGAGAGATAGCAGGCGTCGTTGACGAGATAGCGCGTGGCGAAGTTGTCCGCGCCGTTCACGACGATGTCGTACTGCGGGATGATCTCCAGCGCGTTCTCGGACGTGAGCGGCACCTCGTGCGTGATCACGTTGACGTCGGGGTTATACGAGTTCAACGTTTCGCGCGCCGAGTCGACCTTCGGCCGGCCGATGTCGTCGTTCTGGTGCAGGATCTGCCGTTGCAGGTTGGTCAGATCGACCACGTCGAAGTCGACGATGCCGATCGTGCCGATGCCCGCGAGCGCCAGATAGAGCGAGACCGGCGAGCCGAGCCCGCCCGCGCCGACGATCAGCACTTTCGCCGCCATTAATTTGCGCTGTCCGACCGGCCCCACCTGCGGCATGATGATGTGCCGCGAGTAGCGCGTTACCTGATCGGGCCGCAGCGCCGTGCCCGATCCGCCCGCGATTGCGGGAATCACTGCAACTTCGTCTCCGTCTGCCACGGGGGTCTCCTCTCCCTGAAGACTGTGAATCTCCTGGTTGTTCAGGTAGATGTTGATATGCGCCGGGATCGCCTTCGATTCGTCGTACAGCAGCTCGTTGAAGCCGGGGTAGTGCTCGTTCAGACGCCGCAGCACCTCGCCCACGGTCTGGCCTTCGGCTGCGACGCGCGTGCGGTTGCCGGTGAGACGGCGGAACGGCGTCGGAATGTAGACCTGGACGGTCATGCGTGTTCTCTCCCTCAGGGTCCGGACGGAGCGGCGGTCCCAGCCACAAAAATGTCAATCATCGTCAATCATCTTCAGTCGTCGCGATCGTCCAAACCGTTACACGGCCGCGCTGAGATACCGTTCGCCGGTGTCGCAGAGCATCGTCACGACGGTTTTGCCGGCGCCCAGCCGCCGCGCGACCTTGAGCGCCGCGAAGACGTTGGCGCCGGAGGAGATGCCCACCAGCAGCCCCTCCTCCCGTGCAAGCCGCTGCGACATCTCGATCGCGTCGTCGTCGCCCACGGCCATCAGCTCCTGATAGACCTGCCGGTTCAGCACGCCGGGCACGAAGCTCGCGCCGATGCCCTGGATCGCGTGCATGCCGGCGCGGCCGCCGCGCAGGATCTGCGAGCGCGCTGGTTCAACCGCGACGATCAACGTGCTTGGGTTGTATGCACGCAGCACCTCGCCCACGCCGGTGATCGTACCGCCCGTACCCACGCCGGCGACGAAGGCATCGACCCTGCCGCCGGTGGCGTGCAGGATCTCCGGGCCGGTGGTCAGGCGATGGATCTCGGGGTTGGCCGGATTCTGGAACTGCTGAGGCATGAAGTATTCGGGGTGCTCGCGCACCAGTTCTTCGGCGGCGAAGACGGCGCCGGTCATGCCCTCGAGCGCCGGTGTGAGCCGCAGTTCGGCGCCGAAGCGGGTGAACAGCTTGCGCCGCTCCATGCTCATGTCTTCGGGCATGGTCAGAATCAGGCGGTAGCCCTTGACCGCGGCGACCATTGCCAGGCCGATGCCGGTATTGCCGCTGGTCGGCTCGACGATCGTGGCGCCAGGCTGCAGGCGCCCCTCGCGCTCGGCCGCTTCGACCATCGCCACGGCGATGCGGTCTTTGACGCTGCCGGCCGGGTTGAGCGATTCCAGCTTGCCCAGCACGGCGGCGCTGCGCGGCCCCGGCAGCCGGTTCAGCCGCACCAGCGGCGTGTTGCCGACGAGATCCAGCACCGAATCGGCCACGCACGTCGTGCGCACCGCCGCCGTGCCACCCCCGGCCTCAACGCCATCGCCCACTTGCGCCGCCTGCTTCATGACCCTCCTACGCCCTACGCCCTACGCCCTACGCCCTACGCCCTACGCCCTACGCCCTAAATGTAGTAACGCCCGCCGGCCGGCTGGCGCTCGCGCGCCGCCAGATCCGCAATCGTGGTGCGGTGCAGGATCTCGCGCGTCGCGTCGTAGACCTCCTGCCACATCTCGCGCTGGGCGCAACCGCCGTGCCTGGCGCAGGGGCTGCCCTCGTCCAGACAGGCGCTGGGGATCAGTGAGCCTTCGAGCGACTCGATCACCTCGTCGAGCGGCAGTTTGTCAGGCTCGCGCACCAGCTCGTGGCCGCCCTGCGGCCCGCGCACGCTGCGGATGAAGCCGGCACGTCGCAGCGTGGTCAGCAGGTGGTCAAGATACGGTTCGGGAATGCGCTGGCGGGCGGCGATCTCGGCGCTCTGCAGCGGCCCCTGGCCGTAGTGCAGCGCCAGCTCAATCAGCGCCCGCACGCCGTAATCGCCTTTGGTGGAAACCTTCACTCCCTCAACCCCGGCAAGCCCGCCCTAAAGTGGACTAATCTTATCAACATTATAGAACTCAACCGCGAGCGGCACAAGCCTTCTATTTTCAACCGACCCGCGATGCGATGCCGCTGCGCTTCCGCGGCCCCGCCAGCAGCTCGGCAGATCTCGCCGCCGCGATCCTGCTCGGTGGATTGTCCTACGTGGAGGCGGGAACGGCCGGCTTGCGATCGAGTTTGTGGGAGCGGCACGGCTGGACGGCCTGCGGCGGCGCTTCGGGCCTGACTTCGAGCGGTTGATCAGCACGCCGGACTGACTGCAGGCAAGCGGCGGCTGAAGCACGGGCGCCACCTTCGGCCCTCAACCTCTCCTGTCTCATGACACGATCCCCAATTCTGGAGGGAAGGAGACGATCCTGCACTGAGCGTTCCGAGCAGCAAACGGTTAACCGCAAACCGATCGGATCGCCCGACGCGGGATCGCCCCTCTCCCAGGATTGGGAGAGGGGACGGGGGTGAGGGCCGACCGCCGGCCTGACGCGCGCCAACGATTGCCGTCGTCAGGCATGGCTCGCTATGCTCGATGCGCGAGCGAGCCAGTTAGGCAGGAGGGACGCGCCGTGGAGATCCGCATCGAGCAGGGCGATATTCTCGGTTTTGGCGGTAAGGCGATCGTCCTCAACCTGCTGGAAGGCGTCGCCAAACCGGACGGCGCGACCGGTGCGGCCGATCGGGCGCTGGACGGCGCGCTCTCCCGGCTGATCGCCGATGGCGAGATCCGCGGCACGCGCGGCGAAATCACCGTCGTGCACACGCTGGGCAAGCTGCCTGCCGGCCGCGTCGTCGTCGCCGGCCTGGGCAAGGCCGCCGACCTGTCGGCCGACCGCGTACGCGACACCGCGGCCAACGTCGCCCGCTTCCTGCGCAAAAACGGCTTCAGCCCGGCGGCAACGGTCGCACATGGCGCCGGCGCCGGCGGGCTCGACGCCGAGGCGTCGGCGCAGGCGATCGCCGAGGGCACGTTGCTCGGACTCTACCGCTTCACCCGTCATCAGAAGCCCGAAGAAGGCCGCCGCGAGCTTGAAGCGCTAACGATCGTCGAGCAGGATGGCAAGCTGACAGCGACACTTGAGCGCGGCGTCGCCACCGGCACGATCCTCGCCGAGGCGACCAACTTCGCCCGCGACCTGGCCAACGAGCCGAGCAACTACATGACGCCGACCGAGCTTGCCGCCCGCGCCCGTGCCGCCGCCGACGAGACCGATCTGCGCTGTGAGGTGCTCGACGCCGAGCAGATGGTCGAGCTGGGTATGGGCGCATTGCTGGGCGTGGCGAAGGGCAGCGCCCAGCCGCCGGCGTTCATCGTGCTGCACTACCGCGGCGACCCGAGCAGCGAGCACGGCGTCGGGCTGATCGGCAAGGGCATCACCTTCGACACGGGCGGCATTTCGATCAAGCCGGCGGCCAACATGCACGAGATGAAGGGCGATATGTCCGGTGGCGCGGCGGTGATCGCGGCGCTCTCGGCCATCGCCCGGCTGAAGCCAACGGTCAACGTCACCGGCATCGTGCCCGCCACGGAGAACATGCCCGGCGGCAACGCGATCAAGCCGGGCGACGTGCTGCGCGCCATGAACGGCACGACGATCGAGGTGCTGAACACGGACGCCGAGGGCCGGCTCGTGCTGGCGGACGGCCTCTCCTACGCGCGCCGGCTCGAGCTGTCGCCGCTGATCGACGTGGCGACGCTGACCGGCGCGATCACGACGGCGCTGGGCGATGTGGCGATGGGTATCATGGGCAACGACCAGGCGCTGATCGACCGCGTGATCGCCGCCGGCAAAGAGGGCGGTGAGAAGGTCTGGCAACTGCCGATGTTTGAGGAGTATCGGACACAGATCGACAGCGACGTGGCCGACATCAAGAACACGGGCGGGCGCAAGGCCGGCTCGATCACGGCGGCGATGTTCCTGCGCGAGTTTGTGGACAAGACGCCCTGGGCGCACATCGATATGGCCGGCGTGGACATCTACGAGCACGACAAGGGCTGGATCACGAAGGGCGCGAGCGGCATGCCCGTGCGCACGCTCGTGCACACCGTGCTCAGCATTGCCGCCGAGCAGCAGAGCGCGGCGCGGCGCAACGGCGGGACGAAGCGGCGCGCCGCCGCCGCGCGGGCGTAGGCGCCTCATGCGGAATGCCCGGCGCGGCCCGATTCATACCTGGCGGGCTGTTGACCCTGCAGCTCGGCATACTGCAACCGCGGCAGGCCGGCGATGAGCAAGCGCCGACGCTCAGCAGCCGCTCCTATCCTGCGCCGCCCATTGGTTTTCGCAGGGCTCGCTCTGGCGGCCTTGGCCTATCCCGCCATTGCACTCTACGGCGCTCACCGCGCCACGCGGCTGCGACACCGGCCGCTGGGCCTGGCGCCGGAGTCGATCGCGGGTAACTGGGAAGATGTGACCTTCCCGGCGCGCGGCGACGGGCTGGCGCTGCGTGGCTGGTGGTTTGCCAACGGCGGGGCAGGCCGGGCGCTGGTGCTGATCCACGGGCGCGGCCACAACCGTTACGACCGCAACTGGCAGAGCGACGCCATCGCCCGCGCCTTGCTGCGCCGCGGCTACGCGGTGCTGATGTTCGATTTGCGAGGCCACGGGGAGTCTGCTCGCTCGCGGCTGAGCTATGGTGTGCGCGAGCGCGCGGACGTGCTCGGTGCGCTGGATTTCCTGCGCGAACGCGGCTTTCAGGACGAGGCCGTGGCGCTGATCGGCAGCTCCTACGGCGCGGCGGCGGCGCTGATGGCGTTGCCGGAGATGCCGCGCATTGCCGGCGTGGTCGCGGACAGCGCCTACGCAGAGATATGGCCCGTGATCGCGGCCGAGATTCCGCGGCAGAGCCGCCGGTTGGCACAGCTGCGGCCAGGACCAGGTATCCGCATCGCCGCACGCGCGCTATTCCATGTGAACCTCGCGGCGGCGCGACCGCTTGCGGCAGTCGGGCAAGCGCCGGGATGCCCGATCCTCTTCATCCACGGAGCGGTAGACAGCTATGTTCCGCCAGAGCACAGCGCGCGGCTGCGTCAGGTTTCCTCGCATCCGGCCAGTGACCTCTGGCAGGTGCCCGAGGCCGAGCACGCGCTGACCTACGCCACCGCGCCGGACGAATGGATGGATCGCGTCGGCCTGTTCCTGGAGGGCTGCTTCGTGGAGGCGCCGGGGCGGTCAAACTGTGCCGGGGCAGCCCGTTCGGCGTAGGATCGCGGCGGAGGGTCTGCCGCATGGACTCCGCCAGCGCCGCGTTGAACAATTCGGCTGCGAACGAGGCTTCGCGCCCACGATGGCGGCTGGCACTGGCGATCGCCGCCGCCGGCATGCTCGTCGTCCTCATCTTCTACGCCGGCCTTGGCGTCTACGGCGACACGCAGATCGTGCACCAGCCGCGCAAGCCTGTCACCCTCGATCCGCGCTCGATCGCGCCGCAGTACGACGACGTCACGTTCCCCAGCCAGGGCAACCACCTCACCCTGCGCGGCTGGTGGTTCCCCGGCCCGACCGAGATCGGCGGTAGAGCGCTCATCCTCCTGCACGGCCGCGGGCAGAACCGCACCGATTCGGACTACGGCTTCGATCAGATCGCTCACCGCCTGCACGATCGTGGCTACGCCGTGCTGATGTTCGACCTGCGCGCCCACGGCGCCTCCGGCGGTGGCGTGCAGAGCTACGGCCTGCACGAGCAGAACGACGTGCGCGGCGCCTTCCATTTCGTGCTGAGCAAGGGCTATGCGCAAGGACGTATCGCCATGATCGGCGTCTCGTACGGCGCGGCGGCGATGCTGATGGCGGCGCCACAACTGCAAGGTATCGGCGCGATGGTCTCAGACAGCGCCTACGCTGAAGCCTGGCCTGTGATTACCCGGCAGATTCGCAAGCAACGCCCGGAGCTGGCCTGGCTAAAGCCGGACTTCGCCGTCAGCACGGCCATCCGGCTCATGGACGGCGTCGATCTGCCGTCCGTCAAGCCGATCGACGCCGTGCGCAGGGCGCCGAGCATCTCGATTCTCTTCATCCACGGCACCGCCGACGACTACGTGCTGCCGCAGAACAGCACACAGCTCCGTGCGGCGTCCGCCAATCCGGCCAGCGACCTCTGGCTCGTTCCCGGCGCGAAGCACGGCGACACGATCAAACGCAACGACAGCGAATGGCTCAATCACGTCACCGATTTTCTCGACGCGCGCATGCCGCTCCGAGCCGTGCAGTAGCAGCGTCGCCGGCCCTCGCCCTCACCCCCGTCCCCTCTCCCAATCCTGGGCGAGGGGCGATCCAGCCTGAAGCGTTCCGAGCACCAAACGGTTAACCCGGCAGCGTCCGAGTCGTGCTGCGCACGATCGCCCCTTTCTCCATTCCAGATCGCGCTGTGCGCGATGTGAACGATTGGGAGAAAGGGGGGACGGGGGATAGAGGGCGGGCTACTCGATCTCGCTGTCGAGCAGCATCACCGTCACCGTTTCGCCTGGCTGCACGTCGGGGCTGCCTTCGGGCACGACGGCAAGGCCGTTGGCGCGGGCCATCGAGGTGAGCACGCCGGAGCTTTGCGATCCGGCGAGCCGCGCCACCCAGCCGCCGTTTTCGCGCGAGACGATGCAGCGGGCGTAAAAGCGGCGGCCATCCGTCATGCGCAGGCGGTCTTTGGTCACAGCCTGAACCGTCAGCTTCTGCGTCTGCGGCCGGCCGAGCATCGTGTACAGCGCCGGCCGGCCGAACAGCTCAAAGACCAGCATCGAGCTGACCGGGTTGCCCGGCAGGCCGATGTGCGGCACCACGCGCTCGCCCTGGCGAAACGTGCCGAAGGCGAGCGGCTTGCCGGGGCGCATGTTGACGAGATGAAAGTCGATGCTGCCTTCGCGCTGCAGCACGTCTTTGACCACATCAAAATCGCCGCGCGACACGCCGGCCGAGGTGATCAGCAGATCGGCGCTCAGCCCTGCGTGTACTTTCGCGGTCAGGTCTTCGATCGTGTCGCGGGCGATGCCCAGCCGCAGCGGCACACCGCCGGCGCGCGTCACCAGCGAGGCGAGGCTGTAGGCATTGCTGTCGTAGATCGTGCCCGGCCGGCGCTGCTCGCCGGGCTCCAGAATCTCGTCGCCGGTGGAGAGGATCGCCACGACCGGCCGGCGGATTACACGCACGCTGGTGCGGCCGAGCGACGCGAGCACGCCGATGTGCGCCGGGCGCAGAAACGTGCCGCGCGGCAGCACCACTTCGCCCTCGTGCACATCTTCGCCGCTGCAGCGGATGTTGTTGCCGGGCTTCGCAGCCTTGAACACGCGCACGGTCGTATCGAGGGCGCCCGTCTTGTTCGGCGGCACAAAGCCCGTTTCATCGGTCTCTTCAAAGGGCACGATCGAGTCAGCGCCACGCGGCATGGGCGCGCCGGTCATGATGCGCACGGCCGTGCCGGGCGAAACCTCGCCGTCATAGACGTAGCCGGCGGCCAGCTCGCCGATCACCCGCAGCGTCACCGGCTGCGCCTCAGAGGCGCCCTCCGTGCTCGCCGCGATCACGGCGTAGCCGTCCATCGCGGTGTTGTCCAGCGGCGGGATACTGAACGACGCCACGGCGTCTTCCGCCAGCACCTGGCCGAGCGCGCTCAGCAGCGGCTGCTCCTCGGGCTCCAGCTCGTGCACGAAGGAGAGGATGCGTTCGAGCGCTTCTTCGACACTGATCATGCCGCAAATCCCAAAGAGCCGTTCATCCGCCCAGGCGCACGGCGAGGCAGGTGGTGGTGCGCTTGACGCCGCCCACGGCCTGGATGCCGTCGGTGATGCAGTTGCCGAGCTTGTCCAGATCCTCGGCTTCGAGCTGCACGATCACATCGTACGGCCCTGTGACGGTATCGACGGCAACCACACGCGCGTCCTGATGGTTCATGCGCTGCATCTGCTCGCCAACGCTGCGGGCGCTCCCGACCTCGGTTTCGATCAGCACGTAGCCGCGGATCGCCATCGCTCACCTCGCATGGGGCCGGAGTGTGATCGCCGGACGTGTTCTCTGCCGTTGGGGGAAGCGCTGCGCGCCCATGCGGCAACGCCACGCGCCGATCATACCGTGCCGCGGTCCGGCGTCAAGCGCGAGAGCCAGCTATGCCCACCTGGTCGGCGCTCAAGCATAGTCCAGCTCCGGGTCCAGAGCACACCGATCGCCAGCATCAGGAGCAGTGGCACAAAGACGCATGCCACCGGCGCCGCGTAGGCGCGGAAGTTGCTCGACCAGACCCACGTCCAGTTGG
Organism: uncultured Chloroflexota bacterium; assembly: GCA_937879875.1. Lineage (GTDB taxonomy): Bacteria > Chloroflexota > Dehalococcoidia > CAUJGQ01 > CAUJGQ01 > CALFMN01. The sequence continues at coordinate 27,505 of CALFMN010000231.1, read as the reverse complement.
TGCGGTACTGCTCCACGATGTCGAAAAACGTGGCGCCGAAGGTCGCCGCCAGCGCCAGAGCGTTCCACCAGAAACTCGGCAGCAGCGCCGTCAGCGCGAGGAACCAGAGGAAGTACCACGGCCGGAACCACCAGGTGCTGGCGGTGAGATAGACGATGAAGACGATCGCGCAGCCGGCGATCAGCCGCTCAAAGGTCGCTCGCCGCGCCAGCGCGACGAGCACGGCCAGATAGGCCAGGCCGAAGACGAGGTAGCCCGCGAGCTTCACATCCGCATCCGGCGCCGCGAGCGTCGTCGCCGGATGGATCAGCACCGTCACGACTTCCGGCACCGACGTAATGATCAGGTTCGTGTTCTGGATGAAGGTCTTGAACGTGTCGGCGCCGCGCCAGAACGGCGCGAAGATCGCCAGCGTCAGCAGCAGCGCGAGCCCCACGCCCTGCGCCAACCTCCGCCGCTCGGATGCATTGGATGCGAACCAGCCGTAGACCAGCACGGGCGGCACCAGCAGCGCCGTCGAATACTTGATGCAGATCGAGAGCGCCAGCAGCGGCAACGCGAGCCGCCAGCGCCGCTGCGGGATGAAGTAGAACGCCGCCAGCGCGAAGGCCATCATCGTCGCATCGTTGTGGCCGTTGCCCACCACGCGGAAGACGACAAACGGGTTCCAGAGAAAGACCAGCGCCGCCGGCAGCTCGCGCCCCGGCCAGGTGCGGCGCACGGTGAGATAGATCAGCGCGCCGCAGGCCAGGTATGAGACGAGACCCAGCAGCTTGAAACCGATCACGCCCGCCACGTAGTGGTCGTCGGTGACGGCGACGGGCAGCAGCGCCAGCACCTGCCAGAGCGGACCGTACGGCGATGGCTGCTGTGCCCAGCTGATGCCGATCACGAAGGGGTGCGCCTGGGGCGGCGTCTGCATCGGGTTCGCGTGATAGACCCAGAGCGTGCGCGCGTCCGCCAGATAATGGAACAGGTCCGCCGCCGTGATCGGATAACAACCGAGCAAGGTAACGCCGAAGACCAGGGCGAAGCCGAAGACGATCGCCGCCGCGAGGCGCGAGCGCGCCGCCCGCGCATACCACAACGCCACGACGAACGCCCCAAACGGCGCTGCAAGCACGAGCGTCAGCCAGCGGGCATCCGCCGCCCAATCGCCGCTCATCATCTGCGGAAAGCCGACGGAGATCGCGCCGCTGCCCGGCGCATTGGGAAAGAACTTCGTCAGCCAGAAGCGGGCGGCAAGGATGACGAAGAACAGCTCGGCCGCAACGCCGCAGACCAGCAGCGCGGCGATCTGCTCACCGGTATCGTCTCCTTGCAGGTCGCGCAGCCGCTGCCGCCAGCGTGTCGGCGCAGCGGCCGGCGAGGCGTTCGGCTCCGGCGGCGGGTGCTGCGGCGCGAGTGCGGCGGGCAGCGGGCGGTCGGGAGGCAAGCTAGCCATCCCGTCCAGTATACGGGCAGGCGCGGGCCTGACCGGAAGCCCGCGGGCCGGAAACCGTGCTGCCTGCGCCCAGCCGTCGGCCAGAGGCCATTGACCTGGCCCTCGAACTCGGCCACGTCGCGCGCGGCGTAGATCTCGGCGCGCTGGGCGAGGCGTTGCACGCGCGCATCGCCGGGGTACGATCGGCGCAGCGGCCGCGATCCGCCAGCCCGCAGCCAGGCGTACACCTGGAAACAGCGGCGTGAACCGGAAGCCCAGCTCGGCTATGCTATCGCTACGGCCAAAGTCCGGGCCGGGCAGAGGACGAGGATGGCGATTCTGCACGCGGGCCAGCGCCTCGGGTCGTACGCTGTCGAGGATCTGCTCGGCACGGGCGGCATGGCCGAGGTCTATCGCGCCACCCACACCACGCTCGAGCGGCCGGTGGCGATCAAGGTCATCAACCCCTCGTTCAACGCCGACCCGACCTTTCTGCTGCGCTTCCTGCGCGAGGCGAAGGCCGTCGCCCGCCTGAGCCACCCCAACATCGTTACGGTCTACGACTTCGGCGAGCAGGGCGAGCTGGCCTATCTGGTGATGGAGATCGCCACGGGCGGCACGCTCAAGGAGCGCGCCCGCGGCTTCCGCACGCTGGCCGAAGCGATCGAGGAACTGGCGCCGATCGCCGACGCGCTCGAATACGCGCATCGCAGCGGCATCGTGCATCGCGACTTGAAGCCGATCAACCTGCTGATCACCGAGCAGGAGCGCTTGCTGCTTGCCGACTTCGGGCTGGCGCGCGTGGCGTCGGAGAGCCTCGACCTCGGCAACACCGACGGCGGCATGATCCTGGGCACGCCGTACTACATGGCGCCGGAACAGGCGCTCGGCGAAGATGTGGACCCGCGCGCCGACATCTACGCCTTCGGCATTCTGACCTACGAGATCCTCACCGGCCGCGTGCCCTACGACGGCAATTCGGCGCTCGCCGTCATGCAGCAGCATCTCAAGTCGCCGCCACCGTCGATCCGCGCCGTGATTCCGCGGGCACCGGAGGCGCTGGAGCAGGCGATCGTGCGCGCCACGGCGAAGCGGCGCGAGGACCGCTTCGACAGCGCCGGGCAGTTCATCGGTGAACTGCGCCGCGCCGCGCAGGAGGCGCCCGATCTGCCCGTCGCCGCCGCGCTCCCGCCCACCCAGCCGCGGCCGCCAGCGACGGTTCCCGCTTCGGAAACGATCGCGGAGACGGTCGCGGTCTTGCCGTCGCCCGTGGTCGAGGATGTGGAGCCGGGCTTTACGCCGCGCCCCGGCTCGCTGCGGCCGCCAGCGGCTGAACCGCCTGCACCTGCTGCGCCGCCCCCGCTGCCCCCCGAAGCGCCCGATGAACTCGACGGCACGCGGTTCGTGCAGATACCCGCACGCCCACCAATCGCGCCGCCTGTCGCTCTGTCTGCCGCCGTGGTACCGGTACCCGATGCGGAGGTGCGCGAGCTGTTGGTGCAGCGGGCGCCCGTACAGCGCCGCCAACGGCTGGCGCGGCGCACCTCGCGCTTCACGGCGGCGCAGTGGCTGGGGGGCGGCGTCGGCGTCCTCGTGGTGCTGGTCATCAACGCGATCGGCTTCTGGGTGTGGGCGGAGGGGCGCTCGGCCGCGAGCGGCAAGTTCGCCGCCGGCCTGACCACGTTTATTTATGACAAGCTCGACGGCTTCAAAGCCGTAATGGCGCTGCTGGCGCTGTTGTTCGCCGCCGCGGCCGTGCTGACGATGCGTATGGCGATCATCGACGACCGCCATCTGGCGCCGCGCACCTATCGCAAGCTGCGGCAGTATCATCGCGTCGCCGGCTGGGCGGCGATCTGGATCGCGCTCGCGGTCGGCTTTCTCACCTGCTTCGGCATCTTCGGCTTCGGCACCGGCTCGTGGCGCACCTTCCTGCACTCGCTGCTGGGCACGGCGCTGGTGGCAGTGATCTTCGCCAAGATCGCCGTCGTGCGCTACTACCCGGCGCGGCGGCGCTATCTCTCCTGGCTGGGCCACAGCCTGCTCGGTCTGTTCTTCCTCGTCTTCCTCACCAGTGCCGTCCCGTTCGCGTGGGGCCACATTCACGGCAACTCGGCTCCGAATCCGTACAAAGCAGCGGCTGGGCGCGAGCTGCCCTGAACCTGCACCGGCGCAGCGGGCCGCAGCAAGGGCTGCGGCGGCGTGATGCGTGTGGCACCGGCCGGCCTCGCTCGTTCCGACCCGGCCGCGGCCTTTGCGCTTGGCGGCGATCACGCACGGCCATAGCGACGGCGCTCTGCCGGCCGGCTTCCTTGCCGCCATGATCTCCAGGCTGATCGGGGGTGAGACGCTGCTGGGCGCCGCGACCACGGCGCGCGAATTGCTCGCGAGCGAGCCGAGGCAGGGCGGCACCCTCGCGGCCATCGACGCGGCGCTGGCACTCGCAACATCAGGCGCCACGCCGTCGTCGGCGCTGGTGGAAACGCTGGGCTCCGGTTGGACAGGTGAAGAGGCGCTGGCGATCGCACTCTACTGTGCGGTCATCGCGCGAGACTTCGCGCACGGCGTGCTGCTGGCCATGAATCATAGCGGCGACAGCGACAGCACCGGCTCAATCGCGGGCAACATCCTCGGCGTGTTGCCTGGTGCGGGCTCGATTCCGGCCGCCTGGCTCGCAACTCTGGAGCTGTGTGCGGAGATCGAACGGCTCGCGGCGGACCTCTGGCAGCACTTCGGCGCGGTGGTCAGGCCGGACCGCGCCGCCGACTTCGCGCGCTATCCGGGCAGCTAGAGTCGCTTCGCCTTCCTCCGCCAACGACCAGCAGCGAAGACGAAAGCCAGACGCACCGCGGCCAGACCGGCCGTCTTCCGCGTTTATGTGGGCGGTTCAGGTGGATCGTTCGTGGCAGGCCTCGCCCGCCGGCCGCACGATGGCCCCACGGGATACGCCGCCCCGAACCGCGAAGGACGATGCCATGAGCACGACCCTGACCCTCTCCGAGCCGCTGTCCGCATTGCCGATCGACACGCTCCGCTGCCGCGCCGCCGAGGAAACCCTGCGTTATCGCCGCGGCCAGGCCCACGACGATCGCTTCGCCTTCGAGCTGTTCCGGCGGGCTCTGTGCGAGGGCAGCGAAGCTGCCTGGGCCGCGCTGCTCGGCCTCTACAACGCACAGGTCACGTACTGGTGCGCCCGCGCTCGGATCAGCGACGACGACGTGGAGGAGCTGGCTTCTTCTGCGTGGGCCAAGTTCTGGCGCAGCTTCTCAGCGCAGAAGCTTGAAGAAGCGCCGCAGACCGGTGCGGTGCTGCGCTACCTGAAGCTCTGCGCCAACAGCGTGGCGATCGACGCCGGCCGGCGTCGCACCGCGGCAGAAGTGCTCGGCGAGGATGCCTTGCTGAGCGAGCCCGTTTCGCCGATCGACGGCCTGATCGAGCAGATCGGCCAGCAGTTCCTCTGGCGGGCAATCGAGGGCCACCTGAATACGGCGAACGAGCGCGTGTTCATGCGTCTGGCCTTTCACCAGGGCCTGAGGCCGGCGGAGGTGCAGGCTGCGCGGCCGGACCTGTTTCCGAGCGTGCACGAGGTCTATCGCGTGCGCCACTGCGTGCTGAACCGGCTGCGCCGTTCGCAGGCGCTGCGCCGCTGGCAGGAAGAGGTCGGAACCGGCGCAGTGGCGTCGTGAACTGACAACGCCCAGATCGTCGCAGTGCCGGGCCGGCCAGCGTCCCACGACAGGCATCGGCCGCAGCGCCGCCACCGAAGATGTCCGCCGCTGGTCAGTCCGGGTGAATCAACCGGCGCGGAGGCTGGTGGGGTTTTCCGAACGCGCCATCACGCCTGCTTCGAAGGCGCCGGTCCAAAGGCGCACCGCGAGCAGATCGTCCGGGCAGATACCGAGCGTGGGCCGCTCGATCGCGTAGTCGACGAAGGCGGTGCGCGCGGCCAGGCGAATGCGACGGCAGGCGGATGGGTGTGCGGTCGGCAGTTTGAGGGCGACGCCCAGCGCGGGGCCGCTCGTGTCCGCGAAGCGCCCGCCGGCCAGGCGGCCGTCGTCTTGCAGAGCGCGGCCTGCAAAGGTTCCCTCGAATCGCCGGATGACGCGCTGTGTCTCGTTCATCGCCAGCTCACCCACGGCTAACGACCGCCTTTCGCCTGCGAGCGGTCCGTTCACCGCGAGCATCGAGCCCGGCGCCCGTGCGCGGCATCAGGGTAAGTCCGTAATAAGGCGCATGAGTAACGATTGAGCGACGAAACTGCCATCAGGCGCGCCGTACAGCTCCGCGATCGCCGCGCGCACGCCTGCGTAGGTGTGCCCGTGTCGGTTGGCCGCGCGAACACGGCCCCAATGGCCGTTGCAAGGCGACCCGAGCGGCCGGGCAACCGAGGGCATGCCACAGGAGTAGGATCAGATCGCCAGCAAGGTGGACGTTCCGAGCCCGGTTCGGCAAGAGTCGGGCGCAGCGCGAAGCCCGTCGCCGCGTTGAGTAACCGCCGGAGCGCGTTCTTGCTGGCGGAGGGGCCGTGATGGTGCTGATCCCAATCCTCGTCATTCTCGGAGTCATCGTGGTTGCCGGGCTGATTCTCGCCGCCGCCGGGCACATGCTGGTCAACGTCGGCGGCCAGCAGATCGGACTGGTCGAGCGCAAATACGTCGGCAAGCCGCTGCCGCCCGGTCGCGTCGTCGCTTTGCCCGGCGAGGTCGGCATCCAGGCGCGGGCGCTGCAGCCGGGCCTGAAGCTGCTGCCGCCCTTCCGCTACCGCGTCGCCAAGGGCGACATGATCGTGATCGGCGAGGACGAGGTCGGCCTGGTTGAGGCGATCGACGGCCTGCCACTGGATCCGGGGCGCATTTTCGCCCGGCATGTGGACGGCCACGACTCGTTCCAAGACGGCGAGGCGTTTCTGCGCAACGGCGGCCAGAAAGGCCCGCAGGTCGACGTGCTGCCGCCGGGCAAGTACCGTATCAACACCTATCTCTTCCATGTACGCAACGATCCGGCGGTGCTGGTGCCGCAGGGCCACGTCGGCCTGATCAGCGCCCGCGACGGCGCGCCGATGGCCGCGGGGCGGCTGCTGGCGCAGTCAGTGGTTGGCCACTCGGGCTACCAGAGCGGCCAGACCTTCCTCGATTCCGGTGGCCAGCGCGGGCCGCAGATCGAGCTGCTGTTGCCCGGCCGCTACCGCCTCAACAGCGATCTGTTCACCGTCGAAGTACAGCCCGCAACGATCGTGGCCGCCGGCCAGGTGGGTATGGTCACGGCCAAAGACGGGGCGCCGCTGCCGCCCGGCGAGGTCGTCGCCGCCTCGGTGGAGGGCCACGACGACTTCCAGAACGCCTCGGCCTTCCTGGCGAGCGGCGGTCAGCGCGGCCCGCAGTACGACCTGCTGAAGCCGGGTACCTATTACATCAACCCGATGATGTTTGACGTGAAGCTGGATCTCGTGGCGACGGTCGAGCGCGGCGAGGTCGCCGTGCTTGTCTCCAACGTGGGCAAGCCTTCGGAGACGATGTCTGATGAAGACCGCGAGTCGGTCGGCCAGGAGCGCTACGTGGTGCCCGTGGCCTACCGCGGCATTCAGTCCGAAGTGCTCGGCCCGGGCGTCTACTATTTGAACCGCTGGGCGTACATCGCCTACATCATTCCCACGACCAACATGACGATCGACTGGGCCGACGACGACACCGGCGCCGAGCAGCAGGGCGTCAAGCGGGCGCAGCTCTTCGATCCGCTGGAAGTGATCAGCCACGACGGCTTCGTGATGAAGGTCTCGGTCAAAGTCGTCATTCGCATCCGGCCGGAGCAGGCACCCTACATGGTGGCGAAGATCGGCTCGATCGACAACCTGATCGCGCACGTGATCCATCCGATGATCGACTCCTCGTTCCGCAACCAGGCGTCTTCGACCGAGGCGATGAACTTCATGCAGGATCGCGCCGTCGAGCAGTCGAAGGCGGAGCAACGCACGCGCGAGGAGCTGCTGAAGTACTACGTCGAGTGCGTCTCCGTGCTGATTTCGCGCATCATCCTGCCGGAAGATCTGATGGAGATTCAGGTCAAGCGCGTGATCGCCGCGCAGCAGCAGGCGATGTTCATCGAGCAGCAGAAGTCGGAGCAGCAGCGTATCGCCACGGAGAACACACGCGCCACGGCCGACCGCCAGAAAGACCTTGTCTCGGCGCAGATCGGCGTGCAGGTGGCGGAGCAGACCAGGCAGAAGACGATCATCGAGGCGGAGGGCCGCGCCCGCGCCGTGTCCGTCGAAGGCGAAGCCGAGGGCTCGAAGATCCTCGCGGTCGGCAAAGCCACGGCCGAAGCCTACGACAAGCAGGTGGAAGCCGTCGGTCAGGCGAACCTCTCGGCGATCGAGCTGATGAAGGCGATCGCGGGCGCGGGCCTGAAGATCACGCCGGACATCGTGGTCGGCGGCGGCGTGGACGGCGGCAACGCCATGTTCTCCGCCTTCCTCGCCCAGATCCTCGCCGGCAACCGCGCGCAGCTCGCCCCGCCAGCCAACAACGGCGCGGCGGGAATCGGGGGGCAGCCGGGCACGTAGCCGGCGGCGGTCGGCCCTTATCCTCACCCCCGTCCCCTCTCCTTCTCCCAATCCTGGGAGAAGGAGAGGGGCGATCCCGGGGAGGAAGTTCCGGGGCCGGTACGGTTAACCTTGCTGTTGGGTGAGGTACAGCGTGATCACAACGGTTAACCCGGTGCCGCTGCGGGTCGCTCCACGCGGGATCGCCCCTCGCCCAGGATTGGGAGAGGGGGCGGGGGTGAGGGCCGAACGCCCGCGCCGAGCGATACTGATCGCGGGGAGCCGCGCAGATGCCGCCAGCCGCCTTCGGGCGCTATGAGATCCTCGGCGCACTCGGCCACGGCAGCTTCGCCACGGTCTACCGCGCCCGCGATCCGCTGCTCGACCGGCAGGTGGCGCTCAAAGTGCTGCTGCCGCATCTCTGCGCGGAGACCGAGGACCGCGAGCGCTTTCTGGCGGAGGCTCGGGCGCTCGCGGCGCTGCGCCATCCCAATATCGTCACGGTCTTTGAGGCGGGCGAAGCAGATGACACGCCCTACTTCGCCATGGAGCTGGTCGAAGGGCGCACGCTGGCGAGCCTGATCGCCGATCAGGGCGCCGTTCCGCTCGACCGCGCCCTGCCGCTGCTGCGCGACCTGGCTTCGGCGCTCGATGCGGTGCACGCGGCGGGGCTGGTGCATCGCGACGTCAAAGACAGCAACGTGATGCTGGAGTCTTCCGGCCGCGTGGTGCTGATGGATTTCGGCATCGCGCTGGCCACGAGCCGCGCCCGCCTGACGCAGCTCGGCTATGGTATGGGCACGCCGGAGACGGCGGCGCCGGAGCAGATCCGCGGCGAAGCCGTCGGCCCGCCGGCAGACGTCTACGCGCTCGGCGTGTTGGCCTATCAGCTGTTGAGCGGCCACCTGCCCTTCACTGGCGACGTGGCGCATGTGCTCTATGCCCAGGCGCACCTGCCGCCGCCGCCGCTTTGCGAGGCCAATTCGGCGCTGCCGCCAGCCGTCTGCGCCGCCGTGGAAGCGGCGTTGGCAAAAGACCCGGAACGCCGGCCGCCGAGTGCAGGCGCACTCGTGCGTGCGCTCGGCGCAGAATCGAATGCCATCAATGCACCGCGTGCCGCTCCGTCTGCGACCGACGCGCAGGGCTACAGGCATCTCGACAGAATTGCGATTCCTCGACCCGGCACCGTTTCGACGCAACGCCTGACCCTGGAGCCTCAGCGCGAGCGGCCACGCAACCTCGCTCGCAGCATGCCGTCGCCCGCGTACGCCTGGCCGATCGTCTGGCGCATCACGGGCAACGGCGACGGACACTCAGACCCTTTCCCGCTGCAAGCCGGGCTGACGCTGGCGCGCATCTCGCACCGCGCCCAGCCGCCGTCGCGGTTCTCATTGCGGCTGTTTGATAACCACCTCGATCCGACCGCGACGCTGGTCGACCTGCCGCGAGATACCGTGTACGACGGTATCCGCGCCTGCGCGCCGTCACGCGGTGGGCGCTTTCTGGTTGGAGCGCGGACGTCGGGCGTTTGGTCCGTAGAGTTGACGCAGCCGCCGGACGCAGAGCTGGAAGCGGAGGCGAACACCTTTGCCAGCGGCAACGGAGACGGCGTTGCCTACGCCCGTCTCCGCGCGGGCGAAGTGCGCTTCGCGCTCTCTCACCGGCAGTGGACCAGCGGCCGATTCCGCGTCACGCTGTTAGACCAGACCTGCACCTCCGCCGAAGTGCTGGTAACCGCGGCCGGGTCGTTCACCGGTACGGCCGTGCGCAAGATTCCAGCCTCAGGCGTCTACGTTCTCATCGTCGAGGCCGAGGGCGACTGGAGCGTCAGTGTCTCCTGAGCCGGCACTGCCTCAGAACAGCGCCAGCGGGTTGGCCGGTGAGCCGGTGCCGCCAACCACGCGCAGCGGCGCCACCGTCAGCATGAACTCACAGCGGCCCTCCTCAGCGCAGGCCTCGGCCAGCGGCTGCAGCAGCGAGTTGTCGATCAGCGCCACGCCGAAGGCGAAGATCGCGGCGTGCATCGTCCAGGGAATGCCGTACTCGTTGGGCGAGGCGTCCATCATGTCCCAGCTCAGCACGGCGATGTCGTGCTCGCGCAGGAATTGCAGACACGACGCGTGCAGCCCCGGCGAGGGCACGCCGCCCTTCCACTCCGGATTGGCCGCGTGAAAGGCCTCACGGCCGGAATAGACGCAGAGCGCATCGCCCGGCTCAAGCTTCACGCCCTGCTTCGCGGCGATCTCTTCCAGCTCCCAGCCGTGCACCGGCTTCGCTTCGGTAACGTACGGCTCGCCGCGGAAGCGCGGCACGTCCAGCAGCACGCCGCGCGTGACGATGCCCTCGCGCCACTGGTCGATATCGTTGAGCACGGCGCCGCTCGGTGTCAGCACCTGCTCGACGGTGCGGCCGTTCCAGAGGCCCTTCTCGTCCCAGACGTGGCAGAGCGCATCGACGTGCGTGGTGGCCCAGCCGTGGTACTGAATGCCGTAGTAGTCGACCGCCGCGCCGCCGGAGCCGCGGTTCATCCAGCGGATCCAGTGCTGTGCAGGCGTGGGGTTGTTCGGCGCCGGCGTCTTGGGCCACTCGCGGCTGAGCGAGACGCTGCGACCCGTGCGCACGAGCCTGGCCGCCGCGACGCGCTTCTCCGGCGTGATCAGGTTGATCGCGCCCTTCTGGTCGTCCGCGCCCCAGCGGTTCCAGTTGTTCTTCTCCCGAATCCAGGACATGACCTCGTCTTTGCTGGGAACCGTGCGCTGCATCATCGACGTTCTCCCCCGATGCTTCGCCGGGCGGTATGCGCCCCGCGTCCCTCGCAGCATGGAACGCGGCGGCTCAGGCTGGCAACTGTACGCTGCCATCGGCCGCTAGCGAAAAGCCCGGCGCCCAGGCCACCTCCCAGGGGTAGCCGTCGGGGTCGGCAAAGTAGCCCGAGTAGCCGCCCCACTCGGCGTCCTTCGCCGGCTTGATCAGCGTCGCGCCCGCGGACACCGCCTGCGCCAGCACGGCATCGGCCTCTGCCTTGCTGCCGACGTTGTGCGCGAGCGTGATGCCGCCGAAGCCGCTGCCCGTCTCCGCGAGATTGGCATCGGCGGCGAGCAGATCGCGCGGATAGAGCGCCAGCACCACGCCGCGAGTGCGGAAGAACGCGATCTCGTCTCCACCGGTGCTGGAGCGCGGCCAGCCGAGGCCGTCACCGTAGAAACGAATCGCCCGCGGCAGATCCGCGACGCCAAGCGTGATGATGCTGATGCGCGGTTCCATCGAACACTCCCTTCGCAAGAACGAATGTTCGTAGGTTACCGCGGCGTTCCGTTGCCGCGCAATCCACGCGAGGGTCGGTCAGCGCCGAGCGGCGCTTGCCTCGCGCATCGCGGCGCTGATGCGATCGATCACGGGCAACACCTCGTCCTCGCCTTTCGGCGGCAGCACGAAGATCACGCGATCCGTGCCGGCGTCCGCGTAGGCGCGCAGCGTGTCCGCGTCGGGCGGCACGCCGAAGGCCGTGTAGGAGATCGTCTTCGGGTCGCGGCCCTTCTCGGCGGCGCGGGTGCGGATCTCCTCCATGCCGCGCACCATGCGCGCCGGCGTGATGAAGTTCGGCATCCAGCCCTCGGCCCAGTCCACCACGCGCTGCCGCGCCCAGCGCGAGCCGGCGCCGATCAGCACCGGCGGGTGCGGCTTCTGCGCCGGCTTGGGGTTGACGGCGATCTTCTCGAAGTCCACATGCCTGCCGTGATATTCCGGCTCCTCCTGCGTCCAGATCGCCTTCATCGCCTTGATGCGGTCGGCGGTGATCGCCCAGCGCTTGTCGAAATCGGTGCCGAACAGTTCCGCTTCTTCGCGCAGCCAGCCGGCGCCGATGCCGAAGATGAAGCGGCCGCCCGAGAGATGGTCGAGGCTGGCGATCGTCTTGGCGAGCTGGATCGGCTCGTGCTCGGAGACGAGGCAGATGCCCGTGCCGAGCCTGAGCCGCGTCGTGGCCCGCGCGGCATAGGCAAGCGCCACGAACGGATCGATGATGTGCCAGTACTCTTTGGGCAGCGGCTCGCCCGGCGGATAGGGCGTACGCCGGTCGTAGGGAATCGCCGGGTGTTCCGGCACGAACAGTGACTCGAAGCCGCGGTCCTCGGCGATTGCGGCCAGCCGATCGACCGGGATCGCGTACTCCGTGGCAAAGATCATCAGCGCGTGGTGCATGGCTCCGCTCCCCGGCTGGCGCGTTGGTCGCGCCGTGCCGCCGGTGCATTGTAGCCGATAGGGAATAGGGGTTAGGGAATAGGAAATAGAGGGCGGAGGGCGGAGGGTGCGGGCGCTCATGGGCGAAGCGGCGGGTAGCGCGCTGCACTGGCTGGTGCATGGCGATGCGCTGGCGCAGGCGGTGCTGTGCGTGGCGATCGGGCTTGTGTTGCGCGATCTGCTGGCGATCCGCTTCCGGTACGGGGCGGAGCCGCTTGCCACGCTCTTCCCGCCGATTTCGATCCTCAAGCCGGTGCACGGAACGGAACCGCAGGCGGAAGCGGCGTTTCGTTCGTGGTGCATGCTCGAGTATCCGGCGGGGTGGGAGTTGATCTTCGCCTTCGAGGACGCGGCCGAACCGCTGTACTCGCTCGCCGTTGCCCTGGCCAGCGAGTTCGCCGGACAGGTGCGCTGCGTGCTCTCCGGGCCGAACCCCGACCCAGGCGTGAACGGCAAGTCGCACAACCTGGCGGCCGCGGCTGCCGACGCGCTCCACGACTGGCTGCTGATCTCCGACTCAGATACCCTGGCCGACCGGGACACCCTGCGTCGCTTCGCTGCCGCGATTGACGAGCGGACCGGCGCGGTGTCGGCCACGCCGCAGATCGTCTTCGCCGCGGGGCTGCCGGCGCGGCTGGAGCAGGTGCTCGTCAACAACGTGCTGGCGCCATTCGAGTATGCGTCGGCGCAACTGCGCGGGGCGCACGGCCTCTGGGGCACGCTGATGCTCGTGCGGCGCGAGTGCGTCGACGCGGCCGGAGGCTTCGCCGCTCTCGGCCGCTTCCTCACCGAAGACATCGCGCTTGAGCGGGCGCTGCGGCGGCAGGGCTGGCGTTGTGCGCTGCTGCGCCGGCCGGTGGACGTGCTGGCCGCGCCGCTGAGCTGGGCGGAACTGCTGCGCCACTGGCAGCGCTGGCTGGTGGGGCTGCGCCGCATGAAGCCGGCCGAGTACGCCTGCATGGCCCTGATCCTGCTCGGCTGGCTGCTGCCGCTCGCGGCGCTTGCCTCGCTGCCGCTGCAACGCGACGCCATGCACGAGCGTGCGCGTGCGCTAACCGTGTTCGGACTTGCCGCCGCCGCCTCGCCGCTTTTGACCGGCCGCGCCGGCATCGGCACGCGTGCACGCGCGAGCGGCTACGTGCTGTTACCGCTGTCCATGTCGGCCTTGCTCGCCGCGTATTGCTGGAGCCTGTGCAGCACGACCGTCGTCTGGCGCGGGCGCCGCCTGCGTATCGCCCGCGACGGCCGCATCGTGACGCCGCGGGAGCAAAACGCTCCACAAGGGCAAACGCTGAGGCGCTCGCCCTGATGCTCGCCTGGCCGGCCGCTTCACGCACCGGCATCCGGTTAATCGCGCCGGCCACGGAACACTACACGCCGGATCGCCCCTCGCCCAGGATTGGGAGAGGGGACGGGGGTGAGGGCCGATAGCCGCGCCGCGCTCAGCCCGACGCGGCCGCGGGCGCCGTCGCCGCCACTGCGGGCTGCTCATCAGCCCGCAGTGCAGCGACGGTCAACATCTGGTCGTCCGGCGTCATGCGCGCCTGGTTGCGGCGCGTGTAGAGCAGGGCGATGCCGACGCCCGTCGCGCAGAGCATCGCCATCAACGTCACGGCGAACGGCACGTTGAAGCGCTGCGCCAGAAAGCCGACCAGCGTGGCGCCGATCGGCGTGGTGCCGCCGATCAGCACCTGGTAGAGGCTCATCACCCGTCCCTGCATCTGCGCCGGCGTGACCAGTTGCAGACGCGTCTGGCCCGTCGTCAAGAAGGCGATGCTGCACACACCGAGCGGCACCAGCACCGGGATCGCCAGCCAGACGCGCTGCGAATAGGCGAACGTCAGCAGCAGCAGGCTGAAGCCGGCCACGCTCAGCAGCAGGGCGCGCCGCGCCGGCCGGCCGCGGTAGGCGAGATGCAGCGAGGCGAGCAACGAGCCGGCTCCCATCGCCACGTTGAGCAGGCCGAAGACGATCGAGCCCGCGTGCAGCACGTATTGGTCGAACAGCGGCAGCACGACCGCGAAGTTGTAACCGAAGGTGCCCAGCGCCGCCATCAGCAGCAGCACGAGCGCCACGTCCGGCGTCGTCAGCGAGAAGGAGATGCCCTCCCGCAACTGCGCGAAGATGCCGCCGTGGCTCGCCGGCCGGCCGGCGAACATGCGGTCGGCGCGCAGCAGCAGCAGGCAGACCACGACCGCCAGATAGCTCACCGCGTTGAACAGAAAGCAGCCGGACACGCCGACCACGGCGATGCCGACGCCGGCGATCGCCGGACCTGTGATGCGCGCGGCGGTCATCTGCGTGGCGTTGAGCGCAATCGCGTTGGGCAGGTCGTCGCGGCCGGCCAGCTCGACGGTGAAGGCCTGCGTCGTCGGCGTGTCGATCGCCGTGGCGACGCCGAGGATCGCCGCGAGCAGGTAGATCTCCGGGATCGTGATCCGTCCCGCCGCCGTCAGCAGGCCAAGCACAAGCGCCTGCACGAACAGCGTGAGCTGCGTGGCGAACAGCAGCCGGCGCTTCGGCAGCCGGTCGGCGAAGACGCCGCCCGCGAGCGAGAGGAACAGGATCGGCGCGAACTGCACGGTGGTAATCGTGCCCAGCGCCAGCGGCGAGTTGGTGAGCTTCAGCACCAGCCAGGCCTGAGCGAGCCGCTGCATCCACGTGCCCATCTGCGAGAAGAGCTGCGCGGACCAGAACAGGCGGAAGTTCGGCGTGTTCAGCGCGCGAAAGGCGTCGCGCAGCGGCGGCCGGGAGGCTGCGACGCTCATCGCGGCTCCTGCAATGCAGCGCTGGCGAGCGTGCGTGAGTTCGCCAGTGGCCTCGCGATCGGGAGCCGCCGGCGCTCGCCCATCAGGCCCGTCCGGCGAGTTGGCGGCCCTTCGTCAGCGCGCCGTAGCTGCGGACCGGCGCGGGCATCAAAAAGCGGAAGCCCTGCTCCAGCACACGCTCGACGTTCTTCTCATCAACATGTGGATGGCCGACCGGCACATTGTGGTCCTTGCAGACACTCACGATCTGGCCGATCGCTTCCTGCACCACGGGGTGCTCGTACTGGCGTGGATGGCCGAGTTCCTGCGAGAGATCGCCCTCGCCGATCAGGATCACGCCGATGCCCGGCACCTCTTTGAGGATGCGCGGCAGGTTTTCGATCGCCCGCACCTCCTCGATCATGATGATCGCCAGGATCTCGCCCTGCGGCGCCAGCGGCCAGACATCAGCGCGGGCGTAGTACTCCTGCTGCGTCAGGCCCCAGTAGCGCGCGGCGTTGTTGGGCGCGTCGCCGCGCAGGCCGGGCGGATCGTAGCGTTCCGCATCCGGCGGTCGCGGGTAGCGGCAGGCCGAGACGGCGTTGCGCGCCTCTTCGACCGTGCCCACGTGCGGCCAGACGACGCCGTAGACGCCGAGGTCGAGCACCTGCTTGGCCACCCAGGAGTTCTGTTCGACGCCGTTCGGCGGAATGCGCACGATCGGCGTGACGCGCGGCGCCAGCGTGCCGCTGCTGACGATCTGGCGGCGGTTGAGCATGTATTGCAGGCTGTCGCGCAGGGCGCGGACATCGTAGGGATTGTGCTCCATCTCGAAGACGATGCCGTCGTAGTCGGCCTGCGAGAGGGCGATGGCGCTCTCCACGTCGGGCGGCGTGAAGGTCGTGAACGCGGGCTTGCCCGCCTCCAGCGCCGCGATCACGCCATTGAGCCGCGGGATTTCGCTCATGCCTCGCCCCTTCCGGTGTGCCGCCTTCGGCACCTGCTGGATCTGCGTTCCGCGCGCTGTGTGTCGCGGCGTTGCCGCGACGGGCGCAGTATTCAAAGTCTCCGACGGTTGCGCTGCGCTATGGGCGCCCCTACAATGCGGGGCGGCGTCATTGATCGCCGGTCAGTCGAACGTCGCGCGGCTGTAGAGCCGGCGGGCGTTGCCCTCCAGCAGCTTGTACTCGTCCTCCACGCTGAGGCCGAGCGCCTTGACCATGCCGAGCGTGTCGTCGAAGTATTTGCCCGTCTTGGGGTCGATCACGTTCGCCGTGCCCCACATCTCGGTGGCGAACATCAGGCTGTCGGCGCCGGCGAGGCGCACCATCGTCGCCATCGTCTCCTGCTCGTAGACCGCCATGTCCCAGGTAACCTTTTTGACCGCCGAATCGTAGTCTCTGCCCGCCGCCTCGAACAGCGAGCGGATGCGATTGTGCTGCAAAAGCATCGCGCCGCCGCCGTGCGACATCACCAGCTTCAGCCGCGGGAAGTCGTGGAAGATCCGTTCGGCCGCCCACATGATCTCGAAGGCCGCGGTGTGATGCCAGGCGATGTAATGCGAGCCGTTCATATGAAAGGCGGGGTTGAGCGTGGCGCTGACGTGGATGTGGCCGGGAACATCCAGCTCCTGCAACTTGTCGTAGAGGGGATACCACCATTCGTCCGCAACGGACGGTGTGAACGGCGGCGCACCGCCGGAGATGTCCGGGTTGACGTTGCAGGCGACGAAGCCCTGCTCGTTGACGCGGAACTCCAGCTCGTCGAGCCAGCGCTCGGGCGGCACGCCCGGCGACTGCGGCAACTGGCAGGAGGGCGAGAGCTTGTCCGGGAAGAGCGTGCAGACGCGGTGAATCATGTCGTTGCAGGCCTGCGTCCAGTAGCGGCTGACTTTTTCGCCGCCGAACTGGTGGCCCATCGCGCCGGCCTGCGGCGAGAAGATCAGGCGGTCGATCCCTTTCATCGCCATGTGCGCGATCTGCTTATCTTTGACGGAGGCGACGATCGCCTCGTCGCTGATGCTGCTGGATTTGAACGGTCTGGGCTGATTGCCGCCGCTGATCTGGCCGGCGCGGTAGACGTTCAGCGCCGCCGGCACCGTGGTGTAGTGGTTGTGCACGTCGATGACCGGCACGGCACGCCTCCGGGAGAGTCTGAGAGGCAACGCCGCAAGGCGCGCCACGGCTGTAGTTAACCCCGGCGGGCGGCGCGCGGTCAATCAGGCGGGAGGCGGCCCTCATTCAAAGTCGCCGACGGTTGCGCTGCGCTCTGGCCAAAGTCGCCGACGGTTGCGCTGCGCTCTGGCGCCTGACCCCGTCCTTTCCTCCGATGCATCTGAATACATCGTGGAAACGGGCGACAGGGGCGATCCTGCGTTGAGCGGGCAAGGCGTGTCGGGTGAACCGGCGCGCTGCGAGGCGCGTTGCACGCGCCCCTACCCATCCGATGGTATGAGAGCCACACGCCTCAACGCCCGCCGCGGCGGTACACCGGCTTGCCGCCTTCGAGTTCGGCCAGCGCCTCTTCGAGTTGGCGGCGCTGGCGCTCGGCGTCGCTCAGCGGACCGGCGGCCTCGCCCGTGCCCGGTCCGCCCTCGATCGCCGCCAGCGCCTCGAGGCGAGCGGCGCGTAGATCGTCGGGCACGAAGAGGTAGTAGACCGCCATCCACAGGCTCTTCGCGTGCCAGTAAAACACGACGGGCAACAAGAGGGCCGCGGCGAAGGCGACGAGAATCGCACCGCGCACGCTCAAAGCGCCCCCGGCGACCGCGACGATCGCCGGCAGGATGCCGAAGACGAAGGCGAAGAGGTAGTTCACGATCAGGGCGCCGAGGAAGAAGCCCTCGTCATGCTCGAAGGCGAGGCCGCAGACGCGGCAGCGCTGGTGCACGCACAGCACGCCGCGCACCAGCGTCGCCTTGCCGCAGCTCGGACAACGCAACAGCACTCCACGCCGCAACAGCTTCCGGATTCGCCGCATGCCGCTGCTCCCGCTTCCATTGAACCGCGCGGAAGCCGTTCGTGCCATGCCTGGCTGCGCGTAAGGTCTCGCAGCGAGGGCAGAGAGCGCACGTCTGCCGGCCTCTCGGTGCGCCGGAGAACGGCGCCGCCCCCGCCAGACGCCGAAGCGCCGGGCAGGGGCGGGAGCCGCCGTACGAGGGGGCGCCGGCAGCGTGTCGTCTCCCACCAGTCATAGATGCGCGGGGAGCGGCGTCCTATGACGTTCGCGGGAGGAAGGGCGGCCAGCCTGCGGTACGGCGCCGCGAGTCGAGCAGCCGCTGGTGGCAAGACTCATGCTCACCGGCGGGGCGAATGCCTGCGCTCAGCCGGCAGTATGAGCATCGCCCATGGCGGTCGCGCGGCGCAGGGGCCGTTACCGAATCGTTATCATCACGCGATTGCCTCACCGCTGGCCCATTCGCGTGCAAGTCATGCGTCGCGGCGCCGGGTGTACGCCCGCCTGGCGCCGATACAACGCTGGCCGCGTGCCGGTACCCGCACCGATCCCCGCGACACGCTCTATTCGCATTTCAGGCCGGTGCAGCGGCTCTAGTGGTATTCACGAGCCATTGGGCGGATTCGCGCCCGCTGAGAGGCGTCTCAGCGCGTCGGCGCGATCGCCCGCCACCGCTGTTGTCTTCATACCAACTGCCCGTACCCTTCGAGTACGCCCGCATCGCAGCGGCGTGGTCCGGGGAATGAGGAGACGCCGGGTGCAGCGGTGGAACACAGTTGCGGCCCTCGCGATCGTGGCAGCCGTATCCGTAGCCTGTGGCGGAGCCAAACGCAATGCGGCTTCCGGGAGAGCAACAGGGTCAGCCGGCACGCCGATTGCGGCTGGAACTCCGGCCGTCGCGGCGCTCATTGCCGCCGGGCAGTTGTCCGGCGGCTGGATGCCGGTGTCGGCCGCTCCCATCAGTCTGGGCGATCTGCGCTGCGACGGACAGTCGCTGCTGCGCGAAAGCGGCGCGGCGGCGGAGGCCGCGTTCAGCAAAGGCGACAGCGGGCCGTGGGGCATCGAGCGCATTACCCGGGCAGCGGACGGCGGAAGCCCGGCGTTCTCGCGGCTGGGTACGGTGCTGCGCGGTTGCCGCCGCTTGAGCACGCCGGTTCCGGCCGGCGGCTCAATCGACTGGACGCCGGCGCCGCTGGTCTTCCCGCGTCTGGCCGACGACTCGCTGGCCGAACGGTTGACTGCTGGCAACGCACGCCAGCCCCTCGCGGCTGACCTCGTGTTCTTCCGCCACGGAGACACGGTCGCGCTGGTGGCGCAGATCGCGGCGCCGCCGGGACCGGACACCGCGCTGACGCGGGCATTCGTCCAGCAGGCAGAGGCGAAACTGCTGCACTTCGTGCCATGAGAGAAGGCTGCAAGACCGGCCGTCCGGAGGCCATGTCTCCGCCGCTACTGCCCGCTCTCCATCAGCGATTGCAGAACGGCATCACCACGCTCAGCTTCTTCTAAATAGGCGCGGCCTCGGCAGTGTTTGCAGCGCAGCGCGTTACCCACGCGGCAGGCCATGATCGCCTCGCCCTTCGTCGGCGGCAGCATCCCCTGCCGGCGGTCGTCGAGGATCACCCAGCGCCCGAGCAGACGGGCGCAGGCCATGCAGCGCACGTCGCGCACCAGCATGCCGGCCGCCTCCCGCTCATGGCGCGCCGCCGCCGCAACGGTTTCCCTCTGGCCGCGCGGGCGCCGCGTGTGCAGGTATTCTACGTACGCGTGTCAAGCGCGGATCTGCAGATATGAACAACTGATCGCAGAGCCATTCCCGAACCGCGGCATGCGGTGGTCTGCGCTCAGTGTCGCTTCGTGCCTATACTGGGCATGGCCGGCAGCCAGTCATCACGGCGCCGGTCTTCGGAGAGCTGGCCGAGCAACGTGCTCCGCCGGCGCGGCAAGCCGGCGGGCGGCAGTGCCGGCAAGGTGCCTTCCCATCCGGCAGCAAGGAGGCAGCGATGGGCTACAGCGACATCCTCTACGAAACGAAGGACCGGCTGGCGATCATTACCCTCAACCGGCCGGAGAAGATGAACGCGCTCTCACACCGGCTGCGCTCCGAGGTCTTCGACGCGCTGAAGAGCGCAGAAGCCGACGCCGACGTGCGCGTTGCCATCATCCGCGGCTCCGGGCGTGCCTTCTCCGCCGGCTACGACCTCGGCGGCGCGAACCAGACCGACGACGTGAGCCAGTATCAAGACACCCGCTCCGGCCTGCCCGCCGTCGGTCCGATTCATCCGGGCCAGGGCCAGTGGCCGCAGCACCTGCTCTCCGGCTACTGGCAGATCTGGGAGCTGGCCAAGCCTGTGATCGCCCAGGTGCATGGCTACTGCCTCGCCGGCGGCACCGAGCTGGCGACCTTCTGCGACCTGATGTTCGTCGCCGAAGACGCGATTCTCGGCTATCCGCCGGTGCGCGCGATGACCACGGTGGACATGGTCTACCACCCCTGGCACATGCCGATGCGCAAGGCGCGCGAGCTGCTCTACACCGGCGACTCGATCAGCGGCGAAGAGGCGGTGCGCATCGGCTGGGCGAACCGCGCCTATCCGGCGGATCAGCTCGCGGAAGAGACCGAGCGCTTCGCCGCGCGCATCGCCAACATCGAAAGCGACATGCTGCAAATGTCGAAGCGCGGCTGCAACCGCGCCTACGAGGTGATGGGCATCCGCACGGCGCTGGCCGCCGGCGCCGACATCCAGGCGCTGAGCACGTATCGGCCCAGCGGCAAGATGTTCGGCACGATCCTGCGCGAGAAGGGCCTCAAGGCCGCGCTCGACTGGCGCGACGGCCCGTTCCGCGACTATCGCACGGCGGAGAGCAAGCCGCGGGCGTAGTGGTGAGTGGTGAGTGGTGAAGAGTGATCGTGCTTTGAAGGCATTCCGTACGTCGGCGCCCCATGCAAACCCATACGGCGGCGATCGCGCTGGCGGCGTTTGTGCAGCGAGTGGTCGCCAGACGGCTATCCCCACTCACCATTCACCACTCACTCTTCACCCTCTCCCCTCGTACCTGCGGCCCGGCCTCGACCTCGTGCTCTGCGGCTGCAATCCGGGGCTGTTCTCGGCCGCCGTCGGGCACTACTTCGCGCGGCCGGGCAACGCCTTCTGGCCGCTTTTAGCCGAAGCAGGCATCACGCCGCGCCTGTTTCGTCCGGATGAAGATGCGGCCCTGCTCGACCTCGGCGTCGGGCTGACGGACGTGGTCGCGCGACCTTCCGCCGGCACGGGCGATGTGACCGCGGCCGAATGGCGCGCGGGCGGCGCGGCGCTGGCCGCGCGGCTGCGGCTGTTTCGGCCGGCCGCCGTCTGTTTCGTGGGCGACACGGCTTTTCGCGCCTTCGCGGGACGTCCGCGCGCCTGCTGGGGTCGACAGCCGGAAGACTGGGATAGCATCGTCGTGTTCGTGGTCCCCTCGACGAGCGGCCGCGTCGCCCGGCTTACCGCCGAGCGCCGCGCGGCGTTCATCGAGGTCGGCGGATGGCTGCGGTCGCGGCGCGAATCTGCTACAACGCCTGTGAACGGCGATTCGCCGTAATTCGCGGGTCGGGCACGATGGCGCGGGCGGTCTCCCGACTGCCTGCTGCCCACTGCCCGCGCCGGAGGCTCAACCATGCCCGAGTTTGAGAACCTGACCTACGAGAAGATCGGCGCGAACGAACGCGTCGCGCGGATTACGCTCAACCGGCCGGAGAAGATGAACTCGCTCAGCTTCGAGCTGCTGCAGGAGTTCCGCCGTGCGCTGGAGGAGGCCGAGGACGATCCCGGCGTCAGCGTGATCGTCGTGCGCGGCGCCGGCCGCACCTTCTCCGCCGGCTACGACCTGACACCCGGCCCGCGCCGCCAGTATCCGGCGATGCAAAACAACCAGCGCCGCTCAGTGAGCACGATCCGCACCAACATGGTGCGCGTCTCCGATTTTCAGCTCTACCTGTTCAACATCGCCAAACCGACGATCGCGCAGGTGCACGGCTACGCGATCGCGGGTGGCCTCGAGTTCGCGATGATGCACGACATCGTGATCGCCGCCGAGGACGCGCGCTTCGGCCATCCTGGCGTTCGCGGCCTCGGCACTTCGCGCACCTGCGCGATCCTGCCGCTGGTGATCGGCATGCGCAAGACCTACGAGCTGATGTATACGGGCGACTCGATCGACGCGCGCGAGGCGGCGCGCATCGGCCTGATCAACGCCGCTGTGCCGGCGGACGAGCTGGAGGCGACGACGCTGCGCTGGGCCGAGCGCATCGGCATTCAGACCGGCGACTCGCTGGCGGTGATCAAGCGCTCGATCAACTGCTTCTATGAGGCGATGGGCATCGCCAACGCCGTGCATACGGCCACCGATACCGACGCGATGTACCAGTTCACGGGCCAGGGCTATCTCTGGCAGGAGAAGGTGGCCGACTCAATGAAGAGCGGCGGCGGCCTCAAAGAGGCGCTCGCCTGGCGCGACGGCCCATACGGCGACTACCGCGCCGGAGGGAGCCGGAGGGAATAGAGGTTAGGGAACAGGGAATAGAGGGCGGAGGAATGAGTGTAGGGGCGCATGGCATGCGCCCCTCGCGGCGCAGCCGCGACCCGCAGCGCGCCGTACCGGAGTCGGAACCCGGAGCCCGCGGCCGGCTCCCGTTCACCACTCACTACTCACCATTCCCCATTCACCCCTTTCACGCCCCAGGCCCGCCGTCGAAGTCCAGCAGGCCGGCAAGGTGGTTGGTGTCGTTCCAGCCGCGCATCGCCATGCGCTTCGGGCCGAGCGTGACCTCGGCGAAAGCGCAGGGCTGCGGGCCGAGCAGCGAATCGTGCAGGTCGGCGTAGGCCGCCGGCGGCGCGGCCTCGCCCAGCAGCAGCGTGGCGACGATGAAGCGCAGGATCGTGCCGTGCGTCACCAGCACCGCGCGGCCGGGTGTCGCGGCCTGCTCGTGCAGGAAGTCCACGACCGTGCGCGCCCGTTCGATGATCGTGCGCAGCGAATCCTCGTCTTCGTACGCCCAGTCCGGCTCGCGCGTGTGTTTGGCGAACTCATCCAGATAGTCGGTAATCTCATCGCGGCGCAGACCCCAGAAACGGCTGGGCATGCGACGCTCGGCCAGCCCGGGCAGCAGCTGCACCGGCAGCTCCAGCTCGGCGCCGATGATGCTGGCCGTCTCCAGCGTGCGAGCCACCGGGCTGCTGTAGAGCGCCTCGGCGCTGCCCTCGGCCGTGAGGCGCTTCGCCGCGGCCTCGGCCTGCTGGCGGCCGCGCGCGGACAGCGGCGCCGGCGACCAGCCCTGGATGCGCCCGCCTTCCAGGTTCTCGGTAATGCCGTGTCGCACGAAGACGAAGTCCACGCCTGCCCTCCCGCCGCGGCGGCGGCCACACCCTGCCGCGGGGTAGCATCGCAGCCGGGCCGGCGGGCGTCTACCCGCTCTCGTTCACGCGCTCAACGCGCCGTCGCGTTCGTCATCATCGCCATCGCCTTCGCCGGCCAACTCGGGCAGCTGCTTCGGCAGACAGCTACGACAGAAGCCGGCCGGCGCGCCGTTCAGATGAGCCGCGTCGATGAGGCGGCCAAGCCGCGACTGCGGAAGCAGCGCCCGGCAGCCAACACAGTAGAAGCTGTCCATATACGCAGATGTTCCTCAATAACAGACGGTTTCAAAACCGGCCCGTTGCCCCATTCCTGAGCACTCGATAAATTCTAACCGCCGGTCTTGAAACCAGGTCTAAAGCCGCCTGAACAGCATACCTGTAATGCGCTGCGGCCTCGATGCAGCCAGTGTATACGACCTTGCGAAGAATTTGTTACAAGAACGCGGCTCGATCTGGTGTCGCTGATCAGGCGCTGTGCAACGCATAGCGATGTTATGGTTCTATACTGCACGGCAAGCGCGGCTGAACGACCTGGAGGAAGACTATGCTCACCGTACTGGGAATGGACCACATCGTACTCAACGTGGCCGATGTCGAGCGCAGCATCGCCTTCTACCGCGACGTGCTCGGCCTGGGCATCGAGCGGCTGGAGGAGTGGCGCGCCGGCACGATCGGCTTCCCTTCCGTGCGCCTGAGCGCCGACACCCTGATCGACCTGGTGCAACTGCAAAATTCCGTCGAACGCGAGAGCCGTGTCACCAACCTCAACCACTTCTGCCTGGTGATCGCGGATGAGACACTGGAGCCCGTTGCCGAGCATCTGCGCGGACAGGGCATCGACGTCTATACCGGCCCGGCCCGGCGCTGGGGGGCGCACGGCAACGGCGTCAGCGTCTACTTCCGCGACCCGGACGAGAACGAGATCGAAGTGCGTACCTACGCGCCGATAGCGATGCAGCGGCTGGCCGCGGCGCCGGCGGCAGCGCCTTCTTCTGGCCGCTGACGCCGTCCGTCGCTCGCCGACGCGGCCCGGCTTAGCCTCCAACCCGCTGAAACACGGCAGCCGCGCGACATGCGACGGGCGCGCATTGCCGCCGGCGCAGTGGCGTGAGGCTGCCGACCTGGTGCCACCTGCCGAGAAACTACGTCGGCCGGTCGGGCGCATGCACAGGCGGATGCATCCCAGAAGCCGCGCACACCGTTATCTCCACAGAGACGCAACGCCGCATTCGTGACGCTTACTTTTGGTAACAAGGCTTTAACCAGCTACGGCCAGCGGCGTGATACGGTTCGGGAACGGTCGGGAGGTTCGGCGGTATGGCGGGAACGATGGAACGAACGCGTGTTTCCGCGTGGCAAACGCCGCGTGAAAATGCCCTCACGCGGGCGCTCGGCGCGGGCCTCGTCGCGGGCGGCGCGATCGGTATCGTCGGCACGCTGATCTGCGTGCCGTTGCGGCGCTGGGCCGGCGTCACCGACCGCGCGGTGATCAACGGCTACACGATCGCGGGCGGGGCGCTGGTGCTCTGGCTGCTGGGCGGGCTGCTCTACGGAGCGCTGGCGCGGCGCGGCGGCCGGGCGGCGATCTGGCTGCTGAGCGCGGCGCTTGTGGTCGCGGTCCTCGGCAGCGTGATCTTCGCCGGGCCGGAGCGCGACCTCGCCAACCGGCTGCCGTCGCTCGCCATTCCACTCACGCTGATCGTGGCGCTGGGCGGCGCCGCGCTCTTCCTGGCGATCGTCGGACTGCGGGCGCCGTGGCGACTGGCCGCGCCCGTGGCAGTCGCCGCCGCGATCGCCGTCGGCGTCGCCGTCACCGTGGCCGACCGCGAGCCGAAGGTGCATTTCGCGCTGACGAAGCTGGCCGTGCCGCCCGCGGCCACGCAGGCAGCTCCGGCGCAGGGCGCCGCGCCCGCATCCGGTCAGAATCCGGCAAGCGGCAGCGCCGCCGCGCCGGCAACGCCCGCCCCCGCCTCGCCCGCGGCAGCGGCCGGCCCGCTGCACTTTGCCGTCAACCCGCAGTCGCAGGCCGCGTACACCGTGCACGAGAAGCTGACGCGGCTGCCGGCTCCGAGCGACGCGATCGGCAAGACCAACGCGGTAACAGGCAACTTCTACCTGCAGCCCGGCAAGGGGCTGGCGCCGAACCCGCCCTCGGTGTTGATCGTGGATCTGAGCACACTCACCAGCGACGCGGCGCCGCGCGATCGCTTCATCAAGCAGAACGTCCTGCAAGTCGCGCAGTTCCCCAATGCGACGTTCACGATCGCGAGCATCGACGGCTTCCCGACCTCCTATAAGGAGGGCGATCAGGTCAACGTCTCGATCACGGGCACGATGAACATCCACGGCGTGGACAGGACGCTCACCTGGACGGGCCAGGCGCAGGAGGCCGGCGGCAAGCTCGAAGCCGTCGTCAGCACCGACTTCCAGATGCAGGACTTCGGCATGCAGCCGCCCAGCGTGCCCGTGGTGCAGTCGGTCGATTCGCACGTGCATCTCGACCTGCACCTGTTCGCCGACCAGCAGCCGTCGTAGGCGCGGCCCTCACCCTCACCCCCGTCCCCTCTCCCTCTCCCAATCCTGGGAGAGGGAGAGGGGCGATCCTTGGGAGGGCGTTCCAGAAGGCGTTGCGCTCCCAGGTGATGGCAGATGCCGTTCCGGAACGCCTACGGCGGCGCATCGGGTAACCCGACGACCTCTCGGGCCGCTTCACGCCGGCTCGCCCCTCGCCCAGGATTGGGAGAGGGGAGGGGGTGAGGGCTCGCCTCCCCTCTTCCGTCTGAGCCGCGCCGGACGGAACATTGACGGAGATGGGGAGGACGAAGATGCCCAAACGCGCGGTGCTGGCGTTCAGCGGCGGGCTCGATACGAGCGCGATTCTCACCTGGATGGTCAAAGAGCAGGGCTGGGAGGTCATCACTTTCACCGCCAACCTCGGCCAGCGCGAGTCGGACAGCCTCGCCGTCGCCGCGGAAAAATCGCGCGACATCGGCGCTGCCGCGCACGAGGCGATCGATCTGCGCAAGGAGTTGCTCGAAGAGTTCTTTCTGCCGGCGATGCAAGCGCACGCCAAGCTCGAAGGGCGCTACCTGCTCGGCACCTCGCTCGCCCGCTATCCCACCGCCCGCGCCGCCATGCGCCTGGCGAAGCAGTACGGCGCGACGGTGCTCACACACGGTTCAACGGGCAAGGGCAACGACCAGGTACGCTTCGAGACGACCTGGCTGGTGCTCAACGCCGACCCGCAATACCACATCGACAACCTCGAAGTCTTCGCGCCGTGGAAGGACGACACCTTTCTCGCCCGTTTCGGCAACGGCGGCCGGCAGGTGATGCGCGCCTATCTCGAAGCGATGAACGTGCCTGTACCCTCCGGCGGCTCCGACAAGCCCGACCCCTATAGCCAGGACGAGAACCTGCTGCACATCTCCTCCGAGGGCATGGCGCTTGAACAGCCCGAAGAGTCGCACGTCGACAAGGTCATCTACACGCGGCTGACCGACCCGCGCCGCGCGCCGGACGCGCCGGAGTTCGCAAAAGTCCGGTTCGAGCGCGGCGTGCCCGTGCGGCTCGAAGTGCTGGACGAACGCGGCAACGCCCTGCAGGCCGCGGTGGAAGGCGACCTGGTGCGCGTCTTCACGGCGGCGGACACGCTGGCCGGACGTCACGGCGTCGGCCTGCTCGACATGGTGGAGCACCGTTATGTCGGGTTGAAGTCGCGCGGCGTCTACGAGGCGCCGGGGCACACGTTGCTCGAAGCCGCGCACGCCGACCTCGAAGGGATCGTGCAGGACGGCCCCGTGCTGGACGAGAAGTACGCGCAGGCGCCGCGGCTGGCGCGGCTGATCTACAACGGCGGCTGGTTCTCGCAGGAGCTGCGCCGCTACCTCGCCGCGCTGGCGGAAGACCAGCAGCGGGTGAACGGCTGGTCGCTGGTACGCCTGTACAAGGGCGCGGTGCTGCCGGTGGCGCGCTGGAGCGCGGCCTCGCTCTACGATCCTGGCCTCGTCTCCTTCAACGACATGACCGGCTCTGGCTTCGACCCGCGCAAGGCGCGTGGCTTTATCGACGTGCAGGCGCTGCACATGTGGGCCGCCGAGCGGGCGCGGCACGTCGGTCGGGAATAGGGAACAGGGTATAGGGGAGCACGTTCTAGTACTACAGTGACCATTATCGCCTACGGTGCGGGAGTCACGCTCACGACAGA
>CALFMN010000230.1 GCA_937879875.1 uncultured Chloroflexota bacterium | reverse complement strand
GCAGCTCCGGCGCCGCCGTGCCCCCACTGTTACACAATCTGGGTAACGATGAGCCGCGCAGGGAGGGAGAGCCGACACTGGAGGCTGTTATGCACTTTCAGCGTATCTCCGGGTCCTTGGCTGCAGAATCCGCAACCGATCATGCCGTTGCTGCGCCACGTTTGGGGTTCTGCTGGGCGTAGCGACGGCTGGCGGCTGAAGCGTGCGCCCCCTTGGGCGGTCGCGGCGGGCCTCAAGTTCAGAATAGGCTCTAGCCGCCAGGGGTGGGCAGGCCGTGCGGACCCTGCCCGCAGACGTTGTCCGGGTCGTAGCTGCACATGCTGCGCTCGATGAACTGGCGGATCAGGGCATCGTCGACCGAGCCGGCGTTGAAGGTGTGGCCCTGCGAGCCCGGCTGGCAGCCCGCGGCGCCGAAGGCGATGATCTGTGCCCAGGCCGTGACCGTTACCTGGCACGGCATCTGCGGGCGCGGCGCCAGCAGCACCAGGCCGGGGTCGCGGTCGATTTCGGCGTTGACGATCTCCGTCAGCGCCCGCACCACGTCCGGCGAAGCGCTGGCGTTGTACAACACCTCGACGCCGCCGCGCGCCAGGAAGGCGGGCAAGGCCTCGCTGGGCAGCGGGTTGGCGTAGATGCCGCGGCGCGGCGCTGTGTCCAGGTGCGGCCCCGATGTGGGCGGATCGCTGTTGTACGCCGGCGCCGCGGCGGTGGCGATGATCGTGTCGCTGAGAACCGGCAGCCGCGCGCCGAGGCCGGGCGGCGCGGGCGGGTTATTGCGCGATCGCGGCGTGACGAAGTCGGGCCGCGGCGGACGTGGCGGCTGGTTTGCCTTGTTGGAGCTGCCGCCGCACGCCGCCAACAGGCCGGCACAGGCCAGCGCAAACAGCGGCGCCACAGCGCATGCGCATGCGCGGCCGGCTCGCCTTACAAAGGGAACTGCCACAACCCGCTCACCGGCTGCTCCGCCGCCAGCCGCCACTGCGGCAGGGTGAAATCGTCCAGGTCGATGAACGTGACCTCAACCCGCTTGCCGATGGCGACGTTCTCCTGCTTCTCTGCCGCGAAGCTCACATCGACGAGGTTCATGACCACGCGCAGCGCCTCATCCGCGGTCGGCTCGCCGCGCTGCTCGTCCAGCTCGACCAGCACGATCGGATACGGCGCCCATTCGCGGAAGCCGGTCTGAATCGCCTGGCAGACGACCTGATAGCTGTAGATCGTCCCCCTGCCGCTCACCTCCTGCCAGTGCCACGTGAGGCTCTGGCACCAGGGGCAGCCGGGACCCGGCTCCCAGCGCAGCCGGTTGCAGGCATTGCAGGCCTTCATCGCCAGACGGTGCCGGCGCGCCGCCTCGAAGTAGCCCTGATTCTCGAGATCGTTGGGCGCAACTTGCAGTTGCATGCCGCGGTATTCAGCCATTGGGCGCCTCCATTGTCCGCCTCGTGGCGTTCTCTTTGGGCACAGGGCGTTGTCGTGTCGTGAGGGTGAATGGAGAGTGGTGAGCAGTGAGAGGAAGATGGCGCCGATCGTCACCATTCACCTCTCACTGCTCACTGCTCAGCCTCTGCGCATGATCAGGGCGCTGCCGGTGGCGGGGTTGGCCCAGGCCATGTTCATGGCGATCTTCGGCTCACGCACCTGGCGGCAGTGGCCCTCGGAGTAGTCGTACGTGTGCTCACCATTGGGGCAGTAGTCGTCGGCCTGCCAGCGCAGCTGACGCACGTTCTCGATCACCAGGTTCATGCCGTGGGTGTACGCTTCGCAGAGATGGCCGCCGCTGGTGTTGTTCGGCCGCTTGCTGCCCAGCTCCAGGGCGCCGCTGGCCACGAACGGCCCGCCCTCGCCCTTCTTGCAGAAGCCGTACTCTTCCATCTGCAACATCGTCGTGAAGGTGAAGGCGTCGTAGCAGCCGGTGACGTCGATGTCGTCGTGCGTCACGTCGGCCATTTTGAAGATCATCGGCGCGGCATAATAGCCGGCGACGCGCGTGATCGGGCCGTGGACGTAGTGCATATCGGCGCGCGGCTTGCTGACGCGGCCGACGACGCCGAGGATGTGCGTCGGCCGCTGGCGCAGGTCGCGCGCCCGTTCGGCTGAAGTGACGATGATGCAGGTCGCATTGTCTGTCTCGACGCAGCAGTCGAGCAGGTGCAGCGGCTTGGTAATCCAGCGCGAGGCGAGCACGTCGTCCACGGTGACGCGCTGCTTGTAGAAGGCTTTGGGGTTGTTGCTGGCGTGCTTGCTGCCGGCGACCTTGACGGCGGCGAGCTGTGCGCTGGTCGTGCCGTACTCCATCATGTGGCGCATGAAGGTAAACGCGAAGTTCTGACCGGCGCTCATCCAGCCGTAGGGCATGCGCAGGAGCTGGCTCTCGCGCGGCGTGGCGCGGGCGCGGGCGCCGGTGCCGCCGATACGCACTTCGCTGTAGCCGTTCATGGCGCGGAAGATGGCGACGGTGTGGCACATGCCACCCTCGATCACGCCGCGCGCGATGCCGATCAGCGCCTCGGTGCTGGAGCCGCCGCCGGAGCAGTCCATGTAGAAGTTGAGGCGCAGGCCGAGGTCGCTCGACACCGCGGGTGAGGTCGTCGAGTCGCCGCCGTGGTAGCTGAGCATGCCGTCGATGCCGTCGGGGCCGAGGCCGGCGTCGTCCATCGCGTGCTTGAGCGCGGTGACGGCGAGCTGGCGGGTGGTGCAGCCGGAATTGCGGGTGTAGGGCGTCTCGCCGACGCCGACGATGCAGTAGCGGTCGCGCATATCGCTCACGATCAACACTCCTGGCGCGGTGCCCACCTGCGCGTGGGAGGCCGGCACTGACGGTTGTACCACAGGCGGCGGGCGCGCGTCCGGGGCACCTAACCCCGCTTTGGCTAAAGCCAAATCTGTGTTGGGAGTCTCCGACGGTTGCGCTGCGCTCTGGCCCGATACGGGAAGGGTTACGGTTCGAGAACTCCCGAATCGATAGGAGGCCAGCCAGCCGCCTGTCCTGCCGGCACGCCCCAGCCCCACCGCCGTCGCACGACGAGTGGAACGCTCCAGCAGTCCCTTTCCCGCCTCGGGAAGGGACAGATATCGCTTCAGCGATATCAGGGTTAGGTGCCCCGGACGTGCGCCCGGGCCGCCGCCTGGCGCCCACGCGCAGCTTGTGACGTTGGTCATTAGCTCAAGCGGAACTGCTTGCCTATACTGAGAGCGTCGCGGCCGAACCCCTGTGTGCCGCGAATCGGTGGCGCGAGTTGATCGCGCCACCAGCCGGGAGACGCACCCCCGATCTCCCATCTCAGGCAGACAGCTTGCCATGACAGACGACGCCCTTCCCGGCGATCTCTCCGCGGACGGCGACAGCGCGATCGACGAGCGCCCGCAGCGGCGACGTGAATGGTCCGGCCCCGTGCGCAGTGTCGGACTGCCGCTGCTCGTGGTCGCGCTGATCGTCGGCGCGGTCTGGTATCTGCAATCGGGTCGCGGCGGCAACGGCGCAAAGCCCGCGTCGGGCACCGGCGTGCTGGCACTGGACGCGAGCCGCAACCACACCGGCCAGCCGCCGTCGGCCGAGAAGGGCCGCGCCGCGCCGGATTTCCGCCTGACCACGCTCGACGGCAAGAGCGTGCGCCTGAGCGATCTGCAGGGCAAAACGGTACTGATCAACTTCTGGGCGACCTGGTGCGCGCCTTGCCGCCAGGAGATGCCGGAGATCGTCAAGGCCTACAACGCGAACCGCAGCAAGGGCTTCGAGGTCGTCTCCGTGGATGAGCAGGAAGACCCGGCGACGGTGAAGAAGTGGGTTGACGCCTTCGAGATGAGCTTCCCGGTGGTGCTGGATACGTCGGGCCAGGTTGGCCAGACCTTTCGCGCAGGCACGCAGTTTCCCACCAGCCTCTGGCTTGACCCGAAGGGCGTGGTTACAGACATTCACTACGGGCCGATGTCCGCCGACTTCATCGACCAGCACCTGAGCGGATTGGGGCAGTAGGCAGTGGCAAGCCAGCAGCACGTCATAGCTACCCGGCGGCGGCACGAGCGCACCCCGGGTCTGAATGCCGGACCGACGCCGTTTGTCGCTCCGCAGGAGCGGCGCGCCGGCTGTGCGCGGCGCAGGCCCTCACCCCTAACTCCTCTCCCAATAATAGGAGAGGGGGATCTTCAGCAAGCCCATTCACTGCTCACTATTCACTACTCACCTTCCCCACTGGCCACTGCCCACTGCCCACTGCCCGGCCGCGAGGCGGCCCATGGCTAACGTCGTGGCCGCGCGCGCCCGCGCGCGGGTGTCGTTTCCCTTCGATCCGTTCCGGGTCGTCTTCCGGCTGCTGACCTCGGTGCGGGTGGCGCTGCTGCTGCTCGGCTGCGTCGTGCTGGGCGCACTGCTGGGCGTCGTCTTCCCGCAGGCGCCGGACGAGGTGCGGACCTCCGCGCAGGCCTACGCCGCCTACACCGAGTTCCAGCGCACGCGCTACGGCGTCTTCACCGACGCGATGCGCCGGCTGGGGCTGTTCGAGGTCTTCCACTCCTACTGGTTCAACGGCCTGCTGGTCGTGCTGCTGCTGGCCGTCGCCGTCTGCACCGCCAACCGCATCCCGCCGATCGCGCGCAACGTGCGCCGGCCGCTGCGGCGCGTGAACGACCGCTTCTTCACGCAGGCCCGCCACCGCGCCGAGTTCGCCACGCCGGCCGAGCCCGCGGCGGTGATCACGGCGCTGCGCCGCAAGCGTTACCGTGTCGAGGTAACAGCACGCGACGGCGCGACGTATCTCTTCGCGGACCGCTTCGGCTGGGCGCAGTTCGGCACGTTCGTCTCGCACCTGTCGCTGATTCTGTTCATGTCCGGCGCGATCGTGACCAAGTTGGTCGGTTTCAGCACTCCTGACCTCCAGATTCCCGAGGGTCAGACGGAGCCGATCTTTCCCGTCGTCCACGCCGGCCAAATGCAAGTCAAAAATCTGAAGGCGGGCGACACGCCGGACGCACACGGCAACCCGACCCGCTACTTCAGCAACCTGGCCGTGTTTCGCAACGGCAAGCAGATCTGCACCGGCACGAGCACGGTGAACAATCCGATGCACTGCGCCGGCTACACGCTGCACCAGACCACGTTCTCGCCGGACGGCGCCGAGCTGCGCGTACGCGATCTGAAGAGCGGGCAGGTGGTGTATCAGGAAGTGAGCCAGATCGGCTCAGAAGGCACGGCGCCCAACCCGCACTTCGTCGTGAAGGACGCCGGCGGCAACACGCTCTTCGACGATACCGTGGTGCTCGTGCCCGTCGATCAGCAGTCGCTGATTGCGCTGATCTATCTGCCCGTATCCGGCGCCGCGAAGCCGCTGCCTGTGCTGCTCGTCGCGTCGCAGGGCCTGAGGAACCAATGGACGCTGGACGTGCACCATCCCGCCAGTGCCGACGCGGGCGACGAGGCGTTCGACGTGCCCCTGCTGCCCGGCCAGAGCGGCGCCGCGGCCGGCCTGACCTTCTCGATTCCGGCGCTTGGCAGCGTGCCGCTGAGCGTGATTCAGGGCATCCCCGGCGTCTCACAGGCGGCGATGCTGCAGCTCGCGCACGCGAAGGACGGCACGCCGTATCTCGATCTGCTGGACATGGGCGCCGCGGCCGGCGGCGCGGGCGGTGCGAGCAACGGCAGCGCCGCTGCCGATGCAGCCGCGCAGCAGCCGTCGCGCCTGGATCTGCAGCCGAACACGCCGCAGACGCTGAACGGCTACGAGTACACCTTTTTGGGTCAGCGCGCGATTACCGGCATTACCGTGCGCAAAGACCCCGGCTCGACCTTCATCTGGGTGGCGACCGCGTTGATGATGATCGGGCTCGGCGTGACGTTTTACCTGCCGCGCCGGCGCCTGTGGGCGAAGATCACGCCGGAGCGGACGTATCTGGCCGGCGTGGCCGACTGGATGGTCAACTTCTCGGCGGAGATGCGCGCCATCGGCGTGGCCGCCGGCTCGCCTGATGCCGCGGATCTGGCCGCGCAGGAAGAGTGATCGCGCCGGCCTGACCTTGCGATTGCCTTGCGTGAGCCGGGCGCAAGCCTCGACAATAAGCGCGTCGGGCGGGCGGAGCGTGGCCCGGCGTCGATGCCTTGGAGAAAGGTCCCACGGTGAATCTGCTCCACATCAATATCAATATCGACCCGAACATCGGCACGTTCGGGCCGTTCCAGATCACCTGGCATGGCGTCTTCACCGCCGTCGGCATCGCGGTGGCCGTCATCCTGGTCGCCTACTTCGCCCGCAGGCGCAACCTGTTGGAAGACGATATCTACAACATCGCGCTGTGGGCCGTGCCGGGCGGCATCGTCGGCGCACGCCTGCTGTACGTGATCGAGCACGCCGACACGTTCAAAAACGACATCGGCAGTGTCTTCTCGGTGAACGAGGGCGGCATCTCGATCTACGGCGGCATTATCGGCGGGGCTTTGGTGGGCTTCGCCTACGCTCGCTGGAAGCACCTCGCCATTCGCCGCATCTCCGACGCGACAGCGTTGGGGCTGGCGGTTGGCCTGGCGGTGGGCCGCATCGGCGACTTCATCAACGGCGAGCACTGGGCCAAAGCCACGAGCCTGCCCTGGGGTTTCTGTTACACCAATCCGAATACCCTCAACGGCGATCCGAATACGAGTACGGCCGCGGTCTGCGGCTCGATCTCGCAGCATCCGCTCAACCCGCCGGCGGTGCATCCGGTTGCCGGCGTCTACGAGCCGCTGACCTTGCTCGTCATTTTCGGCATTCTCTGGTATCTCTACCGGCGGCTGAACGTGGCGGGCTACGTGTTCTGGGTATTCGTGCTGCTCTACGCGCTGATGCGCTTCGCCTACGCGCCGCTGCGGCTGAACGAGACGAAGGCCGGCGAAATCAGCGTGCCGCAGATCATCGCCCTGGGCACGGTCGTGCTGTCGATCGTCGCGCTGTTCATCGTGCGGCGCATGGCGCAGCGCGATCCGGAGCACGCCGGCGTGATGGAGCCGCCGCGGCCACAACCCGCCGCGCCGGCCGCGCTGCGCCAGCGCCCGCGCGAGACCTAGCAGCGGACGCCGGCGACGAGGGTGACGGCGGGAAACCCGGTTCCGATCGGCCATCCAGGAGGACGACGAATCACGGTCGTCGTTCTGGCCGGATCGAGTCCGCCGTTCGTGATCACTGCCGCCGATTGAACCGGGAATTGCGGGTTATGAAACTAGTAGCTAGTCAGCGAGGGTCTGTCGGTTATGGCAAGCGTCTGGCATGCTG
>CALFMN010000229.1 GCA_937879875.1 uncultured Chloroflexota bacterium | reverse complement strand
CACTGAGACGCCTCCTCTCCTCAGGCTACCAGGAAACGGTCACTGTAATACTAGGTGCCCCGCGCCGGCGCCGCGCTCCGTCCTTGCAGGGTTCTATCCATGCACTCTCTACGCACTGCAGCCTAGGCCGCGGACGTGCTAGAGTTGCCCGCATCCGCGGTGATCTTGATCAAGACAACGCCGCTGTGCATGGCGCAGGAGCACGCAGATGACCGCCACGACCACGCCGGATCTGCTCGATGCTGCCCGCGGGCTGGCGCCGCTCATCCGCGCCCACGCGGACGAGACCGAGCGCGAGCGCTGTCTCGCCCAGCCGGTGGTCGAGGCGCTGTGCGCGGCGGGACTCTACGGCATGTACGTGCCGCGCTCGCTGGGCGGGCCGGAGGTGGATATCGCCACGGCAGCACGGGTCGTCGAAGAGATCGCCCGTGTTGATGGCGCCACCGGCTGGAACGTGATGCTCACCGGCGACGCCGGCGTGCTCAGCGGTTTCTTCGCCACCGACGAGGCACGGTCCGTGTACGCCGGCAAACCGATGCCCATCCTCGCCGGCGCCTTGAACCCGTCGGGCACTCTTACTCGCGTGGACGGTGGTTATCGCATCAGCGGGCGGTGGACCTTTGGCAGCGGCTGCCAGCAGGCCGACTGGTTCGGCGGCGCCGGCCTGCTCTGCGACGAAAACGGCCCTATGCGCCGAGCGGACGGCGTGCCGGAGATCCGCCAGGCCTTGATGCCCGCGGCGGACGTGCAGATCATCGACACCTGGCGCACGGCGGGACTGCGCGGCACCGGCAGCCACGACTGGACCGTTCACGATGCGTTCGTGCCCGAGGGCCGGGTGATGACCTCAATCCCGAGGCGCCGTTTGAGCCGGGGGCGCTCTACGCCTTCCCGCTGTTTGCCACTCTGGCCGTATCGAAGACGGCCGTAGCATTGGGTATCGCCCGCCACGCGATCGAGGCGCTGCTCGAGCTAGCCCAGGCGAAGACGCCGACCGGCCAGACGAGCTTGTTGCGTGAACGCGCCGCCGTGCAGGCCGACGTGGCCCGCGCCGAGGCGCTGGTGCGCGCCGCCCGCGCCTTCCTCTTTCAGACGATTGACGAAGTCTGGGCGGATGTCGCGGCTGGCCGCGGGGCGACGCTTGAGCAACGCGCCCTGCTGCGCCTGGCCGCGGTGGACGGCGCCCACAAGGCGGCGCAGGCCGTTGACCTGATGTACAACGCCGGCGGCGCGACGAGCATCTACGAAACCAGCCCGCTGGAGCGCTGCTTCCGCGACGTCCACGTGGTCACGGCGCACATCATCGTGCAGCCGCCGGTCTACGAGCTTGCCGGGCGCGTGCTGCTGGGCCTGCCGCCGGGCACGCCGTCGTTCTGAGCGCGCCGCGGCGGCGTCGAACTGGCCGCGCCGCCGGTGTAGGCGCTGGAACCGCCCCACCCCATTGCATACAGGCAGTCTGTATGCAATAATCCGTGACAGCGTTTCCCGCAGAATTCCCGCCGAAGGTGAACTATGCCTGCCATCAGCGGCATCGCCCATGTCGAGTTGACGGTTCGCGACCTCGATGCCAGCGAAGCCTGGTATCTGCGGCTGCTGGGCATGCAGCGCGTCTGGGAAGGGCGGGACGACAGCCAGCAGATCGTCGCCCGCGCGCTGCTGGAGTCAAAGAGCCGCGTCGTGCTTGGGCTCACCCAGTATCAGAAAGCAACCGGCGAGCCGTTCGCGGTCAGGCGACCGGGGCTCGATCATCTCTCCTTCGCCGTGGCCGACCGCGACGAGCTGCAGGCGTGGGAACGGCATCTTGCCGAACTCGGCCTCGACTATACGCCGGCCGAGGAGTGGTCGCACGGCGCCGCCGTCACCGTGCGCGACCCGGACGGCATCGCGCTCGAGTTCTACGTGCTGGGCGCAGGATAAGCATAGCCGCGTCGCCTGACACCGGCGGGTTGAGTGGCGCGGTGCAATTGATATTTCGTGTCACATTCGCCGGGAGATTGAGGCGTTCGAGGGAGCGCCTCAATCTCCCGGCTCACGGTCGGCGCTTTCCTCGGCCGCCAGGCGCTCCATAAACTCGGCCGGCGTCACGATGCGCAGTGCTCCCAGCGCAAGGTCGCCACCGAGTGAAAGCAGATCGTTATCGCCGGTGACGAGGTAGTCGGCGCGGCCGCCCAGGGCCGCAGCCAGCACCTTGTTATCCTCAAGATCGCGCGATTGCAGCGGCAGGGACATCAGGGGCTGCACGGGCTCGACGGCATCAAGATCACGAAGGATGCCCTGGCGTTGCCCTGTGTCGATCCTATAGCGTTCGGTGAGCCACCGGCGAGCCAACACGCCGGCGATCTCAGTGTTCAGTTGCGGTGTGGTGACGAGGTGAAAACGGCCCTCCCTCCAGGCACGGACTACCCGATCAGGAAAGCCGTCTGCACGGATTAGGGCGCTCACAAAGAGATTGGTGTCAATGACGACGCGGAGCAGGCGGGTGAGATCACTCACGGCCGCCTACTTTGACCGGCGCTGCTCGCGGCGGACCTCCTCGACCGCTCGTGTCACGTCGGCCAGTACCTCATCGGGATCCTTGTCAGCATTGAGCGCCTGTAATTGATCGACGATCTCAAACAGATCGCACTTGAGATATTCGAGGTAGCGCTCGTATTCCACCGGGCTGATGAGTACGGCCACGGGCTTACCGCGGCGCTCCAAGATGACAGGCTCGCCGGTGTAGAACACCGAGCCGGTGACATCGCTCAGCGTCGCCCGAGCACCAGCGATGCTAACGCGCCGCGTCATGGCCGAACCTCCATACTGTGCTGCACAGCAATTGTACATGATGTACACTGCACATCGGTCAAGATTACACCAGAGCCAGCGTCCTCACCGTGCGTCGCCTCAGGCGCGTGAACCTGATTTCGTCGACATGCGTGGCCGAGAGGGGCGAGATCGGTACGTTCCCAGACCAAACCTACCGATCTCACTGCATGGACTGCCCGCCCTGCTACACCTCGATGCCGTAGAGCCGGCGCGCGTCGGCCTTCAGCTCGGCGCGGAAGTCGGGGTGCGCCACGCTGATCAGCTCGCCGATGCGCTCGCGCAGCGTCTTGCCGCGCAGATGGGCGATGCCCTGCTCCGTCACCACGTAGTCCACGTAGCCGCGGTGCACCGTCGTCGTGGCGCCCGGCTCCAGCCGCGAGACGATGCGCGGATAGCGCGTGCCGCCGAGCAGTTGCGAGGAGGGCAGCACGATGCAGGAGCCGCCCGACGTGTTCGAAGCGGCGATCGCGAAGACCACCTGCCCGCCCGGCCCGCTGTAGACCTGTGGCCCGCGCGTCTCCGAGCAGACGTTGCCGGTGATGTCTACCTCCATCGCGTTGTTCACGGCGAGGAAGTTCTCGATGCGCAGCAGGTTGCGCAGATCGTCCGTGTGGGTGAAGTCGTACAGCTCGAACATCGGGTTGCCGTCGATGTATTCGAGGTCTTCCCGCGGCATCAGCACCAGCGCCGAGCCGACGACCTTGCCCGGATGCAGCGTCTTGTACTTGCCCGTCACCACGCCGCTCTTCACGAGTTCCACGATCGCGCCAGGGATGATCTCGGAGTGAATGCCCAGGTCGTGCTTGTCGCCCAGATACGCGCAGAGCGCGGCGGAAACGTCGCCCACGCCGATCTGCAGCGTCATGCCGTCGCGCACGATCTCGCTGGCGAGCAGCGTGCAGATCACTTCGGCGGCATAGACCGTCTCTTCGGTGCGCGCCATCACCGGCGGCTCGGGCGAGGGCTCGGCCAGCGCCAGCCGCGCGAACTGCGAGACGTGCACACGGTTCTGGCCGCCGGTGCGAATCCAGTCTTCGTGCACCTCGCCCACGATCGTCTTGCCCTTCATCGTGACCGAGTGCGCGAACCAGACGGCGCCGCCGAACGAGCACCAGCCCTCGGCGTCCGGTGCGGAGATGTTGACCATGCTCACATCGTGCGGCGCGGCGATGCCGGGCGGCGCCTCGCCCTCGCGCCACTGGCAGAGGGGGATGTACTCGAAGCGGTTGTTGCGTGTGCCCTCGCGGTCCAGCGGCCCGGCATAGAACGTGCGCACGGAGAAGCTCTGCTCGCGGCCGGCAAAGTCCCATTGGTAGGGCGAGAGAAAGGTCTCGATCGCGACATTGCGCAGCTCACCAGCGCGGTTGCCGAGCGCCTTCGCCAGCGTGGCCGGCACGCCCGTCCAGCCGCCGAGCCAGACGGAGTCGCCATCCTTCACCACCTGCACGGCTGCTTCGGGCGAGACGAGCTTGTCCGCATAGCGCGTGCGCCAGCCGGTTGCCGTTGCCTCTGCGACCATCGCTGCTCCTCCTCCGTGACCGTATGCCGGTGCGACCTCGCGCCGAGTCATCGTAATGGGATGTTTCAGGTGGACCAGACGCGGGATAGGTCATTATAGGCGCCGCGCGCGCCTGCCGGAATTACCGCCGGTTGCAGCACTCTCGCCGCAGACCGTCCGCGGCTTGCGCTCCTCGCGCTGCACGCAGCGTTCGTTCGGTGTAGCGGCGATCTGTCCCGCGGAAGGATGCCATGCGGCCGAGCCGGCCTGATGCTGGACGCAAGGCGGAACGTTGCCGGCAGGCTGCAACGCCGCATCGAAGGCATGCGAGCTTGCAAAGAGGATGAAAGGAGAAGCGTGATGCCGCTCTGGCTATGGGTCGTGATCGTTGTCGCAATCGCCGCTATCGTGGTCGCCGCGATCGTCTGGTTGGGGATGCGGCAGCGCCGCACACGCGAGCTGCGCGAGGGCTTCGGTCCCGAGTATGAGGCTGCCGTGAATGCGTACG
Source organism: uncultured Chloroflexota bacterium (assembly GCA_937879875.1). Lineage (GTDB taxonomy): Bacteria > Chloroflexota > Dehalococcoidia > CAUJGQ01 > CAUJGQ01 > CALFMN01. The sequence goes on along the minus strand of CALFMN010000229.1, from coordinate 35,635 downwards.
GCGACAGGCGGCGCGCCGAAGACGAGCTGCAGGCGCGGCGCGAGCGCGTGGAGCAGTTGCAGCTCCATCCGCTGGCGTCGAACGATCGGCAGCGCTTTGAGGACCAATGGCACGCGGCGCAGGCGCACTTCGTCGACGAGCCGGCTCGCGCGATCGCTGAGGCCGACCAGCTCGTGCAGCAGGCGATGGCCGCGCGCGGCTACCCCGTCGGGGAGTTCGAGCAGCGCGCTGCCGATGTCTCGGTGGATCATCCCAACGTGGTCAGGGACTACCGACAGGCCCACGCCGTATCACAGCGCAATGAACGCGGCGAGGCCACCACCGAAGATCTGCGCCAGGCGATGGTGCACTACCGCTCGCTGTTCGACGACCTGCTGGCGGCGTAACGAGAGCGGCCAGGGCGGCTTCACCGTCCCGGTCGACGTGTCCACGACACGCTTGAACGGAGAGACTCGATGGCCGAGAACCAGAACGAACCCACCCTGAGCACCGCCGACATGGCCGCCGCGGCCGAGCCGAAGCAAGACACCATGCCGGGCGATGGCGCCTCCGTGACGCAGGCGGCCGGCACACCCATAAGCAGCGACGGTCAGCAACAGGCACGACTGCTGGACGACGGCATGACGAGCGAGCTGCGCCAGCGCTGGACGGACGTGCAGGCGAGCTTCGTGGACGAGCCGCGGCAGGCTGTGAAGCAGGCCGACGGGCTTGTAGCCGAAGTAATGAAGCGGCTGGCCGAAACCTTCGCGCAGGAGCGCACGAATCTTGAGCAGCAGTGGGACCGCGGCGGCGATGTCTCCACGGAAGACCTGCGCATGGCGCTGCGCCGCTACCGCTCGTTCTTCGAGCGGCTGCTTTCGACATAGGGTCACGGTCGCGCACGGCCGCTGTCCAATTGATCGCGGACATTTGTTTAAGCCCTCCGTACGCCATGGGGGCACGGCGCCCAGGTTGCCATGCCTCCATGGCGCGTATGCGTCAATCTCGTGAAATCCTGCAACGCCTTGAGGCTAACGGGCGTTCTCTATACGGTGAGCGCAGACAGGCCACGGGCTGCCGCATCGCACGGCTCCGCACGAATCGCTGCCGCCTGATTGCACCCGGCTCGGGCCTGCTCCAGCTCCTCTGAAGGAATGCCCGCGTGCCGAGAGCGCTGATCACGGGAATCACCGGCCAGGATGGCCGCTACCTGGCCGAGTTCCTGCATGAGCACGGCTACGAGGTCTTCGGTCTGGTCACCGGCCAGAACAACCCGCGCGGCAACGCCATCCGCGAGGAGCTGAGCTACGTCGATCTGATCGAGGGCGATTTGCAGGACATGTCCTCGCTGATCGCCGCCGTGGAGTACAGCCAGCCGGACGAGGTCTACAACCTCGGTGCCATCTCCTTTGTTGCACTGTCCTTCAAACAGGCCGAACTGACGGCGAACGTGAGCGGCCTTGGCGTACTGCGCATGCTGGAGGCGATCCGTGTCGTCGGCGGCAAAGATAACCCCATCCGCTTCTATCAGGCCTCGTCCAGCGAGATGTTCGGCAAAGTGCGCGAGACGCCGCAGAACGAGAAGACGCCGTTCAACCCGCGCAGCCCCTACGGCGCAGCCAAGGCCTTCGGCCACCACATCACCGTCAACTACCGCGAGGCCTACGGCCTGTATGCCGTCAACGGCATCCTCTTCAACCACGAGTCGCCGCGCCGCGGACTGGAGTTCGTCACGCGCAAGGTGACAAACGCCGCGGCGCGGATCAAGCTCGGCCTGCAGCACGAGCTGGCGCTGGGCAACATGGAGTCGCGGCGCGACTGGGGCTACGCCGGCGACTACGTGCGCGCGATGTGGCTGATGTTGCAGCAAGAGCGGCCGGAAGACTACGTGATCGCCACCGGCGAGACGCACTCGGTGCGCGAGTTCGTCGAGGCGGCATTTGCGGCCGCGGGTGTGGATGACTGGGAACGCTACGTGACGGCGGATCCGCGCTTCCTGCGTCCGACCGAGGTCGAACTGCTGCGCGGCGACGCGAGCAGGGCGCGCGAGGCGCTGGGCTGGCAGCCCACGGTGGCGTTCCCGCAACTCGTGGCGATGATGGTTGAGGGCGACCTCGAACTGGAGCGCCGCAAACTGCGCGGACGGGACTGAACCCGGCCGGCCCCCATCCTCTCCTGTCTTTTGAAAGTCTCCGACGGTTGCGCTGCGCTCTGGCCCCCAATAATAGGGGAAGGAGACGATCCAGCCTGAAGCGCTCCGTGGCCGGTACGGCTAACCTTGTTTCTGCGTGGGTCATTCCAGGGTTGCCACGGTTAACCTGCCGCCACCACGGAACGCTCAACAGAGGATCGCCCCTTTCCCCTATTATTGGGGGAACCTGAATCGCAGATGTCACACAGCCGGGGGATAGGGGGCCGGCCGTTCCGGGGTGGGGTGCAGCGCCAGTGCCAATACTTCACGCGAGCGGCGCGTATCCACGGCGGGCAGCTCGTGCTCGACCAGCGTCAGGGTCTCGGCGATCAGGCTGTAGAAGTCGTCCAGTGTCTCGTGGCCCGGCGCAGTGAGGACGGCGCCGATGCGCTCATAGGCTGCCGGCGGCGTCTGCGCCATTGCCGCCAGCGTCGAGGCCGTCCACTTCAGCTCCGGCGCGACGGCGAAATAGACGCGGTTCGCCGCCGCCAGCAGCGCCAGCAGGTTGCGGATCATGCCGCAGAGCAAGTCGTAGAGGCCGGGCAACTCGGCGCGATCCAGCGCCAGCCGCTCCGGCACCCACCGCGGATAGAAGAAGAGGTGCGCCCGTGCCATCGCCTCCGCCAGCGCCTGCGGATAGCGGGCGATGCGGTCGCGCCGCAGCCGCCACTCCGCTGCGCCGTGCAGCGGGACCGCGCCCAGAAAGCCGGAAAGCGCCTTCTGCTTCGCCGGCTCGATGTCGTAGCGCTCGATCACTGCATCCACCAGCTCGCGCCAGGCGGCGAGGGCGATGCTGCCCACGTCGATCTTGAGCGTGCCGAAGAAGTACTGCTCCAGGCGGCCGCCCTGCTCGTCCGCCGGCACAAAGGTGAACCGTTCGGCGCCCAGCACGTCGAGCGGCGCCGCTTCCAGCCAGGCCGTGTCCACCGCTTCCCAGTAGACGGCGATATCGAGGTCGGAATAGTCGTCGCCGCGGGCCGCGGCGACCGAGCCGCCGACGAGGATCATGCGCACGCCAGGGCGCGCCGCGTACAGCGCCGCGATCTCCCGCGCCAGCGCCAGCCGCCAGCGGCTCGCCTCGTTCATCTGCGCTGCTCCCCTGCCGGCTTTCGGACCATCTATCTCGCCCAGTCTGTCTCAATGACGGAAGCCGCGCACGCCGGTGAACAGCATGGCCACGCCGTGTTCGTCGCACAGAGCGATCGCCTCGGCATCGCGCCGCGCCCCGCCGGGCTGCACGATGATCGCCACGCCGGCGGCGATCAGCTCTTCAACCGCGTCGGCGCGGGCGAAGGGAAACGCGCCGTCGGAGGCCGCGACGGCGCCTGCCGCCCGCGCACCGGCTTTAGCAACGGCAAGGCGACAGGCGCTGCGCCGGTCCTGCTGTCCCGCGCCCGCGCCGAGCAGCATCCCGTCTTTCACCAGCGCCACGGCGTTCGAGCGCGTGGCCGTGGCCAGACCCCACGCCAGGTGAATGTCCTCCCAGTCGCCTTGAGCCGGCTGTGTTGCGGTGACGATCTGCAGGCGGTCCGGATCGAGCCGGCCATCGTAGACGTCCTGCATCAGCACGCCGCCGCGTACCGTACGCCATTCGCGCCCTCGCGGAACGCTGACCTCGTGCAGCGCCGGGTTCACCAGCACGCGCAGGCTCGCGCGCCGTTGCAGCACCAACATGGCCTCGGCTTCGACCGCGGGACAGAGCAGCAGGTGGACGACGCGGCCGCGCAGCATCAACTCGGCCAGCGCGGTGGTTACCGGCCGGTTCAGGGCGAGGGCGCAGCCGAACGCGGCGATCGGGTCGCCCGCCCACGCCCGCTGATACGCCTCGTCGATCGTCTCGCCGCGGGCGGCGCCGCACGGCGTGGCGTGCTTGACGATGACGCAGGCAGGAAGCCGGGCGCCGAGCTGCGCCAGTGCGAACAGCGCGCCGTCGGCGTCCAGATAGTTCGTGTAGGAGAGTGCCGGGCCGCAGACCTGCGCGAAGCGGCTCAGCGCCAGTGGGTCATCGCAATCCAGCGGCACGAAGAGGCCGTGCTGCTGCGGGTTCTCGCCGTAACGCAAGGAGATAGCGCCGGTCGGTTCTGCGTCGGAGACGAGCATCGGAAAAACCGCTCCTTCTGGGCTGCACGCGGCGCCTTGCAGCGCCGGACCCAGGCGAGCGGTCGCTTTTGCCCCGGACTTCCCCGTGGTTCGGTCCACGTCGAGTCGCCAGTCGTCCGGGGCCAACGGTCGAATGACGGGTGCAGCATAGCAGGCGCCGCATATTAATGCGAGCTTTTCCGCGGGGTGGCCGCGGGCAGCGCCGGTGCTATCGTGGCTCGCAGAACGAGCGTGTGAGGTGAGGTGATGGCCGAACAACTGATCGGCGAGAATGTGCGCTTTCCGAGCGACGGCGCCCAGGGCACGGGCTATCTGGCGCGGCCGGGCGACGGCGCGACCCATCCCGGTGTGGTCGTGATTCAGGAGTGGTGGGGCCTGGTGCCGCACATCAAGGACGTGGCCGATCGCTTCGCCCGCGAGGGCTTCGTGGCGCTGGCGCCGGACCTTTATCACGGCACGGCGGCGAGCGAGCCGGACGCTGCCGGCAAGCTGATGATGGCGCTGCGGCTGGACGAGGCGGCGAAGGATCTCGACGGCGCCGTGCGCTTTCTGCTTGCGCACGAGGCAACCGGCGGGCAGAAGGCAGGCATCATCGGCTTCTGCATGGGCGGCGGTCTATCGCTGTACGAGGCCTGCCACAACGCCGGCGCGTTCGGCGCCTGCGTCGACTTCTACGGCGTGTTCGAAGGCAGCGATTCGCAGCTTGAGAGCTTGCAGGCGCCGCTGCTGGGCATCTTCGCGGAAGACGACCAGTGGGCGCCGCCCGCCCAGGTCAACGCGCTCAAGGCGCGGCTGGATGCGCTGGGCAAGCAGGCCGAAGTGCACGTCTATCCCGGCTGCGACCACGCCTTCTTCAACGACACAAACACCGCGGTCTACAAGGCCGACGCCGCGCAGGACGCCTGGCGGCGCACGCTCGCCTTCTTCCGCCGGCATTTGCAGGCATAAACAGGTCAGGGCGGGGTCCGGGCGTCGAGCAGCGCAAGGAACTCGGCCGGGCGCAGGATGCGCAGCGTGCCAAGGGCGGGATCGCCGTCGAGCGCCAGCAGATCTGCGTCGCCGGTCACGATCACGTCCGCCCCAGCCGCAAGGGCGCAGGCCAGCACCATGTCGTCCTTCGGATCGCGCACGTGGACAGGAAGAGGCGGTGCGTTGGCGGTGACGATCGTGCGATTCCGCAAGATATTGAGAAGCTGCGTCACGACGGGAGGCGGACGGCGAATATACCGACGCGTGCGCTCACGGCCGAGCACATCCGTCAGTTCGGCGAATAACTCGACCGACTCGAAAACATCGAACTCGTTGCGGAGCAGAGCGTCGAGGATAAGGGCTGGGGCGCCGCCGAGAGCGATCAGTCCGCTGACCGTGACGTTGGTGTCAAGAACCGCCCGCAGCCTGCCGGCGCTGTTGGTCATAGCGCTCCTGCCGAACCTCCTCGACGATCTGCGTTATCTCGGCATAGATCTCGTCCGGATCTCTGTCCGCGTTGTCGCGCCGGATCTCGTCGATGATCTCCTTCAGCCGCCGCCGGGTGTCTTCGTCGAACTGCTGCCAGTCCTTCGCGCCGAGCACGGCGCCCACGACGCGGCCGTCGCACTGAATGACGATGGGGCCGTTGCCGGTGTTCGCCTCGTCCAGCAGCGCAGCGATGTCTTGTCGCGCCTCGTCCATTGAAATCCAGCGTCCCATTGCCTTGCTCCCCGATGTGCCAGCGCTTGTCCTTGCTCCAGTGTACAGGCGGGCAGCGTGCGCAGGCCGCAAGGCGAACGGGACGTCGATTGCCGGCGTGAGGACGGCGCCGTGGCGCGAGGCGGACGGACTTCCCCACAGGGTTAGCCGCCAGCGCTTCGACGGCTACGTGAGCGGCAAGCACCCTGGGCAAGGCTGAGCGGGCTTACCCGCGGGGACGCAGCGAGAGCCGCGCGAGCCACGGCCGGCCGGGCTCGGCGTGGCGCTGCGGCTGCAGGTCGCTCAGTGTCAGGTCGTAGGCGGCGCAGAGATCGGCGAAGCTCGGCGTGGCGTGGGCAAAGCCGGCGCCGTAGGCCTGCAGCAGGGCGTATTGATGCAACACGCGTTCCAGACGCTCGTTACTCACAGTACTCACGGTCGCTGCAAAACCCGTCATATATCGTTCCAGTCATAAATCGTTCCATATAATGCCGGCGGCGTCTTCACCCCTCGCTGACCTGGATATCGAAGCGTCACAACGACCCTGAAGCGGCGTGGGGCAATTCTTGAGTAACGGAATGCAGGTGTGCGCTGCTGAGGTCCGCGTGACCGCGATTCCGCCTGACGCGGAGCGTGCGCATCCGTGTATCTCTACGGCGTTTCGCGCCAATGCGTAAAAAGGGCTCGTTCATGTGGGCACAGGAAGACGGCCAACCTGCCTGCCGGCAGCGGGCCCAGCCGCGTTGACCTGTGAAACCTTCGCGCAAGCTCCACGGCGGCGCGGAGCACGACGAGAGGAGAGCCACCAATGTTTACCCGCATTCGTGACACGGATCCGGCAACCGCCCGTCCGCGCGCCGCGGCGCGCGGACACCCCTTGCAAGACAGCGATCAACGAGGAACGAAGAGATGAACACGCAGACCTCCAGCACCCCCGCCGGCACCGCCGTCCGCGGCGTGCGGCGGCACTGGTGGCTGACCATTGCGGCGCTCTGCGCTTTCGCCGTCGGCCTGACCATCGGCATCTGGCAGCTCCACGGCCGCAACGGCGGCGCCGCCAGCGCGACCACTGCCTCCCGGAGCGTGGCCGCTCCGAATGCACCGGCCACATCCCCATTCGTTGGTGACGGGGCGATCGACAGCGCCGACACCAGCGCGGTCACGGTGCCCCAACCGGCCGCCGTTCCGGCGATCCCGCGCGGCGGTGCAGCCGAGGCGATTGACTTTGCCAACGCCGGTGTCGCCGCGTCGCCCGCGCTGACCGTGTACCTCGTGGCTACTCAGGACGCGGCGAATTCCACCCAGAGCGCCTTGAACGAGGCCGAGCAGCTCGGCGGCATGAACGGCGCGCCGCCGCGCAATGCCATGGTCGTCGTCGCCACCGGCGATGAGACGGAAGCCGCGCTGCAAAGCGAATACCCGCAGTACCGGCTGACCGTCGTCGATCTGCGGCAGCCGTAGCCGCTCCGCAATCCACAACCTGCCGGCGTCGCGCGATGTCTTGTCCGCCGCCCGGCGCCGGCAGGCTCCCCTCTCTGGTGAACCAACGGCACAGGCAAGTGTCCGAACGCGATCTCGCATCACGCCGGGCTGCCGCTGTCTCGCCGAACTTCGCAGCGCCATGCCACGGCAGCAGATGCACGTGGCGATAGCAGGTTGCTGCTATCGCCGCGGGTGACCTCGGCTGCGCCCTCGCTCCGACGCGCGCACAGAATCGCAGCCGCGCGCGATGGCGCCGCCTTCGGCTCGCGCGAGCATGGCTTCAGCGGCGAAGCGGAGCGCACAGGCGCCCGCGCCGCAACCCGGCAGCACGAAGGAGAGCCCCGATGACGACGCACACCGCGCCCCGTACCACAACCAGCACGCACGGCGCCCAACGCACAGCGCTGATCGCCGCGGCATTGGCAGCCGCGCTCGGTCTCGCCGGAGGAGCCGGCGTCTGGCAACTCGGCGGACACGGCGCCGCGACCCGGAGCTCGCCGCTCCCGGCGAGCGTTTCGGCAGGGCGCCTCGGCGCGATCCCGCACGGCGGCATGGCCGAGCAGATCGAGTACGCGCCCGCCGCGGCCGTCTCCGTCTCTCTGCCGCCCGTTCCCCGCGGCGGCGCGGCCGAGGCGATCGACTTCTCCCGCTCGATCGCGAGCGCGTCGGCAAGCGGCAGCCTGCCGCCACGCCCGCGCGGCGGCCTGGCGGAGACGATCGACCTGCAACGGTAGCCGCGCACGGGGAACGCGGCGCCGATGCGCCTTCGTGCCTTCACGACGGCGTCGCGGCACGCGGACGCGTATACTGCGGCACAGCAGGAGGGAAGAGCGATGCCCGGTGCACAGCGCGGGGCGCCGCTGGTCGGGCGCGAGCGCGAACTGGCGGCTCTGATCGAGCGGCTGGCGGCGGCGCGGCGCGGAGAGGGCGGCGTCGTGCTGGTAGCCGGCGAGCCGGGCATCGGTAAGACGCGGCTGCTGAGCGAGTTCGCCGCGCGGACGCGGGCGGACGGTCTCTGCGTCCTTGCCGGCCGCGCGTATGAAGGCGAAGGGCTGCCGCCCTATCTGCCCTTTGTCGAGGTGCTGCGCGCCTACGCCCGCGGCCGGGGCGACACCCCTCTGCGCGAGGCCCTCGGCGATGACGCGGAGGCGGTGGCCCGCCTCCTGCCGGAGCTGCGCCGTCTGCTGCCGCGCGGGAAAGCCCGCGCCGGCGAGCCGGATCGCTACGCGCTGTTCGAGGGCGTTTGCGCCTGCCTGCGTCGCGTCGCCGCGGACGCGCCCGGGCTGCTGCTGGTGCTCGATGACCTGCACTGGGCGGACAAACCCACGCTGCTGCTCTTGCTGCACCTTGCGCGGCAGGTACAGAGCGCGCCGCTGCTCGTGGCCGGCGCCTACCGCACGACGGACCTGCCGCGCTCGCACCCGCTGTCCGAGGCGCTGGCGGAGCTGCGTCGCGAACGGCTCTCCGAACGGCTGCTGTTGCCCAGCCTCAGCCAGTTCGAAGCTACAACGCTGATCGCCGGCCTCAGCGGCGTGCAGCCCGCGGCCGCGGTGGTCGAGGCGATCTATCAGGAAACCGACGGCAACGCCTTCTTCGTCGAGGAGGTGGTGCAGCACCTGGCCGAAGAGGGCCGCGATCTGCGCGACCCCGCGGCCGCGCTGGGCGGTCTCGGCATTCCGGAGGGCGTGCGCGAAGTGCTCGGCCGGCGACTCTCGCGGCTCAGCGAGGCGGCGAACGAGCTGGCCCGCGCCGCGGCCGTCTTGAGCGACGGCTCCGCCTTCGAGCTGCTGCCGGCGCTGCTGGGCGCCGAGCGCGGCGTGCTGACCGAGGCGCTGGAGGAGACGCTGAGTGCGGGCCTGCTGCGGCGCGACGGCGACGGCTACGGCTTCAGTCACGCGCTGATCCGCCAGACGTTGCTCGAAGAGCTGAGCCTGCCGCGCCGGCAGCACCTGCATTTGCGAGCGGCCGAGGCGCTGGAGCAAGTCCACGCCGCGAATCTGAAGCCGCACGCGGCCGCGCTGGCGGGGCATCTCCGCCAGGCCGGCGCCGCGGCGGATGCGGCGAAGACGCTCCACTACACGAAGCTGGCGGCGCAGGAAGCAGAGGCGGTCTTCGCCTGGGAACAGGCAGCCAACCACTGGCAGGCCGCGCTCGACGCGATGAAAGCGACGGGCGAACCCGACCCGCGCGAGCGCTGTGAGCTGCTGCTGGCGCTTGGGGAGGCGCAGTGGCGAACCGCTGCCTTCCCGGCGTGGAAGGAGACGTTTCTCCAGGCAGCTCGCGCCGGCGGGACACCGGAGCAACGTGCACAGGCGGCGCTCGGCTACGCCGAAGTCGCCGGCATCGGCGAGCAGGCCATGACCGCGATTGACCTGCTCGAGGAGGCATTGACCGCGCTCGGCGATGCCGACAGCCCGGTGCGGGCGCGAACGCTTGGGTTGCTCGCCGAGGTGCTGCTCTGGAGCGGTCAACCGGAGGCGCGCGGTTTGGCGCTTACTGCCGAAGCTTTGGCCATGGCGCGTCGCCTCGGCGACCCGCATACACTGGCGTTCACGCTCAACGAACGGCTCTGGGCGCTCAGCGGAGCAGAATTCCTCGTTGAGCGCGAAGCTGCCGCGGTGGAATTGATCGCCGTTGCAGCACAGATCGGTAATGTCGACCTACGGTTCAAAGGCCATCGCTGGCACGCTGGCAACCTGCTGCAGCGGGGCGAGATGCGCGCCGTGGACCAGGAAGTGAGTGTACTTGTTGGTTTGGCAGAGCAGTTCTGCCAGCCGCACTATCGAGCACAAGCGTTCGGCTTGCAGTGCATCCAGGCGTTGCGTGACGGGCGAATCGAGGACTACGAGCGCTACGCCGCAGAGCTTGCCGCCTTGAGAGCACACACGCACAGCCCCTGGTCACAGTTGAGCGCCGCACTGCACGCTTTCGCCCAATATCGCCTGTGTGGCCAGCTCGCCGACACAGAGGCTGCGTTGCGCGAGGCCGTGCAGGCACTTCCGTCGTTTCCCCTGCCCCGTGCAGCTCTCGCCCTCTTACTGGCGGAAGCACGACGAGAGGCCGAGGCGCGCGACCTGATCGATTCACTCAGCGCAAACGAATTCCGCGATCTCCCTCGCAATTGGATGTGGCTGAACACGATTGTCTGGCTTGCCGGAGCCAGCCACGCCCTGGCTGAGCCTCGGTCTGCCGCCGCATTGTATTCGTTGCTGTTGCCACTGGCCGGCCGATACACCGCGGGCGGTGACACTGGGACCGCCTCGGCGGCGACCGAGGGTGTCGTAGACCAATTTCTCGCACTGCTCGCCACGGCTCTGGGGCGCACAGAAGCGGCGGAACGTCACTTTGCCGCCGCGCTCGATCTGAACCAGCGGATGGCAGCGCCCGTCGCCCTCGCCCAGACGCAGCGCGAATACGCCGCAATGCTGCTGCGCCGCGGCAAGCGTCAGGATCTGCCGCGCGCCCGTGCGCTGCTCGAAGCCGCGATCGCGACCTGCGAAGAGTTGGGCATGGCGTACTGGGCGGAGAAGGCGCGTGTCTTGCTGGCGCAGCCGCGGCTGGCCCGCGCACAACCCGCGAAACCGGCACTGCCGGATGGCCTCTCCGAGCGCGAGGTCGAGGTGCTGCGGCTCGCTGCCGAGGGCCGCAGCAACGCCGAGATCGCCGCGGCGCTCGTGATCAGCCCCTTTACCGTGCTGCGCCATATGAACCACATCTTCGCCAAGACCGGTGCCGGCAACCGCACCGAGGCTGCGGCCTACGCGCACCGCCGCGGGTTGGTGGGTGACGCCGGCGGTCGGCCCTCGCCCCCGTCCCCTCTCCCAATCCTGGGCGAGGGGCGATCCAGCCTGAAGCGGTCCGATTACTGAACGGTTAACCCGGCATCGTCCGAGTCGTACTCCGCCCGATCGCCCCTTTCCCTCATCCCAGATCGCGCTCTGCGCGATGTCAACGATTGGGGGAAAGGGGACGGGGGATAGGGGGCCGGCGCCTACAGCGTCGCCGCCAGGTAGCGGCTTTCCAGGTCGGACTGCTGCATCGCGGCGGCGGCGCCTTCGGCCACGATCTGGCCGTCGCGCAGCACGTAGACGTAATCTGCGATGGCGAGCGCACTGGCGACGACCTGCTCCACCATCAGCAGGGCAATGCCGCGTTCGTGCAGCAGCCGCACCCGCTCCATTAGCTGCTTCACCAGCGTGGGCGCCAGCCCGGCCGAAGGCTCGTCCAGCAGCAGCACGCGTGGCCGGCTCATGATCGCCTGCGCCACGGCCAGCATCTGCTGCTCTCCGCCGGAGAGCGTGGACGCGGTGTTGCCGCGCTTGCGCGCCAGCACGGGAAACAGGTCGAAGACCCAGGCGAACGCCTCGGTCCGCCAGGTGCGGTCGTGCCCGCAGAAGTCGGCGCCGATCAGCAGGTTCTCTTCGACCGTTTGACGGCGGAAGATGCGCCGCCCTTCCGGCACGTGCGCGATGCCCAGCCGCGCCCGCTCGTGCGCGGGCAACGCCGTCACGTCGCGGCCGGACAGCAGCACATGGCCGGCGCGCGGCCGCAGCAGGCCGGAGATCGTCGCCAGCGTGGTGGACTTGCCGGCGCCGTTCGGTCCCAGCAAGAGCACCGCGCTGCCCGGCGGCACGACGAGACTGACACCATGCAAGACCTCGCTGCCGTGGTAGCCCGCGACGACGCCCTCAACTGCCAGCGCCGGCGTCGCGCCTGCTGCCGCTGTCGGGCCGGTCGCTGTGCCTGGTTGAGCGGACGCATCAGGCGCCAAGATAGGCCTCCACCACGCGCGGGTCGTTGCGCACCGTCTCGAAGTCGCCTTCGGCCAACACCGCGCCTGCGTCCAGCACCGTGATCGTGTCGGCCAGCTCGGAGACGAGGCCGAAGTTGTGCTCCACCAGCACCACCGTGAGCCCCGCCTGCCGCAGCGAGCGCACGAGCGATGCAAATGCCTGCACCTCGCCGGCGTGCAGGCCGGAGGCGGGCTCGTCCAGCAACAGCACCCGCGGCCGGCCCGCCAGCGCCCGCGCGATCTCGACCAGGCGCTGGTGGGCGAAGGGCAGCAGGCCGGCCGGCGTCTCCGCGATGCCGCGGCCGAGGCCGACGAGGTCCAGACAGTCCAGCGCCGTCGCGTGGAAGCGCCGGCGCTCGCGGCGCACGTGCGGCAAGGGCAACATGCCGTCCAGCATCGAGACGCGGCCGCGGGCATGGCAGCCGAGCATCACGTTTTCGAGCACCGTCAGCTCGGGCAGCAGTTGCTGCGTTTGAAAGGTGCGGGCGAGGCCGTGGCGAATCGCGCGGTAGGGCCGGCCGCGCGCCACGCGCCGGCCGAACACGCGGATCTGGCCCGCGTCCTGGCGGTAGAAGCCCGAGGCGATGTTGAGCAGCGTGGTCTTGCCGGAGCCGTTCGGGCCGATCACCGCATGCACCGTGCCCGGACGCACGCGCAGCGTCACGCCGTCCAGCGCGATCGCATCGCCAAACGACTTGCGGATGTCGATCGATTCGAGCGCGAACTCGGCGTCCGTGCCGGCCTGCTCGCCGAGGATGCGGAGCGCGGCCGGCGCTGGCGCAGAGAGCACCGCGCCATTGGCTTCCGCCGCGGCCACGCTGCCCGCCGCGCCGTCAGCCGCCAGCGTGGGCGGTGTTGCCGGTAACACCTCGGCAGACGCTCCTGCTGGGCGAGCGGCCGTGCCCGAGCGTGCCCCGCTGGGGGCCAGCCGCCGCAGCCCGGCCAGCGTCGCCAGCGCGCCGAGGCCCATGGCCGCCACGCGCGGGTCGCGCTCGGCGTCGGCGCCGCTCTCCGCACCGGCGACCTCGTACGCGTCGTAGGCCGCGCGGCCCGTGAGGCGCCGCCAGAGCCGTTGCACGCCGCCGACGATCCCTTCGGGCAGGAAGATCACCAACAGCAGCAACACGAGGCCGTAGACCAGAAAGCTGTAGCGGCGCAGCGATGGTTGCTCGGCCAAAACCTGCGGCAGACTGAACAGCACCGCCATGCCCACCACCGGCCCGGCCGTAGTGCCGAAGCCGCCGGCGAGCACCGCCAGCAGGAAGAAGATCGAGTCGATGATCGGGAACGAGTCGGGGTTGATCGTGCCGGGCAGCGGCGCGAATAGCCCGCCGGCCAGCCCGGCGATGAAAGCGCTGAGCGCCAGCGCCGACTCGCGCACCAAAAACGGATGCACGCCCACGGCGCAGGCCGCGGGCTCGACATCGCGCACGGCCACGAAGGCGCGGCCCCAGCGCGACCGCTCCACCAGATGGCGTAATAAGAGGAAGACCGCGACGTTGACCGCGATCAGCAGATAGAGATAGCCGCGCAGGTCGAGTGCGTGGCCGAACAGGTGCGGCATCGTCAGGCCGAAGATGCCCGCGCCGCCGCCGGTGAGCCCGGCCTTCTGGATCTCCAGATCGTTGACCACGACCACGAGCAAGAGCGTGATCACCGAGAAGTACCAGCCGGAGAGCCGCAGCAGGATCAACCCCACGGGCAACGACGCGGCGGCGGCGATCAGCCCGCCCGCCAGCAGCGCCGGCCAGAAGCCCCAGCCGTGCTTCGTGGTCAGAATCGCGACGGAGTAGGCTCCGATCGCGTAGAGCGCGATGTGGCCGATCGAGGCGGCGCCGACGTAGCCGCTGATCAGGTTCAGCCCGATCGCCACCAGCATGTAGAGCATGAGCTGGTTGGCCAAAAAGAGCGGCTTGCTGCGCACGCTGGACCAGTTGCCGCCGATGTCCACCCGCGTCCAGAGCAGGAAGAGCAGCAGCACGCCGAGGCCCAGCAGCAGCGGCGCGTTGCGCACGGCAACAGTGGCCAGGCCGCGGCCGGCGGGACGGCGGGCGGTTTGCGTAGCCGCGCTCATCGCTACACCCGCCTCGGCACGGCCTGGCCGAAGAGCCCTTCGGGCCGGACCAGCAGCAGTCCGAGCAGCGCGAGCAGAATCACCAGGTTCACGTAGCCGCCCTGCCAGTAGCGCAACGTCAGTTGCTCCATCAGGCCGAGCGCGAGGCCGGCGGTGAGCGCGCCGGTGTTGTCGCCCATGCCGCCCAGCGCCGCCGCGGTGAAGCCGCGGAAGGTGAACGTCAGCCCCACGTTGACGGTGGCGAGCGTGAGCGGCGCGGCCAGCATGCCGGTGAGGCAGGCAAGCGCCCCGCCCATCACGAAGCCGAGCGAGATCACCAGGCGCACGTTGACGCCGCGCAGCGCCGCCGCGTCGCGGTCCTGCGCCACGGCCGCCGTGGCCCGGCCGATGGCCGAGCGGCGCGCGAACAGATAGAGCGCGACGGTGATCGCGATCGCGATCAGCAACACGCCGAAGTGGTAGGGCGCAACCTGCAGGCCGAACACGTCGTGGCGGGAAACGGAGAGCGCGGGAAAGCTCTTCACGTTCTGCGGCGTGGTGCCCCACTGCAAGATCGCCAGGTTCTGGATAATCGTGAACACGGCCAGCGTGCTCAGCACCCAGCCGATACCGTGCGGGTCGCGGCGCAGCGCCGGCCAGACGGCGATCCGCTCTTCCGCCAGCGCCACGGCGGCGCCGATCGCCATCACGGCGACCAGCGCGAGCAGCACCGGCCAGCCGTTCTGCTGGTAGAAGCTCAGCGCCAGCAGGCCGCCGAGCATCACGATCTGGCCCTGGGCGAAGTTGAAGGTGCCGGCCGGCGCGAAGATCAGGTTGAAACTGATCCCGACAAGTCCATACAGCGCGCCGATCCCCAGCGCGGGAATGAAGACATCAGTGAGGAAGGAGTTCACCGGCCCCCATCCCCCACCCCTTCCCCCAATAATAGGGGAAGGGGAGATCTCAATACTGAGGATTGGGGCTGAAGGCGCCGCATCTCAGCCACTTGCAGGGGCGCACGCCGTGCGCCCCTCGCGCCCGCAGGCGCGATCCACGACGCTTCGCTACCCCGACGCCTCCCGGAACGCTCCCACCCAGGATCGCCCCTCTCCTTCCCTCTTCGACATCGCGCTCCGCGCGATCTGGATGATTGGGGGAAGGAGAGGGGACGGGGGTGAGGATGAGGGCCGCGCCTCACAGCCCCGCCGGCCGCTTCAAGAAGACCTTATCCGTCGCGTTCCACGAGCTGAGCGTGCCCAGGCTGATGGCGCCGTCCTTGACGATCGTGTGGTCCTTCGCCGTGATGCCGTCGAAGTTCGCGACGATGCCGTCATACGGCGTCGATTCCATGTACTTGGCGATGGCGGTGCTGTCCGTACCGCCGGTCGCTTCGATCCCGGCCTTCATGTAATAGACGAAGTCGTAGAAGGGCGAGGTGCCGCCGCTGCCGATCTTGCCCAGGCCGCCGGCGTTTGCAAGACGCTGATTCCAGTCCTTGACCTTCTGCGAGATCGGCTCCGCGTCGCTGTAGGTCAGCCGCTTCCAGTACACCGTTAGCGTCTTGTCCAGCAGCGTGTCGGGCACGACGCCCTTGACCGCCGCTGCCGGCCCGAGGCCGATGCCGGCGATCGGCATGTCCAGCTTGATATCGTTCATGTTCTTGAGGACGGTGATGCCTTCCGGCCCGCCCTGCGTCCACCAGACGATCGCCTGGCTGCCCGCGTCCTGCACCTTGCGCAGCAGCGGCGTGAAGTCCGCCGTGCCGGGCTGGAAGTACTCGTTCACCGTCGGCTTCAGGCTCAGGCTGTCCATGTACTTGGCGGTGGTGGGCGCGTCGGTCTGGCCGTAGACGGTGTTCTCGGCCAGAATCGCGATCTTGGTGAGCTTGAGCTGCTCGGTGAAGTAATCGACCAGCAGCTTGGACGACTGCTCGGCCGACCAGACGAAACGGAATGAGTAAGGGAACTTGGCCGCGTCGGCCAGCTCAGGGTTGTCGGAGTAGCCGCACTGGATGATCTTCGCCTGGTTGAGCGCGGGCGAGGCGCTGATCGCGTTCGAGCCGATCGGCCCGATGCAGAAGTGCAGCTTCTTGTCCACCACGCCCAGCGCGGCGGCGGGCACCTGCGCCGGGTTCGACTGATCGTCGGCCTGTTCCAGCGTCAGCTTGGCGCCGCCGATGCCGCCCTGGCCGTTGATCTCGTCGACCGCGAGCTTGGCGCCGGCCACGAACTCGGCGTAGATCGGCGCCAGCGGCCCGGTAAACGATGAGATGAAGCCCATACCTACGTCGCCGGACAGCTTGAGATTGCTTGCGGCAGGGCTGCGAGCCGCGGCGGGCGAGGCAGCGGCCGAAGCCGCGGGCGAGGCACCGGCGGCAGCCGTGGCCGCGCGTGTGGCCGCGACGGTCGTGGCCGCTGCGGCCTGGCTGGCCGCGGGCGGCGCGCTGGTGTTTGCCTTCTTGTTGTTGCCGTTGTTGTTACTGCTGCTGCAGCCGGCGATCGCCAGGCCGAACAGACCGGCGCTCATCGAGGCCGTGCCGCGGACGAACCGTCGCCGGGAAATCAGACGCTGTAACCGATCGGCCATCGTTCTCTCCTCGATTTCACATCGCGCTCCGCGCGATACCGGCGCTGGCCCGCGCGGCGCCTGCCCTCTCCGCTCTTCCGCCGCCCCCGCCGGGTTGCGTGCACGTTCCGCGGCAGTCACGGGGCGCGGAACGGCGCGAGCATACTGAGCGACCGCAACATTGTCAAGCAAAGCCACGCTGCGCGCGCCGAACTCGCAAGCCATTCTCGTGCACTGCTTGCGAAGCGCAACACCGCCGCGTTCGGAGAGCGTTCTCGGGGCCGCGGACTGGCGGGGCACCTAACCCTGACTTCCCTAGCGGGAAGTCTGTCCCTTCCCGAAACGGGAAGGGACTTCTGGAGCGTTCCCAGCACCGTGCGACGGCGGCGGGGTGCGGGTGTCCCTGCGGGACACGCGGCCGGCTGGTCTCCCACCCTTCGCATCCCTCGAACGGTAACCCTTCCCCTGTGGGGAAGGGAGATTCGGCTTCAGCCGAAGCGGGGTTAGGCGCGCTGCGCGACGAGCCATTCAATGCCTCGAAAGGCGCATGCTAGACTTTTTTCGCGGCACGTGTGCCGATTCGCCAGCCACCAGGCCGCCAGGATTGGGAATGGACGATCTCGACCGGCGCATTATCGAGGAATTGCAGATCGACCCGCGCGTTTCGTACGCCGCGCTGGGCAAGCAGCTCGGCGTCTCGGGCATGACCGCGGCCACGCGGCTCAACCGTCTGCGCGACACCGAGCTGCTCCGCTGCCGTGCCTTGCCGAACCTGGCGCAGCTTGGCCTCACCACTGAAGTCTTCGGCTTCGTACAAACGGAGTTGGCGGCGCTGCCGGAGATCCTCGCCATCCTGAGCGCCTCGCCTTACGTGCTGCGCGCCGACCGCGTCACCGGCGAGTTCGAACTGGGCTTTCAGGCCGCCCTGCCCTCGGAGACGGCGCTCGGCAGCCTGATGCGCGAGCTGCAGGGCGTGCGCGGTCTGCGGCGGCTGGTGATCCACCACGTTCTCGAAACCGTGAAGCTGGACGACGGCTGGGAGGCGGTGTTCACGGACGATGCGCCAAAAGAAGAGGCGCCGTACGAGCTGGCGCCCGGCGCCACGCTGCCGAAGGCGCTGGAGCCGAAGGTCGCGTTGGCCGCCGCGTGGGTCGATGCGCTGGTGCGGGCCGACGGCGAGCGGCTGCGCCAACTCTCGACGCCGGAGATCATCTACACACTGAGCGAGCCGCACCCCGCCGCCGGCACCTGGGAGGGCATCGCGGCGGTCGAGCAGCAGGCGCAGCGCACAAAGCAGGCCTACCGGCGGCTGTGGTACCGCATCGTGCATGTGGCCGAGGCGCAGGAGCCGTACGCGATCGTGATTGACGCGCTCAGCCCGGTTGAGACGCGGCGCGGCAATGTCGGCACGGCCTTCTCACGCCTCGCCTTCGCCTTCGCCAACAACCGCGTGGAGCGCGTCACCAATCTCGGCCAGATGACCATCCCCGACGTGTCGCTGGGCGGGCCGTTCTATCCGAAACTGCCGGGGTAGCAAGCAACGGGCTCAAAGCCCCCTACGCCTTCTCCCCCACACCGATGTTTGGGAGATCTGCCGCCGGCAGGCCGCGCACGGTCACGCTGAGGGCCGGTGTCTGTACGCGGCTCGCGCGCTCAAGACCCGGCGTGCCTCGTGTGTGCGGGAGAGCAGAGGGATCGGGGGCGATGAGGGCCGCTCTACCCGCCGAGCAGGGGCAGCGACACCGCCTGGCCGCTGGCGGCGCTGCGGGCCACGGCCTCGCTGAACTCCATGTAGCGCACACCGTCTTCAAAGCTGGTCAGCCGCACCGGCTGTTGGCCGCGCACGGCCGCGACAAAGTCTTCCTCGACGTGCCAGGCGCCCTGCTGCTCCGGCGGAATCTCGATCGGCACCAGCTCCTTGTCGGCGCGCCGGCCACCGCAGAGCGCGCGCGTCGCCTGCTCGTAGCGCAGCGTGCCCTCCGTGCCCCAGAGCCACGCCTCTGTTGGCCGCATCAGGCCGGCCACGGCGCTGAACTGGAAGTGCGCAATGCCGCCGCAGGCCATATCCGCGATGATCTCCAGGTGATCGGGAATCGTCACCGGACGCCGCTCGCCAGTCTCCTGATCGACGCGTTCTTTGACCACCACGTTGGCACGGGCCATCACGCGCGTCGCTTCGCCGACCCAGCGCATGACCGACTCGTACCAGATGCCCATGAACATCGTATTGAAGCCGCTGAGGTCGCGGTTGTGGCGCCACTGCAACGGTCCGCCGAACTCGGCGAAGCCGCCGCCGGCATGCACGTTCAGGCCGACGATCTGGCCGAGATAGCCCTCGGAGACGCGTTGTTTGATCGCGGCGTCGACCGTGAACGTGAACGGCGACGGTACGACCATGCAGGTCAGATCCGGATGCTCGCGCGAGGCGGCGAGCATCTGCCGCGCCTGCGCGGCGTCCATCGCCATACGCGCCTCCGTGAGCACGTGTTTGCCCGCGGCCAGCGCGGCAAGCGTCACCGGGCAGTGCAGATACGGCCAGGTGCCGATCATGACCGCGTTGGTGTCCGGCGCCTCGACCAGCGCCCGCCAGTGGTCATACACCGTCGGAATATTGAACTGCTGCGCCACGCGCTCGCCCGAGGCGCGGCTGCGATTCGCCACGCTCACGACCTCGACGCCGTCGATCGCCTGCAGTCGCGGAATGTGCAGCTTGCGCGTATTGTCGCCGGCGCCGACCACGCCGACGCGCAGCTCCTGTGTCGCCATCGCCCCTCACCTCGCGGCTAAACGCCCGGTCCAGTATAGGGAATAGGGCGCAGGGCGCAGGGCGGCGAACCTTCTCCGTTTGCAGATGCTTCGGCGCGATCGGTGTCGTCGGTGTCGGATGTACCACGGTGAACGGCAAGGCCGTCCGTCAGGCGGCGGAGCGGAAGCCAGAGCCTTGACTTGCACAAACAGAACATTTGTACTATATTCGAGGAGAAAGCGCGGAGGCCACGTGCACGATGGTGTCGCTACCAGACTTCACAGGCAAAACGCCAGCGTTTCAGGCGGGGTACACCAGCGGTGCGAAGGATGCCAGGGAGCACCGCCGCCGCAATCGCCTGCTTGACGATCTTCCCGGTCTCACCGCGTTCGCCGGCGATTCCGCGCTGCTGGCCTGCCGCCGCAGCCAACCCCGCGCTCGCAGCGACGAAATGGATCAGTACGTTGCGGGCTACATTCAGGCCTATCAACTGGCGGCGGGCCAGCCGGCCGCGGGCGACCCGCTCCCGCCGCCCGCGAGCGGCAAGCCGGCTCCGATTGTGCGCGGCCGGCTGCAGCCCATGGCGTTGCGCCGGGCACGGCGCTCGACCCGCAGGATCTCCGGAACGGGTCGGTAGGCGTCCCGGCCCCGGCTACCGCCCGACGCCGTAGCGCAGCTTCAGCGCGATCACGCGGGCCACGGAGGCGTCGATCTGCGCCCGCGGGATGCGGCCATCCTTCACGGCCGCGAGCACGCCGTCCATCGCCGCGGCCTGGTCGGCCGCCGGGCCGGAGATCAGCAGCAGATCGGCGCCCGCCTCCAGCGCCTTTACCGCCGCATCGCCCGGCGCCCAGCGCCGGCGGAGCGCAGCCGCTGTCAGATCGTCGCTGATCACCACGCCCTGATACCCCAACTCGTTGCGCAGCAGCCCCGTCACGATACGCTGCGAGAACAGCGCCGGGGCGTAGGCATCCCAGGCCGGGTAGACGCCATCGCCCACCAGCACCGCATCGGCGCCGGCCCGCACGGCGTCGGCGAACGGCGGCAGGCCGACAGCGCGTAGCTGCGCATCGGAGCCGCCATCGACGGGCAGCCCCGTGCGCGGGTCGAGCATGGCGCCGCCGAGGCCGGGAAAGTGCGCGACCGCGGCGATCACGCCGGCCGCGTGCAGGCCCCGCATGAAGGCGAGACCGGCGGCGCTGACCGTGGCCGGATCGGCACCGAAGGCGCGCGTGCCAACGCCGGTCGCCTGTCCGCTGTCGTTCACGTCTAGCACCGGCGCCAGATCCAGATTGACGCCGGCCCGCAAGAGGTCGTTGCCAGCGCGCTGGCCCCACGCCGCGATTTGCGGCGCCGTGTTGCCGGCAGCCAGTTGCGCCGCGCTCGGCAGCGCGGTCCAGAAAGGCGACGGCAGCGGCTGCGCGTCGCCACCTTCCTGGTCGACCGCGACGAGCAGCGGGATGCCGTTGGCCTGCCGCGCCTGTGCCTGCAAGGCGTCGGTCAACTCGCGCAATTGCAGCGGATCACGCGCGTTCTGCCCGAGGATGAGCACGTTGCCCGCGTGCGCCCGCTGCACCAGCGCCGCGACCGCACCGCTGCCATCCGTACCGTCAAAGCCGAGCATGAAGAGCTGCCCGACCTTCTGTTCGAGCGTCAGGTTTGCAAACGGATCGGCGCCAGCCGGCGCGGCGTTACCGGCTGATGGAGGCGGCCGCGAAGCCGCCGATGAGGCGGGCGCCGCTGCCGCGGTTGCCGTGACTGCTGGCGTTGGTGTTGCCGGCTCACTGGCAGGGGAGGGCGTTGCCGTCGCTATTGCGGACAGGGTCGCGCGCCTGCCGAGCAGCGCCGCGCCGGCAGAGGCACTCTGATCCGGCCGGGAGGAGAGCCCGAAGAACAGAGCGACGAGTCCGACGGCCACGCCGACGCCGATGCCCGCGCTGCCGGCGATCGCAAGGACGATGCCCCGGCGAATCGTGCGCGATCGCCCGCGGCCGTTCTGCACGCTGGCCTCCCTGCCGCGATGCGCTCAACCGTTCACGGTGCAGTATCGGCCGGCGGCGCACGGCGCAGCAGCTTCGAAGGCCGATCGGGGCGGAGGCGGCCGGAAGAGTGGGTTGCGACACGGTGTACACCGCGTGGATCGCCCCGCGGGCGCTCAGCGCGGCTGAGCGCCCGCGACAATGGACGTGCGGCGTAGAGCTGTGTCTATTGAGTGAATATGTTACTCAGACACGTGAAATGCCTTCTATTGCAGTAGTGCGCAACTGTCGCGAGTGTGCTAGGCTGCGATCGGTACGTCTTCCAGCCAGAGGCTCTGCGAAGGGGCAGCCAGCTCCTCGCCGCATGCTCGATGACCGGACCGGTACCACACCATATTGGAGGGTCATCGAGTGACCACCTTCGCAGACAAATCCCTGACCTGTGTCGAGTGCGGCAGCGAGTTCGTCTTTACGGCGGGCGAGCAGGAGTTCCATGCCCAGAAGGGCTTCACGAACGAGCCCCGCCGCTGCCCAACGTGCCGCTCGGCGCGCCGTGCCAGCCGCGACGGCTACTCGGGCGGCAGCAGCTACGGCTCGGGTGGCGGCGGCTACAGCTCCGGCCCGCGCGAGTTCTTCACCGCTACCTGTGCGAGCTGCGGCCAGGAGGCCCGCGTGCCCTTCCAGCCGCGCGGCGACAAGCCCGTGTACTGCTCGGACTGCTTCCGCAACGTGCAGGGCGGCAGTGGCGGCGGCGGCTCCTACGGCAGTGGCGGCGGCCGCCGCAACGACCGCTGGTAAGCGCCGCGCCGCGGCCACAGCGGCCGCGTCGCCCCTCGCCCCACAATCGAATAGCAACGCAGCGGGCCGGCAGAACGTCGGCCCGCTGCGCTTATCCGCGCATAGCCTCGCGAGTCAGCCGGACCGGCTCCGCGGGGCATGCTCAGCGTCCGGACACTCCATCACGGCTGCGGCGGCGCAGCGGGCGCGGGCGTCGCGGTCGGGGCGCGTTCGGCGAACCCGGGTACGGCAGGGAACGACAGCTCTGGCGCCGGAGTGCCGGGTCTGGCGATCGCATACGTCCGCGAGTTGCCGCGCCCCCCGGCATAGTGAACGACAGCGGCGCCCACGCCCGCCACGGTCGCGACCCACATCAGCGCGGCGACGGCGTTGGTCGTCCAGCCGTCGCGCCGGCGCCGGGCGGGCGCGGGCGCCGCAGCCGCGGCAGCCACGCGATCGATCGGCGGCGCCTGCGCAGTGCCCGCGAGACGCACCGGCACGAGCCGCGGTTCGGGCGATGCGAGTTCGCCGGTTGCAGGCGTGACGATCGGCGCCGGCGCGGCAGGCGCGGGCAGCGGCTCGACAGCGAGCGCCGCGGCAGAGAGCGGCCAACTGCCGTCGAACAGGGCGAGAAAGGCGCTGGCCGAGGGCGGCCGCGCCGCGGGATCGGGCGCGAGCGCCATCAGGATCGCCGCACACGCGGCCGCGGGCGGCGGAGATCGCCGTGCACGCAGCAGAACGCCGGCGACGGCCGTCTCAGGGGGCGGCGCCTCGCCCGTGATCAGCGTGCAGGCGAGCGCGCCGAGCCCGCGAATGTCGTCCTCGACGCCGGCAACTTCGCCGGGACATGCTGGCGCGATGCCGGTCTCGCGCAGCACGACCCGGCCAGAGGGCTCCAACAGCGCTTGGTTCTCCAGCCGGCGACAGAGCAACCCCTCGTCGTGCAGTGCATCGACCGCGGCGCAGAGCGGCCGCAGCAGTTGCACCGCACGCGTGACCGGGAACCCGCCCGCCGCAATCGCCAGACTGGCCAGCGAATCGCCGCGCAGGCACTCGACGCGGTAGGAAGGCGGGTTGCCCCGCTCGTCCACGGAATAGATGGCGGCGATGTGTGGGTGCTGCAGCCGCCGCAGGATGCAGGCGGTTTGCACAAAGTGGCGCCGCGCTGCCGCATCGCCCGTCAGAGCCGGCGCCAGTCTCCGTTCCTCAACAGCGCGCGGCGGCATGGGTGAGCCGCCTGCCAGAGGCACTCGTGGGAAGTCGAGCAAGGTCATCGTCGCGCCCCGCCGCGGCCGCCGCGGCTCGCGTCCCGGCCATCGCGAGGAATGCCAGCGTGAACTGACCGCGGCACGGCTCCAGGCGGTCGTTGCGAGTCGGTTACGAACGCCAGCCTAGTGTACTGCAAAGGAACTTTCACCATCGCCGGATATAGAAAACGTTGCAGCTTTTGGAATTCGGAGCAGCACTGCGCGGCGCCGACGCGGCTACGCAGCGCTGCCCAGCTCCAGCAACATGAAGGCGAGCGCGAAGGCGGCCGGCACCAGCATCGCCGCCAGGACGAGCCGACGGGTGCGCGCGGTAAGGCTGTGGACCTGACGCATGGCGCCTCCTTTTCCGCCGCTCGACGCGGCCTGCGCAGCGCGAACATTCTCCTGCCGCGGCCGCGAAATCGGTATGGGCGACCAGTTGACGGGTCGCGGGTGTAGTTAAGTTTCGAAGCCCCGCCTCGTTAGAACAGCGCAGCGCTCGGCGTCGCATCGCTCTACGCGCCGGGCGGGCAAACCGGCAGCGCGTGGCCCTTGATCGTGATCGGCGGACGGGCGTCGCCGCTGCACGGCAGCGGGTTCGTGCCGCCGAAGGGCACGTTGAACTGGGGCTGTCCGTTGTGCGTTGCGCTCGCCGGCGCCGGGGCGATGCTGGCTTTCGCCGACTGCCGGGTCAGCTTCTGCCAGCCCAACAGGCCGCCCGCGCCCAGCACAAACGCGGCCACGACGGCGCCGCCAGCCAGCATCAGCCGCCGCGTGCGGCTGTGCTTCACCGGACGCCGCGCGGTGAAACCCACTTCGGTGTGTTGCAAGTCGCCGTGCTCCACTCAGCACCTCCCGCCGCGATCGCGCCGGCAACCGGGTGGCCGGCATAATCTGCTTGAGATCAGCATAGGAGCCAGGCGGGCTGCCGCACCGTGATCGCCGTGACCGCGCCCATGTGAGCCTGGGCACAACCGCCGAGACAGCAGCGGGTGGAGGGGCAGACCCGTGCCTTTGCACGGGAAAGGCCCCTCGGCGGTCTTCGCCGAGGGGCCGGAGCGACGGAGGTGCCGGCGGCTACGCCCTGGGCGGGCCGTCCACCTTGTAATCGCCCAGGTGGCCCTTGTCGAAGCTGAGCTGCACCTGGCTGGCCGAGGCGGTGCGAATGCAGTCGGTTGCAAGCCAGTAGTCGGACTGCATCGAGGCATCGACCTTGAAGAAGCGGTCGCGCACTTCCTTGATCGTGCCGATCTTGTCGCCGTCCATTGTGAAGACTGGCGTGCCGGGGGTCAGACCGCTGTACATGGTGTTTTCCACTGTCATGGCTACACTCTCCTTGCGCAGGCACGAGGGCGCGCATCGCACCATTCGACGCACGGCTGTCCCGTATCTGGCTGTTTCACGGTAGCGTGTATGCAGACGGTACTCATCACGCGGACAGGTTAGCCGCGTCGTGCCAGTCGAATGAGACGTGCCCGACCCATTCGGGTGAACGCCGCCACGCGCTCATCCGCAAGGCGCTGGCTGGGCCGATCGTCTCGCTGCCGCCGGGACGGGTCGTCCCCACAGTCAGGCGCCTCAGAACTCCAGCTTCAGCAGCCTCTTCGCGTTTTCCAGCAGGATCTTGGGGCGCACGGCGTCGGGGAAGGGCGCGGCCTCGAAGTCGCGCAGCCAGCGGTCGGGCGTGATCGCGGGGAAGTCGCTGCCGTAGAGCGTGCGGTCCTGCAACAGCGTGCTGCAGTACTGCACCAGGTTCTGGCTGAAATACCTGGGCGACCAGCCGGAGAGGTCGATGTAGACGTTCGTCTTCAGATTGGCGACCGAAAGCTGCTCGTCCACCCAGGGGAAGGAGGGGTGGGCCATGATGATCGTGAGATTGGGGAAGTCGGCGGCCAGGTCGTCGAAGTAGGGATAGGGGCGCGAGTATTTGTTCTTGTAGCCGCCCTGGCCGGGCGTGCCGGCGCCGACGCCGGTCTGGCCGGTATGGAACAGCGCGGGTACGCCGAGCGCGGCGATCGTCTCCCACAGCGGATAGAATTTCGGGTCGTTCGCCTCGAAGCGCTGTGTGGTGGGGTGGAACTTGAAGCCGCGCAGGCCCAGCTGCTCGATGCAGCGCCGCGCCTCTCGCATGGCAAGGGCGCCGGTGTGCGGGTCCACGCTGCCGAAACCGATAAACTGCTCCGGGTGTCTCGTCTGCAGCTCGGCCATCCAGTCGTTGGAGCGGCCGCTGTCGTTGCCCGACTGGCTGCGCTCGTCGATCCAGAGGATGCAGGCGAGCATGTCGCGGTCTTTGTAGTACTGGTAGAACTCCTCCGGGTCGGTGGGTGTCTTTTCGCCGCGAAAGTACTGCGCCATCTGCCGTTCTCGGGCGATCGCCTCGCTGCTGCCCGGCCGCGCCGGCGCGTGAACGTGAATATCGATCGCTCTGGGCATCGTGCTGCTCCGCGAGAGAGATGCGACGGTCAGCCGCAGTATAGCGCGACGCTCAGCGGGCGGACCGCAGCAACTGCCGCCCGCCCGCAGCGAGGCTGGCGCACCAGCAGCCGGCAGCGACGAGAATCAGCATGTTGCTGTGCATGGTGGGCAGGGCGACGAGCGCCGCGCCCGAAGCGAGCAGTGCAACCGCCAGCAGACGCCGAAAGAGGCGATTGCCAGCCAGCGCCGGCCATCGAGCGGCAGATGCAAGGAGATGAAGGCGAAGAGCATGAAACAGAAGATGACGACCGCAAGCATGGCCTGCTCACTTACCGGCGATATACATCGCGACGCGGAAGCACCTGCAGCAGGATGACCGCATTGCGCTCGCGGTCGTAGCTGAACCGCACTCGCCAGACGCCGACACGCAACGCCCACTCCTCATCCTCGCCCCCGAGTTTCCGCAGATCGCCGCGTTCGGTTTCGGCGAACCGGTTAACGGCGCGCAGAACGCGTGATGCGACCTCTCGATTCAAGTGCCGCATATCTCTTTGTGCGTGCTCCGTCCACACGATTTCCCAGCTCACGCGCCGAACTCGCGCTGCATTTCCTCGTGGCTTACAACGCGGCCGGCTCGATAGTCCGCCCACGCCTCGGCCACAGCGGCTCGGTCTTCCTCGGTCTCCGGCTCATCGTCAGGTGGCGCTTCGGCCAGCACACGCGGCAGGCCGCGATTGCGCCGCTGCTGCAAAGCTTCCAGCGAGCGCTCGGCCTCGGGCAGCGCCTCGTCGGGCAGTTCATCGATCAGGTGATAGAGCGCTTCCCGCGTCGTCATGATTCTCTCCGCACCGACAGCTAAAACGCGAGCCAATCTGCACTCAGCATAGCCTACGCTCCGCGCTCCTTTTTCCAGCAGACCAGCGCACCGCCGCCGCCGATCGCGGCAGTGAGCAGACCGCAGACGGCAAAGACCGCCTCCACCGGCAGCACGCTCAGCAACGCTCCCACGAACGGCGCCGCGATCGCGCCGGAGCCGTAGATCAGCGTGCGCCACAGCGCCAGCACGCGGCCGAGCTGCGCCTCCGGTGAGCGCTGCTGCATCAGCGAGATCATCGGCACGTCAGTCAGCGCCGAGACGCCGCCCGTGGCGAAAAGCAGCGCCGCGCCCGGCTGCCAGGCCGGCACCAGCCCCAGCGGCGCTCGCAGCAGGCCCAGCAGCAGCCAGCCCAGCGTGGTGGCCGTGCCCTGAGCGTGGATGGCAACGCGGCCGATCAGCACGTTGCCCAGCACCTCGCCCACGCCGGCGGCGCCGAGCATCAGCCCGAACGCCTGCGCGTTCTGGTGCAGCCGGTCGCGCACCAGCACCGGCAGCGCCACCTGGCGCACGCCGGCGGCAAAGACGATGCCCAGCGCGAAGACGACGGTCGGCAGCCAGAGCAGCAGGTCACCGCGCACCGCGCCCAGCCCTTCGGCGGCCTCGGCCAGCACGCTGCGCCGTCGCGGCGCTGCAGCCTGCGGCCGCCGGTAGTAAATCAGCAGTGTGGTGAACAGCGCCACGGCGAAGCTGCCCGCGTCGATCGTGAAGACGTCCTTCATCGCCACGAAGCGCAGCAGCAGGCCGAGGAAGGCCGGACCCAGCCAGAGGCTCGCCTGCAACGTCGCGCCGGTCAACGCGTTGGCCGCCGTGAGCTGGTCGCGCCGCACCAGCGCGGGCAAGAGCGCCGTACGCGCCGGGTCGCCCAGCGTGCCGAAGCTGGCCAGCAGCGCGGCCACGAGGGCAAGCTGCCAGACGGAAAGTACGCCCGCCGCCGCGGCCAGCGGCACGATCAGGACCGCCAGGCCGCGGGCCGTGTCGGAGAAGAGCATGACGCGGCGACGATCCCAGCGGTCGGCGTAGACGCCGCCGAACAGGCCGAAGGCGAGGCTGGGCACGCTCGCGGCGAACGCCGTGAGCGTGACCGCGCCCGCGCCGCCGAGCTGCAGCGTCAGCCAGGCGAGCGCCGCGATCTGCAACCCGTCGCCCAGCCGCGAGACGGTTTGTCCGCCCAGCAGCAGGGCGAAGTCGCGCTGGCGCAGCAGCTCGGCGTAGCCGGCGGAGCCGGAGGCGTGGGCTCGCTGCGGGGCGAGTTTCATGTGCCTCATCTTACCGGCGCCGCGGGGATTGCCACGCCGTCCGCTAGACCGCGCCCGATCGGCCGCGTTTCAGCCGTGGCCATCAGCGGAGCCGTAGGAGTCAGACGCAAACCCGCATTTCCTACCCCCTGCGCGCGGGCGGCGTCCGTCCAGCGCGTTATGGCCGATCCGCACATTCACGGCGATGGTAGACGTGGGAAGGCGGTCGTCAGCCCGGAATCGGGATAGCCGGCCGTTTGAGGAGGTTGCAATGCTCGAGCGTGAAGAGGATGTCGCCGTTGCCGAACGGCGCGTGGTGTGGGCGGCCTGGAGTCCGGCGCAACTGGTGGCGCTGGCGTTCGGCATCTTTTTCGTGATCATGGGCGCCGTGGCGATGGCGCGCGGCGGGCTGAGCAGCGACACGTTCGACGCGAAGATCGTCAATGTGCTCGGCTTCGACCACACCGCCTTGCTCGGCGTGATCGAGCTGGTCTTCGGGCTGTTGCTCGTACTTGCCGGTGCTGTGCCCGGCGCAGGCCGCGGCACGATGGCCTTTCTGGGCGTGGTTGCGCTCGGCTTCGGCATCGTCGTGCTGGCCGCGGCCGACCAAATGCGCGGCACGCTGGGTGTCACCGACGCGAACGGCTGGCTGTATGTCATCACGGGCATCGTGAACCTGGTGGCCGCGATGGTGGCGCCGGTGATCTTCACCCGCCAGCGCCACACCGTTGGCTACCGCGACGACGTGCTGCGCCGCGTGTAGGACGCCCCGTCGCCAATCATCGCCCGAAGGCGATGTTTCGTTCGCCTCAGGCGCTGCCGTTGGACGTCGATCAACGGCAGCGCCTGAGGCGAGCAGTGCGTCCGCCTTCCCGGCCCTGCGCCCTCCGCCATCCGCCCTACACCCTATAATGTCTACTGTCTGACACGGGGCGTCGGGCATGGGGAGGGGCGGCATGCGGGGCTTGTGGTGGAGTGCGGTCTTGATCGGCGCCCTCGTGGGCGGCATCACCGGGGCGGCGTTGATGTTCGGACTGACCCAGGCGTTCGGCGGCAGCAGCGGCGGCAGCGCGCATTCATCCAGTACGGGCCGCGGCGTGCTGACGGGCGCCGGCCTGACCGCGCGCAACGGCCTCGATGCAGCGGCGATCTTCGATACGGTGCGGCCCTCCGTCGTGGTGGTTGATACGACGACGGTCACGCGCCGTCAGCGCGACCAGGGCGAGGGCAGCGGCATCGTGCTGGACACGAACGGTCATATCCTGACGAACAACCATGTCGTCGACAACACGAGCCGCGTGCAGGTCACGCTCGCGGACGGAAAGAGCTATCCAGCGACCGTGCTCGCCACCGATGCCGCCGACGATCTGGCGGTGATCGGCATCAACGCCCCGACGAGTTCGCTGCATCCGGCGACGCTGGGCGATCCGGCCGCGCTGCGAGTGGGCGATCCGGTGCTGGCCATCGGCAATCCGCTCGGCTACGAGGCGACGCTCACCGAAGGCGTGATCAGCGGCGTCGATCGCACGTTCGACGACGGCAACGGCGGCACCATGCAGCACCTGATTCAGTCGGACGCGGCGATCAACCCAGGAAATTCGGGCGGACCGCTGATCAACGGGCGCGGCGAAGTGATCGGCGTGAACACGCTGCTGGACAACACGGACGGCACCTCCGAATTCTCCGGTATCGGCTTCGCGGTGCCGGTGAATGCGGCGAAGGGCGTGATCGCACAGGCGAAGGGTCGATGATCTATATCTCGGGCATGGAGGGCGGCTCCGGTGCGGGTGAGGCCGCGAGCCGTAAGGTCGGTTGGCTGCGTGGCGGCGCCCTGCGCGGCGCTGCCCAGGTGTTTGACGTATTGAACGCCGCGCTGGCCAACCGCACCCGCGGCTACGCGGCGCCCCCGCCTTCCCCGCCGCCCGCGCCGCGACGAGCAAGCGCCCGTTCCACTCCTGCGCCGGAGAGCCGCCCGCGCCGCCCGGAGTTCACGCCGGACGGTCGCCCGCTGCCACCGGACGGCTCGGCGCCGGCGCCGCGCACTCCTCCCATTTCTCCCACTTCTGAACAATCAGGGAACAGCAGTGCGGGCACGGGCGTCGCTGCCGCCGCCAACGCTGCGAGCACGGCCGCGCCCGTGCCCAGGCCGGCTGAATTCGGCGTCGACGGGCGGCCGCTGCCGCCGGACGGTTCGCTGCCGCCGGCGCGGCCCAGGCCGGAGACGGGCAGCATTCCTGCGACCGGCACAACCGCCGCGGCTGGCGGGGGTGGGAGCCGCGCTGCGCCCGATATCGCGGCTCAGCCGGCAGCAGCCGCACCAGCCGCGGCGCCACGTGTACGCGGCACAGCGCTGCCGCCGGGAGCGGCGCCCGCGGCGCCCGCGGGGCATAGCTTCGTCGCGCGGCCGGCGCCCGCGCCACCTGGCGAGTTTCTGTTCGATGTGCGCTGCTCGTGCGGCGCGGGCATGCTGGCGCCGGTGAAGCTCGACGATCTGCGCCGCGCGGCCGCGCGTGGCCTCTCGCCCGCTGCCGCCATCGCCGTCGCCACGCAGGACGCGTTGGACGCCATGCACGCCGGGCGCTGAGACACGGCCGGCGCAGCGGCGGCGCCGGATGCGCCAGTGGCGGGCAGCAGCACGGCGGATTCATCGCCATTCCAGCCGCCGGGCGTTCGCCGCGCGTTCTGGTCGCCTGCGCGACTGTGCGGCGACCAATCACATCGACGGCGCGCCGCAGGCCACTGTGCAGCGCAACATGGCGAAAAGCTTTGCATGAGAGATGACGGGCATACGTGCCGTCGTTACTGTTTCTTAGCTGTCGCTGCGCTGCGCCGACAACGACACCGTTTCGTCGTAACTCTGTCATGGGTTCCCTGTTTCCTGCTGCGAGACCGGCGAGCCGGCAGGTTCGGCTGCGCCTCAGGAGAGGGTTCCCGACATGGCAGATCGTAGAGCAGCACCTGCCCCACATCGCAGACCGCGCGATCTCGGGCTGTATCTGGCCCTCGGCGCGGCCGCTCTGGCGCTCGTGATCGGTTCGCTCGCCTTCGGGCAAACGCCCAGCCGTGCCGACGACGGCGATGGTTCCGGCTGTACGGTTGCCAGTGCCACATCGACGGATACGGCAACCGCGACGGACACGGCTACGGCGACCAGCACCACCACGAGCGGCGATGCCGGAATGGCCTATCTCAGCCATCAGGACAACGGCGACGACGGCACGCCCTGCGCCACGGCTTCCAGCACCGATGATTCGGGCGGCTCGGCCACGGCGACGAATACCGCGACGGCGACCAGCACCGATGCTGCCTCGGCGACGCCCGACGACCCCGACGACAGCGATCCCGGCAACTCGGGCGCTGCGCACAACTGTCCGCACGGCCCGGACGGCGCCCACGGCGCCTGCGTGAGCGCGGCCGCGCACGCACGGCAGCACGGCGGCGATGCCACGGCGACGGCCACCGACACGGCCAGCTCAACGGCGACCTCGACGGCCAGCACGACCTCGGGCAGCGGCAGCAACGCCTCCCCGACCGGAACCACCACGTCGGGGGGCGACGGCTCCGGCGAGACGACCGGCGGCGCGCCGGGCGGCCATGGCAACGGCAACGCGAACGGCAATGGCAACGGCCACGGCGGCAACGGCCACGGGCGCGGACACTAACCGCGCCGCAACGCGCTTCCGGCTGGAACCGCCCCGGCGTTCGGCCGGACGATCCGCCTCGCGGCGCTGAGCAGCACACTGACGATCGGACCAGCGGGCAGCGGCAGAGTGGATTGCCGCTGCCCGCTGGTCCGTGGTTATGTCGGTTAGCCCGATTGATCTGTTCTGTGTGGCGTTCGGATCGATACTGCGTATAATGCGCACACCCTGGAAAGGTGCGCCGCGGTGCAAGGTGTTGCGACCCGCGGCGCTCGTGGTGATTGGTGACGCTGAGTTGAGCGCACGCACCGACCGAACGCACCCGCCGCGGGCGCTGCGGCTGTATCGCCAGATGGCGCGGTTGTCCTGGCCGCGCGGTTACGCCGCGCGCGTGCTGCTGATCGCCCTCGCCATGCAGCTGCCGCTGCTGGCCGCGATCGGCGCGCTGGCGATGCAGCCGGACGGCTTGCGCCTGCACCGCTGGGAGCTGCTGGTGGCGCTGCTGGCCGTGCTGGCAGGCATGGCGGCGGCGGCCTGGGCAATTCGGGCCATGCTGGAGCCGGTGCTGCTGGCGCGGCGGGCGCTCGGCACCTATCTCGAAGACGGCGATCTGCGCCCGCTGCCGACGGACTTCACCGACGACGCCGGCCTGCTGATGCGCGACGTGGCGTATGCGATCGGCCGTTGGGAGGCGCAGGGCAACCGGGCGCAGGAGCGGCCCGCCTTCGACTCGCTGACCGGCTTGCTCAACCGCCCTGCCGCGCTTGACCGGCTGCGGCAGGCATTCAGCCTGGCCTCGCGCGAGGGGCAGACGATCGCGCTTGCCAAGCTGGATGTGGATCAGCTCAGTCACATCAACGACCGCCACGGCCACGCCACGGGCGATCGGCTGCTGGCGGCGATCAGTGATCGGTTGCGGGCAGCGATGCGCGGCGGCGATTGGGCAGCACGCTGGGACGGCGACGAGTTTCTCATCCTGCTGTACACAGATCTGAACGGCGCCAGTGTTGCGCTCGAACGTCTGCGGACCACGATCGAGGAGATGCAGTTGCTGGTCGATGGACAGCGCGTGGCCTGCACGATCAGCGCGGGCGGTGCGGCGATGCGGCCGAACGAGGAGCCGCTGGCAGCGCTGCACCGCGCCGATGTGGCCGTCTACCGCGCCAAGAACGCCGGCTACAACTGCGTGCGGCTGTATGGGCCGACCGACGACGTGGCCGAGCCGCCGGTGCGTCCACGCCCGCAGACAGACGCCGAGCCCGGCGAGCGCCGGCGAGCGTAGGCGGGCGCGATGCGCGGGCGGATCAGTCCGTCCTGGCCGTTTCCCAGGTGACGACGATGCCGCGGATGTCGTCAACGTAGCGGGGACGGAATCCGTGCGCCGTCTCCTCAAACAGCTCGGCGAAGTCCTGCTCGATGCGGCGTTGCGTTGCCGCACGCCGTTCGCTGCCCATGCCGAGCGCCACCGTGCGCAGCGCCGTCTGCACCGCCTCCTCGCGCGTCGCAGGAGGGGCGCCGGGCAGCTCCAGCATGCCGGGCAGCACCTGAACATCGGGCAGGATACCCAGCTCCCAGAGCGCGGGCAACAGCTCGGCCTGCCCCGGCACCAGCACCTGCTCCTCGCCGAACACGCGCTGGAACAGCCGGCGGCTGCGCGCGGGCGGCGGCGGGCTGGCGATGAACAGGATCGCGCGCCGGCGCGCCGCGGCCTGCAGGCGCGCGATGAAGCCGGCGATGTCGCGCACGAAGTAGGTGACGTGGGCGGCCAGTGCCGCGTCGCCCTGAACCCCCTCTGCATCGAGCCAATCCTTGCGGATCAGGCGGGCGTTGCCGATGCCCGCTTCCTGCGCCAGCGACTCGAACTCGTCGCCCATGCCCGGCGACGGCTCGACGTTGATGACTTCGCGGCAGCGCAACGCCAGCGGCAAGCCGATGCGGCCGGCGCCGCCGCCCGCGTCGATCAGCACGTCGTCGGGCCGCAGATAGGCGGCGATGGCGGCGGTGGCCGCGTCAAGCTCGCGGCGCGGATCGGCGCGAAACAGCCTGGCCATCGGCCCGCCCCAGCGGTCGGACGGCGGCGGACCGCCGCTGAGGCGCTGGCGCTGCTCCTCGACGGCATCGATGCGGTCGGCGTAGGCTGCGACGGCGCTGCGTTCGGTTGTGGTCATTGGTCGTCGGCTCCTGGCGGCGGGTGCTGCCGCCGCAAGCGCAGCATAGCACCGGCGCTGGCTGGCGATCCGGTTCGGCCGGCCTGCCGGAAGAGCGATGACGGGCAGCGGTGCAGCGGCGGCAGCGGATCCGCGGCGCCGCGTGCTGAACGGCGCGAACCACTCGTTCCCGAATTGTGACTATGGCCATGCACAGAGCGGGCGCCTGCGACACGAAGATTATTCTGAGACGTATGGCCGAGCATCGAGTCACGCGGCAGCGGAGCGGAACGACCAGAAGCATCAGGGAGACCCGGTCATGCTGGACTACGACATGGAAACCCAGGCGCAGGCGCTCGAGCGGGAACGGCTGATCGCCCTGCTCCAGCGCCAGGTGCTGGCGACGCGCTGCGAGCGCCGAACCGCCGCGCTGCAGCCGCTCGCGGCGTCCACCCGGCGCTAGCCGCGCCGGCCCCGCCGAGGTTCATACTGAATCAATGCTCGCCAGCCCGCGGGCTGCCTGTGGGTTCGAACGTTCTGCGCGGCGCCGCCCGGCGCACGATCGCGCTCCGCCGCGCCCGCGCGCAGCCGGGTTGTGTGCGGCAACGGCGCTGCGCCATCATTCACGCCGTCATTCGCATGGTTGCGGAATGGGGTATAGAGTAGCGGCGATACGCCAGCACAGGCGTGAGGCTGCCGATGGCTCTCTCCCCCGGAACGGAGTTCGGCGCATACCGCATCCTCGGCCTGCTCGGCGAGGGAGGAATGGCACGGGTCTACCACGCGTATCAGCCCGACCTCGACCGCGAGGTGGCGCTCAAGCTCATCAGCCCGCAACTGGCCGACAACCCGCGCTTCCTTGCGAGCTTTCGCCGCGAAGCCCAGATCCTCGCCCGGCTGGAGCATGCGCACATTCTGCCGATCTACGCATTCGGCGAGCAGGACGGGCGACCCTACATCGCCTACCGCTACATCCGCGGGGGCACACTGCGCGAACGGCTGAGCGGCACACGCTGGCCGGTTGCCGAGGTCGTGCGTCTGCTGCGCCCGGTGGCGGAAGCGCTGGACTTCGCCCACGCACACGGCGTTATCCATCGCGATGTGAAGCCGAGCAACATTCTGCTGACGCCAGACGGGACGCCTGTGGTAGCCGATTTCGGCATCGCCCGGCTGCTGAGCGCGAGCGCCGAGGGCATGTCCGTCACCGGCACCGAGACCGGCATGGGCATCGGTTCGCCGCCCTATATGGCGCCTGAGCAGATCGAGCAGCCGCCGGACGGGACGCTGGACGGCCGGCTGGACGAGTATGCGCTGGGCATCGTCGCCTACGAGTTGCTGACGGGCGGCGTGCCCTTCACCGGCGCCACGCCGTGGGATGTGGCCTGGAAGCAGGCGCATGCGCCGCTGCCGATGCCGCGCGCCCGCAATCCGCAGCTGAGCAACGTGGTAGAGCGGGTCTTGCTCGCGGCGCTGGCCAAAGCCCCCGACCACCGCTATCCAACCTGCGGCGCATTCATTGAGGCGCTGGACGCCGCCGCCCGGTCTCCCACGCGGCTCGCAGGCGAAGGCCCGTACGCCGTCGCCACCTCGCCCGCCGACGTGCCGCCTGTCGATGAGGCGACCGGCTTCGTGCCCCGGCCCCGCACGGCGCCGAGCCCGCCCTCGTTCAGCCGTTCCACGCCGCCTCCGTTCGTCCCGCCCGTCGATCGACTCAGCGCGGCGCCGGGCACCGGCGCCAGGA
>CALFMN010000228.1 GCA_937879875.1 uncultured Chloroflexota bacterium | reverse complement strand
CCTGCGCCTTCATCGCGTTTCATCAAGCTGGCCTAGTGGGATAGGTTCTAAGCAGCATGCTCGTCGGGGTGGCTATCCCCATTGAGTTCACCGCCGGCGCGATTGGCCGGCCGCTGCCGTTGTGGTTCCGGATCACTGCGATCGTTGGCGTGAGCGCCGTTGGGCTTGCGCTCACCGTGAACCTCGTCTATGAGCTCGTGCACCGGAGCGGCGACCGGATAGGACATCTCCGGCAAAACTGACTCAGGCGGGCAGCGGCACGGCCAGCGTTGGGTCGGTGCGGACGAGCGCCAGCGGCGGCTGTTCGCCGTCCGCGGCGTAGGAGGCAAGCACAGATCGAATCGCGTCGCACAGGTTTGCGTTCAGTTCGGCCTCGGTGTCGCCCTGGCTCATGCAGCCCGGCAGCTCGATCGCCTCGGCCCGGAAGCCGCCCGCTTCCGCCTCATGCACGATACTGCGGAACTCGTAGAGCGTGCCCACGCGGCCAGCGCCCCTCGCTCGTTCTGACATTCAGCGTACAGCGGCGCATCGCGGCCAAACGCGGCGCGCCGCCGGGTGCATGCCATGCGCTCCTACACGTCCGGAAGATTGCGTCGGCGGCGGGATGCTGTGCCTTGGCCGGACTCCCGCCGGCGCGCTGTTACGTCATGCGGCGCGTTTGACCGCCGGGCAAGGCGGGCCGTACCATGAAGTTGTCAGTTCGCCGCAGGGATGCGCAGACCCTCTCGCTGCGAAAGCAGAGACGAACTTGAGCGTTATGCCGGTGTTCGTTTCCCCACCCGCTCTTCTCACCGTGATGGCGCGTATCCGCAGGCAGGCTGAAGATGCAGCAGCATGACGGCGCGTGCGCCGATCTGACTTCCGCCGGCGCCGCGGTGCGCACGCTGCCCGCCACGCCAGCCCTGGGCTCGCGGCCCGTGCCGGCCGACCTCGCGCTGGCGCCGGCGGCAGCCTCGGACGAGCCGAAAGAGGCCTGCGGCGTCTTCGGCGTCTATCTGCCGGAAGAGCAGATCGCCCGCCTGACGTTCTACGGCCTCTTCGCCCTGCAACACCGCGGCCAGGAGAGCGCCGGCATCGCCACCGCCGACAACGGCAGCCTGCACCTGCGTACCGGCATGGGCCTCGTGGCGCAGGTCTTCGAAGAGGAGGACCTGGCGCACCTGCCTGGCCATCTCGGCATCGGCCACACGCGCTACTCGACGACCGGCTCCAGCCGCATCGCCAACGCCCAGCCGATCCACATCATCGGTCCGCGCGGCGAGATCGCCCTGGCGCACAACGGCAACCTCGTCAACGCGCACATTTTGCGCCGCCAGCTCGAGGAGCAGAGGCAGGATCTGACCACCTCCACCGATTCCGAGCTGATCGCCCGCATGCTGAGCATGGCGCCCGGCTTCACCTGGGTCGAGCGGCTGCGCCACGTCATGCGCCGCATCGAGGGCGCCTACTGCCTGACGATTCTCACACCGGACAAAGTGATCGGCGTGCGCGATCCGATGGGCAACCGCCCGCTCTGCATCGGCCGGCTGGACGGCGGCTGGTGCATCGCCTCCGAGACCTGCGCCCTCGACCACCTGGGCGCCGAATACGTGCGCGAGGTCGAACCCGGCGAGGTCGTGATCCTCGACCGCGACGGCATGCACGCCGAACAGGCGGTTGAGTCGAAGCAGGATGCCTTCTGCATCTTCGAGTACATCTATTTCTCGCGGCCCGACAGCATCATCCGCGACCGCCGCATCTACCCGATGCGCATGGCCATGGGCGCCGAGCTGTGGAAGGAGTATCCGGTCGACGCCGACATCGTGATCGGCGTGCCCGACTCGGCCACGGCCGCCGCGGTGGGCTACGCCCGCGCCTCCGGCATCCCCTTCGCCGAAGGGCTGATGAAGAACCGCTACGTCGGCCGCACGTTCATCCAGCCCGACCAGCGGCTGCGCGAGACGGGCGTGCATCTCAAGTTCAACCCGGTGCGCGAGGTGCTGGAAGGTCAGCGCGTGGTCGTGGTAGACGATTCGATCGTGCGCGGCACGACGACGCCCCGCGTGGTCAAGCTGATCCGCGACGCCGGCGCCCGCGAAGTGCACCTGCGCATCTGCGCCCCGCCGATCCGCCACCCCTGCCACTTCGGTGTGGATATGGCCACACGCAAAGAGCTGCTGGCGGCGCGCATCTCGGTGGAGGAGATCGAGCGTCTCAGCGGCGCCGACAGTCTGGGCTATCTGAGCCTCGACGGGCTGATCCGCGCCACCGGCATGCCGCGCGACAGCTTCTGCCTCGCCTGCTTCACCGGCAACTATCCGGTGCCCGTGCAGCTCGAGTTCGACAAGCTCACGCTCGAAGGCTCCGACTACCGCCAGCCCGTGCTCGTCGCCGCGGGCGACGCCGACCACCCGCACGACGGGGTGCGCTGAGGTGCTCCGGCGCGCCGCTGGCCCCCATCCCCCGGTTCATCTCTTGGCCCCCAATAATAGGGGAAGGGGAGGCGCGTTTTGGAGCGGCGCGGCGGGCGTCAGTC
>CALFMN010000227.1 GCA_937879875.1 uncultured Chloroflexota bacterium | reverse complement strand
AACCTCCATGTGCTCGCTCGCGCTGCCTGACTACTTGACCGGTGCTCTAGGCGTCGCTGCCCAGTTCCAGTACCCAATACCAGCCGTACGGGTCGCCGGGGTTGGGCGAGTGGTAGCGCACCAGGCCGATGAAGTTCATCGTGCCGTTGAGCAGGTTCGCGTTGTGCACCGGCGAGGTTTCCCACTGGGTCAGCGTCTGCGCCCCCGTGGCATAGCCGCCGGCCAGGTTCTCCGCCATGAAGGCGTAGGGCGACGAGTAGCCGCAGTCGCGGAAGCGCTGGTCCCAGCTACGGAAGCTGTCGTCGTGCGCCGTGTAGCGGAAGTTGGCCATGTCCATGGCCTTCCACGCCGCTGCACGCTGCAACGACGGATCGAACTGCAGCTGGCTGAGGCCGTTCTGGGCGCGGTAGGCGTTTAGCATGTCGAGCAGCGCCTGCTCTTCCGGGTCGACCGCGAGCTGGCTGTCGGGCACATCGCAGTTGACGATGGCGCCCTCGGCGTGAACAGGTGTTGCGCCGGATCGGATGGCCGGCAGTGCCGAGGCCAGCAGCGCCGCGCCGAGCGACAGGGCAAGGGCCGTGCGGGGAAGAGTGCGTACGGAGGCAAACACAGACGTTCCTTTCTCAGATCGCCGTGTCACGGCGATGAGAGAACAAAAGGGAATGGCCGCCGAAGAGCGGTCCCTTTCGGGGAACGTCTTCGCAGTGGCTTGCGGCAGTCCGGCCGCCGTATCCGCGCCGCCGGCGCCCGCGAGCGCCCGTACGCGGAGGTAGGCCCGAGACTTTGCGCCCCCACCTTTCGATGGGTTTGCCCTTGTCCAGCGTGCGAACCGGGTCAAGGTTCGGCTGACGGCCACCCCGCCCCTGCAAACCGGGAGCGGATCGCAGCGCCG
This sequence comes from uncultured Chloroflexota bacterium, assembly GCA_937879875.1. Lineage (GTDB taxonomy): Bacteria > Chloroflexota > Dehalococcoidia > CAUJGQ01 > CAUJGQ01 > CALFMN01. The sequence goes on along the minus strand of CALFMN010000227.1, from coordinate 18,790 downwards.
CCTCACAACTGGGTTATATCAATATCGTGGCTACAACGCAATATCTTTGCACGGTACAAGTAACAGTTTAGTAACACCGCGCGCGAACGTGCTGTCGCGGCATCGCTCCATGCGGCTGACGGTTGCGACCGCACCTCGTGGGGATGCCCGGGGAGGCAGCGGGCGACGACACGCACGGGGCGCATCCGACAGACCGGATGCGCCCCGCCGCTGGCCATGTCCCGATGCTTTGTGCCGCCCGTGCCGCGCCCGCGCGGCACGGCTCAGCCATCGGTCATCTGGCCGCCACCGTAACGCTGCACGTGGTGCTGACGTTGCCGGCCACGTCGAAGGCCTTGTACGTCAACGTGTAGATCCTCCCCTTCGTGGCCCGCAACTGGCCCGTGGTATCGGCGGTGCCCGGCGAGAAGCCGACGATGTCGCTGCCGGCGGTGGCCGGATTGTTGCTCGTCACCGAGACGAGCTGGAAGCCGTTTGCGCCGGAAAGCCCCGGCTGGTCACTGACCGCCACGTTGGCCGTCACCGTCACCAGCTTGCCGTTCGACGGGCCGATCGGGTTCGGGTTGACCGAAACCGCGCACGACGGCGGCGTTTTGTCGATCAGGATCGGACCGAAGAAGGCAGGCGGGTTCGCCTCGTTGCCCGCCGCGTCGCTGCAGTTACCCGTCACCGAGCTGGTGGTGCCCTCCGCCGTCACCGTCACGGGCGGGCTCAGGAACGCCTGCCCGCTGGTGACGGTCGGCGGCACGCCTGACTGGATGGCGCCCTGATCCTGGCAACTGAAGGTCACGATCACGTCGTGGTTCGTCCAGGCGCCGGCGGTGTAGGGCACGGTATGACCGCCGTTGTCCATCGTCGTCGCCGCGGCCGAGGCCTTCGGCAGCGTCATATCGATATCAATGCCGTTCGCCGGGTCAGCCGGGAAGGTAATCGTCGCGCCGTTGCCCGCGGCGTCGCTGCAGTTGCCGCTGACCTGGTCATTATGCTGCTCCGTGTTGATCTGAATCGGCTGCGTGACGAAGGCGATCTGCGTGCCGCCGGCGATCGGCGTGCAACTGAACGTCACCGTCACCGCCTGGTTCGTCCAGGTACCCGGCACGTAGGGCTGGCCGCCGGCCGTGGCCGAAGCCGTGATCACCGGTGCACTCTTGTTGATGTTGATGCCGGTGAACGTCGATGTGGCGCTGTTGCCGGCCACGTCGGTGCAGGTGGCCGTCACCGACTGGTTGTCTCCGGTACTGTTCACCGTCACCGCCAGCGGGTTCGTGCCGCTCGTGGTGTTCGACGAGGCCGTACTGAAGCTCAGCGTGTTCACGCCCGAGCCACCGTCCGTGCAGGTGAACGTGACGGTCACGTTCTGGTTGGTCGGCTGCCCGGAGTTGTAGGTTTGCGTGCCGCTGCCGTTCGGAATCGTCGCGCTCATCGCGATGACAGGCGGCGTCTTATCGAGCCAGATCGCCACCGTGTTGGCCGGCTTCGTGCCGTCCTCAACATTGCCGGCGTTGTCGGTGGCGAAGAAGTTCAGGTTCGTCTTGCCTTCGACGGTGATGTTGACCGTGGCGCTGCTGCCCGGCGTAGTCGAGGTCGGAATCGTCTGGCCGCTGAAGCCGCTGACCGGCGCCGCGCTGAGCGTGATCTGCTTGACGCCCGAGCCGCCGGCATTGTCGGTGGCGGAGAGCGCGACGATCACGTTCTTGTTGGTCCAGGTGCCGAAGGTGTAGCCCGCGGGCGCCGCGGCCGTGGCCGTGGTGGTCGGCGGTGTCGTGTCCGTCGGGTAGAAGAAACCGGGGCCGTTGGCGTCTGCGGCGCCCTTCAGAATCACCCCCTGGTGGTCGGGATTCGTGATCGCGATGTCCGCCGCGCCGCCAGGCAACGACGGCACGATGCCCTGGATCTTCGTGGCGCTTTGCACGATCGGCGGTGAGACGATCGACGGGCTGACGGGCGGCAGCGGCTGCAAGGCCACGCCGCCGATCGTCACGAAGGCGGTGCCCGTCGAGTTCGCACCGGCGTAGGGATCGGTCGTGCCGTCGGCCAGCTTCGCCGGGTTGTCGAAGGCGAAGCCGCTGCCGGTGATCGTGATCACCGTGCCCTTGGCGCCGCTGGTGGGACTGATGCTCGTGATCGTCGGCGCGGGCGCCGGCGTGAAGGTGAAGGCGTTGGCCAGCGTGGCACGGTCGGGATGCATCGCCGTGTCATCCGGATTGATCACCGTGACGCCCACCAGCCCGTAGACGCCCGCCGGTGTGAGCGTGTCGATCTCCGTGCTGCTCGCGAGCGTGGTCGCTGCTGCCGGCGCGACGGTGCTGCCGAAGACCACGCTGGCGCCCGGCGCGAAGCCGGTGCCGGTGAGCTTGACCGCCGTGTTGCCCAACGTGTTGCCCGTGGTGACGTCGAGCTTCGTGAGTGAGATCGCCGCCAGCGCGTTGTAGGTGAAGGCGCCCGTCAGCGCGGACGAGCTCTGTTCGTCCGGATTGACGACGACTACGTCGACGGCGCCGCTCGCGTGCGCTGGCGTGGTGACCGTAATCAGCGTGCCGGCGCCGTTGACGCTGGCGCTGCTGCCGGCCGAGCCGCCAAAGGTGACGTTCGCGCCCGCCACGAAGTGGCTGCCGCTGAGCTGTACCTGCGTGCCGCCCGTGGTCGGGCCGCTGGTGGCGCTGCCGGAGGCGAAGCCGCTCAGCGTGGGCGCTGCTCCGGCGCTGTAGGTGAAGGCGCCGGTCAGCGTATTCGAGCTCTGGCCGTCCGGATTGGTGACGAAGACATCCGCCGCGCCGGCGGCGTGCGCCGGGGCGTTGACGATGATCTTCGTCGGGCCGATGACCGTGGCCAAGGGCGCCTGCGTGCCGCCGAAGGTCACCGTGGCGGCGGGCGCAAAGCCTGTGCCGGTGATCGTCACCTGGGTGCCCCCGACCGAGCTGCCGGTGGCAGGGCTGAGCGGCGAGGCGATCGTCGGCGCGGCCGAGTTGGTGAACGTGAAGCCGCTCGCGGCGGTGACGCTGCCGCCGTCGGGATTCGTGATCACCACGTTCACGGCGCCGGCCTTGTGGATCGGCGTCGTTGTGGTGATCGTCGTGCCGGCGCCGTTGACGCTCGTGGCGGTGCCGCGTGCGCCTGGATCCGTCGTCGGGCTGGGGAACATGAAGGTCACGATGGCGCCGGATTGAAAGCCGCTGCCGGTGATCGTGACCGTGTCGCCGCCCAGTGTGCCGCCGCTCGTGGGGCTGATCGGCGTGGCGGCGAGGGTCGGTGGCGAGCCGGTGAAGGCGAAGTGGTTCGCGTCGCCCGACTTCAGCACGCCGAACTGGCCGTCGGGGTTGATCACGACGACGTTCGTCGCGCCGGGCGGGCTGGCCGGCGTGGTGGCAAAGATGCTCGTGCTGCCGGCGACGTCCACCGCGGTAGCCGAAAGATCGTTGGGGAAGGGGTTGCTGGGCGAACCGTTGGAGCCGTCGGACGGGCCGAACAGGACGATGGCGCCGTCCTGGAAGTTCTGGCCGCCGATCGTCACGTCCGTGTTCGTGCCCGGTGGCGCCGTGCTCGGCGTCACGCTGGTTACGATGGGCGCTGGCACGAAGGTGAACTTATCGCCGGCACCCGTGGCGCTCGTCTCCGACGCGCCGCCCGGCAGCGTAACCGTGACGGTGATGTCCACCGTGCCGGTGCCCGATGGCACCGCGGGCGAAACCGCGTCGATCTCGGTATCGGAGACGGTGGTGAAGCTGGCGGCCGCGTGGGTACCGAAGTTCACCGTCGTCGTCGCACCGGAGGGCGGCATCAGGCCGCTGCCGCTGATCTGGACGTTGGTGCCGCCCTTCTCCGGGCCGCTCGGCGGCACGATGCCCGAAACCGCCGGGTGCGCGACGTAGGTCAGGCCGCCCACTACAGTGGCGGACTTCGTGTCGCCGGTAAGCGTGACGGAGACACTGACGGGCACGCTGCCGGTAACACCGCTCGCGGCCGGCGCCGTGCCTTTGACTGTCGTATCCGTCGCCGTGTTCGTCACTGTGCCGCTGTTAATCGAGAGTGCAGTCGTGCCCATGCTCGGCGCGAAGCCGGTGCCGTTCACGGTGACTGGTGTGCCCACGTCGTTGAAAACCAGCGCCGGGCTGATGCTCGCGGCGCTGGGGGCAGGCGCGTAGGTGTACTGGTCGGCCGCGCTCGTCGCGCTGAGGCCGTTGCCGTTGTCCACCCTTACGTCCACGGTCGTGCCGGCGCTGCCGGCCGGGGCGGTGACCGCAATCTGCGCGTCGCTGATCACAACCGCGTCGCTTGAGGCGGCCGTGCCGAAATGCACGCCGTTCGCGGCAGTGCCGGTGAAGCCGCCGCCGCTGATCGTCACGCTGGGCGTGTCGGAGAAGAAGGCGATGTGCGGGTTGATGCCGCTGACCGTCGCGGCGCTGCCCGCGATGGCGCGGCGGCTGCCCGGCTGCATGAGCGCGAGCGCAACCATCGCCATAGCGCCCAGCAGCAGGAAGCGGGAGCGCCCGTGTAAGGCGCATCCCCCGCGGGTGCGTTGTCTCTCTTGTCTCACGCGATCCTCGCTTTGCCGGTTCGGCATTTGACGACGGAACGGACGCGTGCCGTCCCGCCGCCAAACGCCGGCCACTACGGGAGAGAGGCCGGACCAGCGCTTACTGCACCGCGGACTGATACGCCGTGGCGTAGTCCTCGTACGCCGTCTCGAACTGGCCGGTGGCTGCCGCGGCGTCGCCCTGGGAGAGGAACGACTGCGAGTTTCCGACGCCCTGCCCCGCGGCCGTGAGGTTGGCGATCGTGCTCGCCACGATCGCCCGCGTCGTCTCCAGATAGCCTCCGTTCGCCTTCGGCAACGCGAAGATCGCCAGCGGCGGCTGCGAGGAGACGGCCAGGTTGCGCTCGATCTCCATCTGGATGCTCAGCGCCTGGAAGGCGGAGATGTTGCCGAGCAAGGTGTCCATATGTCCGTTGATGTCGTTCGCCAGCCCGTTGGAGGTGTTGTCCGTGCCGTCGTTGGGCTGGCCAACGGTGGTCTGCAAGGTGTCGGTCTGCCCTTGCAGCACGGTGGCTGTGTTGTTGATTTGCGTCGCCGTGTTCTGCGCGGTGCCGAGCTTGTTGATCAGGCTGGCCAGATCCTGGGTGATCAGATTCACGTCGTTCTGTACGTTGTTGAGAATGGTCTGGATCTGGCCGGAGAGTAAGGCGAGCGCATTGATGCTGATCTGTGAGGAAGCCGGGATAAAGCTGCCGGGGTTGCTCGGATCCTGCGGGAAGGTGCTGATCAACTGCTGGTTGAAGGCGAAGGTGATGCAGTCCGTGGCGAAGGTCAGCTCCTTCTGCAGCTCGATCGCGATGCCGTTGGCCACGCCGAAGGCGACACCGGCGACGATCGTGACCGCGGCGAAGTCGGCGCCGTCCGGCGCGCCGGAGGCGATGGCGTTGGCGATGGCCGCCGCGTCGGCCGCGGCCCAATAGGCGTAGAAGAGCGTCTTCGCGTTGCCCGGACTGTTGCAGTCCGGCGCGAGATACGGCTCGGGGAAGCCTGCGGCCGGCGTTACTGCCAGCGCGTCTTCCACCGTCCGCGCGTCAACATGCAGCGGCGTGCTGGCCAGCGAGCCGAACAGTGCGGTCAGCGAGGCGGGCATGGCGTAGTCGGGCATGGCCGCGCTCGCCAGCGCGTTGCCGCCACCAGCAGTGTTGCCCGGCAGGGCGCTGCTGTGCCGACCACCGCCGCCGGGGCCGGCGCCGTTGCCGGGGCCGACGCTGGTAATCAGCGCCTTGAGCTTTTCCGGCTGGTCGCGCCAGGCAGAGTCCTGGCCGAAGCGCTTCTTCAACTCGCGCAGCTCGGTTGCGTTGAGCGAATCGACGTGCTGCTGCGCGATCTTCAGCGCCGAGCCGGGGTCATGCACGGTGTTCTTGCCGAGATGGTGGCTCGTATTCGGGTTCTGCTGCAGGGCGTTCCACGCGTCCTGCATGCCGGCGAAGTAGGTCTTCAAGTCTTTGCGGAAGTTCTCGTCGTCGCCGTTCGTCGGCGGCGAGGCAGTATTGCCGTTGCCGTGGTTGCCGGCCTGCGGCGTGGCATTGGGGCCGGCGCCCTGTACGACGGCGGGCGAATCGGCCGCGATCAACGGCAGCGCCGCGACGATCAGCGCGACGGCCGCGATGATGATGAGCCAGCGTTTCATTACTCAGTTCTCCTCACAAGGCGGGTGACCGGCTGGCCGAGGAGCCGTCGCTTACTTCGTGGCATCCTGGTAGGCCTTCGCGTAGAAGCCGTACGCGGTCTTGAACTGGCCGGCGGCAAACGCCGCTTCGCCCTGCGACAGGTACGACTGTGCGTTGCCGACGCCCTTGCCCGTGGCGATCTCGTTCTGGATCTCGGTCTTCACGATGTCGTGGACCATCTCCAGATAGCCGCCCTGCGCCTTCGGCGTCTCGAACAGGCCGATCGGGTTGTTGCCGTGCAGGCTGAGGTTCGCCTCGATCTCCATCTGGATCTGGAGCAGTTGGAAGGCGTTGAGGTTGGTGATCGCCTGCTTTGCCTTGGTGAGGATCGTGTTTTCCGTGTTGTCCAGGGCGTTGACGTAGGTCTGCGTCACCTGCGTATCGTCCTGGATCTCGTCGACCTGGCCGTTGTCGGTGGTCAGCGTCGTATTGAGTGTGTTGGCCTGCGAGAGCAAACCGGGCGCGCAGTTCGGCCCCGCCTGGGGCGCGCCGCTGGTCTTGCCCTGAATCTGGCAGTTCTCGATCGTGTCGGTCGTCGTCTGGACGGCCGTGATCTGCTGCTGTGTGCCGGTGGCTTTCGTAATCAGATCGAGCACGCTTTGCTCCGACGAGCCGGGCACGTTGCTGCTCGGGTTCTTCGGGTCGGTGGGGAGGGTGGCGACCTGTATGCCCTGGAAGTAGTTCTGGGCGCAGTCGAGCGCGATCGCGTCGAGCTGCGAGAGCACGAGGAAGGCGACGTTGGCCACGCCCCAGGCGGCGGCCTCGGCGATCTTCACGCCGGTGGGCACATCGACGCCGATGAAGGCGGCGAACACACCCGGTGTGGCCAGCATGATCGCCTGGATGGCGCTCTGCACCTGGTTGGCGATGAAGGCGTCCTGGAACAGCTCGCTGGCCTTGAAGTTGGGCGCCGAGCCGCCGGTGCTGCTCTCGCAGCTATCGACGAAGGTGCCCTGCGTATCGTCCAGCGCGGCCGGAGCTGTATTCGGGCGGAAAGGATTGAAGGCGTCGAGCGCGGCCTGCTGGTTGGCCGGCGACGGCCCGCCGTTATAGCTGCGCACAAAGGCCAGGAACTGCGACTGCTGCGCCGAGGGCCGGCGCACGGGCTGCACCGCGCGCGTGGTCAGCAGTCTCGTATTGGGAATGCCGAGCGACGGCAGGGCCGTGGCGTGCCCGCCGGGACTGACCGCCGCCTTGAGTTCGCCGGGAATTTGCAGCCAGTTCGGATTCTGGGAAACGGCCGTCTGCAGCGCCGCGAGATCCGTGGAGGTGAGCTGCGACACCTGCTGCTGGGCGCTGGCGAGCTGGCCGCTCGGATCGGTGCCCGTGGCGGCGAGCGCCTGCGCCGTGGCGGGGTTGGCCTTCATTGTACCGATAACATCTTGCAGACCGTTAAGCCAGCCGCCGAACTGCTGTCGTAAGGCTTCTTGATCGGGGGTTGTAGGAGGAGGTGGAGTCGCGGTGGGCGGGGTCTGCGCCCGTGCAGGGGAGTCGGCGGCGATCAGCGGCAACGCCGTAAAGACGAGCGCGAGCGCCACACACGCGAGGAACAGGCGTCTCATAAGTAATCTCCCTGACCGTGTATCCCGTGTGCATTCCTGGTGAAGATCAACACGGCGCCGAACAGACCGGAACCCGCGCCGTCACGGCACGGGTACGAAGAGCGCCAGCCGCCGCTTGAAACCATCGCGAGAAAGGAGCGCAAGCGTGCGGCGGCAGGATATGGCGCAAGGGTGCGGGGACCAGCCGCCCATGAGCGAGTGGCAAGAAGCCGGCGTTGCCTCCTCTCTATCCTCGCCGCCAGAGGCGAAGAGGAACGGCAGCACAACGCCGTACCCTTCGGTCTCTGCCGGACGGCTACGCGGGGTCAGGGCGCCGTGCGGGAGCACAGCGCGAAGCCGCATTCCGGCGATTCCGGGCACATAATGAGCGGCGGCGGTAAGCGGCACTCGCGGCCGCCGCGCCGAACGGCAAGGTTCGGCACGTTTATAACGCTGCGCTGAACGAGTTGTTACGGCTCTATGCAAAGAATCTGACACGGAGAATGTGGCAATAGTGTATCTATTGAATTATTCCTCAACGACTTCGCCACCACAGGGGCGCACCCCCTCGGGCGGCCGTCCGCCGGCGCGTGCGATACTGAGTACTACCCCGGCCGGCGAGCGGCGACGGAAGGAGCAAACCCCGTGCAGGCCTTTTCCCCTGAGGATCTGTTCGTCGCGCAGCGGCAGGCCGGCCGGCTCTATCACGAGTTTTTGCGCGTGCCGGCGCTCAGCGCGGGCGTCTACGTGCTGCCCGCGGGCGCAAAGGACCCGCAGCAGCCGCACGCCGAAGACGAGATTTACCATGTGCTGCGCGGCCACGCCCGCGTGCGCGTGGCCGACGAAGAACGACCGATCGGTCCCGGCGATACGATCTACGTGGCCGCAAACGCGGAGCACCGCTTCTCCGAAATCACGGAAGAGCTGGCGCTGCTCGTGTTCTTCGCGCCCGCGCACGCGACGGGGTAACGAGTGACGGGTGAGCGCTGCCGCCACTCCAGTTCGGCGACGAGCTGGGTGAGCATTCCGAGGGGTTCCATAGTCGACCTCCAGGTTGCTGCGAGCGGGCGCCGACGGCTGGCGCCGGTCGTGTCCGCTGGCGATATGATGTGGCCGGCGGCGGCGCCCCACCACACACAACTCACACAGTTACCCGTACAGTTGGCAACTGTGCGGGTCGCCGCCCTGGCGGCGCCGACGGACGCTTCTGGCGCGCCCCGGCCCGCGGCGGCGGCGGGGCTGACGCACGAGGCCCTGGCCGAGCAGGGCGGTGCCTGGTGAAATGGAGCCACGGATTCACCGTCTCCCTATTCCCACTCACGACTCACCCCCTCGGCCGGATCTTCGAAGGCACGCCGCGGCCAGCCGCGGAGACGGGAGCAGACACATGCAGGCGAAAGAGGCGATCGGCCGCTACTGGAGCGAGCAGGCGGCGACCTTCGACCAGCAGGGCGACCACGCGATCCATGGTGAAGACGAGCGCGGCGCCTGGGAGCGGCTGCTGGATCGGCTGGCGCCGCCGGGCCGCGCGCGCGCTGTGCTGGACGTGGGCTGCGGCGCCGGCTTTCTCGCGTTGCTGCTTGCGGCGCGCGGCCACCACGTCACCGGCAGCGACCTCGCGCCCGAGATGATCGCCCAGGCGCGAGCGAAGGCACGACGCGCCGGTCTTGAGGCGACCTTCGTCACTGGTGATGCTGAGGCGCCGGACTTCGCGGACGAGAGCTTCGATCTGCTGGTCAGCCGCCACCTGTTCTGGACGCTGCCGCATCCCGAAGCAGCGCTGACGGCATGGGTCCGGCTCATGCGCCCGGGCGGCCGCGTGGCGATCGTGGACGGCGAATGGCGGCTGCCCGCGGCCGCCGGCGAAGCGGCGACCGGCGGTGTCTACGGCGCGGAAGTCGAGGCGGCGCTGCCGTTCCTCGGCGGTGCGCCGGCCGCACGCGTAGCGGAGCTGCTGGTCGCTCACAGGCTCATTAACGTGCAGATCGAGCCGCTCGAGGCGATCGTGGCAGCGCAGCGCGCCCGCGCCCTGGCCGAAGGCCGCGAGCCGCGGGACTACGTGCGCTACTGCGTCTGGGGCGAGCGGCCGGCCTGAGCCCGCGGGACCGCCGGCCTGTCTTCCGCCGACTACGCGCTGGCGCGGCGCGCCCGGCCCAGCACGGCCTGGATGAACTCCGTCTTGGCAGTCGAATACGACGGACCGTCGCTGAAGCGCGGGGCAAGCGTGCGTTTGAGCGCGGCATACTGCGTGGCCGTGTCGGGGTGCGTGCGCAGAAAGTCGCGGAAGAGCAGCTTCTCCTGCCAGAAGGCGCCGATGTATTCGGTGAGATGGAGATGGACAGCGACGCTGCCGCGCGAGCGCTTCACGAACAGGCGATCGTCGTCCATGCCCAGCTGTGCCGTGACCTCGGGGTGGAACTCGTAGCCGATGCCTTGCAGCGAGGCGACGCAGGTTGATGCGTCGCCGAGGCTCGCGATGCCGGTCATGAGATCGACGATCGGCTTCGCCGCGAGGCCCGGCACGGCGGTGCTGCCGATGTGTTCGAGGGCGATGCAGCGGCCGGCAAGCGCTTCCCTGATGCAGCCTGCTTCACGCTCGTAGATGCCGGGCCAGGCGGGGTCATACGCAACGATGACGATGCCGCCGGTCACATCGCGGCCTCCGGCAGGTCTGGCGGCGTCTCGCGCGCCGGCGCAGCAGGGTGGAGTGTAGGCCTGATCGCCTGGGCGGCGTGCAGCAAACTTCACACCAACTGTGTGAACAAGTTCATAGATCGCAGGCCCGTGAGCCGTCCGCGGCAGCCCGGCGCCCGCCGGGCGCGGAGTTAAAACACGCCCGGCAGCAGGCGCCAGCGCGTGCGTTGCGCGAACACGGCCCAGGCGGGATCTTCGGCCAGCACGCGCTCTTCCGCGCGAATACGGCCGACCTGGCAGGCAGTCACGATCAGTACGAGGCCGAGGTTCCAGACGCTCGGGTTTTGCAGCACGTAGCCCACTTCGGTAATCAGATATGAGGCGTAGACCGGGTGCCGCACAATGGTGTACGGCCCGCGCGTGCGCAAACCGCGGTCCGCGGCCACCACGCCGAAGCTACGGCCCAGTACGCCCAGCGCCAGCAGGCAGCCCACCAGCCCCGCCCACTGCAGCACGATCGCCACCGCATCCAAACCCCAGAGGGCATGGCTCGCTGGGCGCGCCAGCAGGATCGCGAAGCTGCCGCCGGTGGCCAGCAGCCAATCGGTGGGTGCGGTCGATGTCCGGCGCGGCGTGCGGCGCACCAAAAAGAGCAGCGCGGTGAGCGCCTCCTGCAGGACAAGGCCGAGGCCCGTCGCCTCGCCGGTCGTGCGCCAGTGCTGGTAGTGGGCCACGGCGAAGACGGTGAAGACGGCGACGAGCAGCACTTTGCTGGCGAGATCCCAGGCCCGCGCACGTGCAGCGCGGCGCCGATCGCTTGCCGCTGCGTCTGCCCGCGCCGTGCTGGTCTGCATCGCCATGCCGCGCTCCTTTCCGCCCGGTCATGGCGGTCATCCAGGTCGAGATCAGGCAGCTCACGGGCCGCACCCGTTCAATGCGCCCGCAGCAGGATCAGCAGCGCCCCGGCGATCAGGCCCGGCCCGTAGGGCATGGCGCCGCGCAGCCGCAGCTTGCCGACCGCCAGCCCCAGCAATACCACGAGCCCATTGAGCAGCACGCCCGCCGTCAACGCGTACAGCACCAGCGGCCAGCCCACCAGCAGTCCGATCAGCCCGCAGAGCTTGACGTCGCCGGCGCCGAAGCCCGGCACGAAGGCGAAGAGGGCGAACATGATCGCGAAGCCGGCAAAGCCGCCGGCGATCGTCGCGGTGAAGCTGTGCGCCGGCCAGGCCCAGCCGAGCGCGACCGCCGCCAGGATGGCCGGATAGGTCAGCTTGTTCGGCAGCAGCATCGTCGTCGCGTCGCAGACGGCGAGCGCGACGAGCACGGCCGAAAAGCCGGCCAGCAGCGCGAAGTGCAGCGGGTTGTGGGCGTGGGCGGCGCAGAGCGGCAGCAGCGCGGCCCAGATGCCAACGGCGAACAGCGCCGGCCGGCCGCGCAGCGGCAGCACCGCGCCAGCGCGGACGCTCATCAGCCGTTCTCCTGCACGAAGTACACGTCGCAGGCGGCGGCGATCTTCTCCGGCGTCAGCACGGGCTTCTCACCGTAGTAGCGGGCGCCGTCGTCGATGATCATCAGCAGATCGCGCGGGTAGACGGCTTTGGGCGTAGGCCGGTCGGGGCGGTACACCGCCGCCACCAGCGACTGCACCGCCGACTCGTCGACCTCGATGTTCTTGATGCGCGCCTCGCGCCGCGTGATTTCGGCCATGTCGCCCTCGGTCGGCCCGGTGAGGCGGACTTTGTACGGAATGCGGCGCAGGAACGCTTCGTCGGCGAGGTCGGAGGGCGAGAGGTTGGTGGAGAAGAGCACACTCATCTCGAACGGCACGTTCAGCCGTTCCCCCGTCGCCAGCGCCAGCAGGTCGTAGCCGCGCTCCAGCGGCACGATCCAGCGGTTCAGCAGGGCGGCCGGGCTCACCTGCTGCCGGCCGAAGTCGTCGATCACGAAGATGCCGTCCTGCGCCTTCAGATGCGCCGGCGCCTGGTAGAAGCCGCCGCCCGTGTCGTAGGACAGTTCGAGATCGTCGGCCGTCAGCTCGCCGCCGACCACGACGACGGGTCGCCTCACGGCGATCCAGCGCCGGTCCAGCGGCTTGGCCGTGCCTTTGAGGACGCTGTTGGCCGGTTGCGCCGAGGCGTGATGCTCGGCGATGTCGGCGATCTTGTGCACCGCCGGGTCGTAGATGCGGATCGTCTGGCCGTTCACGTAGAGAGCGCCGGGAATCAGCACGTTCTCGCCGAAGCTGCGGGCGTAGGCATCCACGATCGCCGTCTTGCCGTTGCCGGAGTCGCCGTAGATCAGCGACGGCCGGCCGGAGTGAAAGGCGCGGGCCAGCGAGTCACGTACTAATGGCTGCAGCACGAACGGCGCCATCGCGCGCCCGATCTGCTCGGCCGTGGCCGGGCTGCCGCGCAGCGACTGGCGCCGGGCCAGATCGGTGTAGGCCTCCATCACGACCGGCGCGAGGCCGGCGTAGCGCGAGCGGCTGAGCGCGTCCTGAGCGCGGGCCTGCCCCTTGCCGCTGAGCACGAAGCGGTAGCCGAGCGAGGAGTAGTTCTGGCCGCCGTGGTCCTGCACGGTCGAGATATCGATCAGAGCGAGTCCGCGCAGGGCGTCGGTGATCTCTTCCACCACGGCCGCCGTGAGGCCGGTGCGCCGCTGCAGATGTTCGAGCGTCGATGGCCCGGCGTAGTGGATCGTCTTGAGGATCAGTTCTTCGAGAAAGACGGCCGAAAGGCCGGTAGCGGCCGCGTTCTGCGGCGCGGGGGGCCAGAGATCGAAGACCGGATCCTTCGGGGCGCCGGCGCCGGGGTCGCGCAGGTAGGCTGCCTGAACCATTGCTGCTCTCCGGCCGTTAGTGGCCGCCGCGCGAGGAGGCGGCGCTGGCCGCGCGCTGAGCCTGCGCGGCGATGTCGTCCAGACTGGGGGCGATCGTCGTGGGCTGCACGGGCGCGGCCGCGGCCACCGGGGCGCTGCCGCCGCCACCGCTGCCGGCGCGAGCGGGAGCCACGCCGCCACGGCTGCCGCCGCTGCTCGTTACGCCGGGAATCGTGACCTGGCCGGGCGAGCTGGTGCCCACCTGCGCGGGCACGGGCGGTGGCTGTGCCGCCGCCGCGCTGCCGACGACGTTCGCGAGCGACGGACCGCTCTCCGGGCTGGGCGAGGCATCGGGCGGGGCGAGCGGCGCACTGCGCGCCGGCCGCGTGAGCGGCGGCGTGGCGCCCGGCGCTGGCGTGGCCGCCGGCGTGGCTACCGTGCGCGCCGCCGGGCCGAGGCCGCTCGCCGGAGATGCGGCGGAGCCGGCGCTCACGGCGCTCGTGCCGGGCTGCGAGATCGTCGTCGCCTGTGCGCCGATCGCGGGCGGAGAGGCGGCGGGCCGTGCCGCGGCCGGCGTGATGATCGGCGTTTCGGCGGCAAAGATCGGGCCGGAGGATCTCGCTGGCGCGACGGTTGCCTTGCCGCTGGTCGCGACGCTGCTGGGCTGCGCCGCCACGGTGGTCGGGTTCTGCGCCGTGCTGCCCTTCTTTGAGCCTCCGCGGAACAGCAGCGGCAACATCACCAGTCCCACGACCGCGGCCACGACGACGACGGCGCCGAGCACCAGCGGATCGGGGCGGTCGCGCAGCCAGTTGCCGCGCAGCCGCGCCACGATCGCCGACTCTTCCTTTTCGGGCTCACGCTCCACGCGCTGCATCACGTTGTGGCGCAGCGAGCTGACCTGGTCGATCGGCGCGGCGTCGCGGCCAGGCGCCGGATAGGACGGCTCCGGCTCCGGTTCGACGATGCGCCGCGGCGGAATCGGACCGGGCGCGGCCGCGCGGAAGTAGTCGCCCGGCGGCTCGTCCTCGCGCCGAAGCTCCGGCGTGCGCCCCGTTGCCTCGATCACCCGGTGCACGCGCTCTTCGACCGGCTTGCTCTTGCGTGTGAACATGAGATGCCCCCTCGCCATCATGCTCGGCAGCGGCGGATCGCCGGCGCAGGCACGCGTGCCACCCGTTGAGTAACAATCAGGTAACAAGTTGGCGCCGTCGCGGCTTCGCCATCACGGACGCCTGGCGTGGCGCGTAACACCGGCCTAACGCGCAACTGCTACTCTCAGCATCGGAGCGGATGGCGCCGAATCCAGTGCTCCGCCGCTGCCGAAAAAGAGGGTCGATGTCGAGCTTTGCCCCGAAGTCAGCGTTGCAGAACCGGCTCGCGCGGCAGACGCCGGAGACGGAGAGTCCGCGGGCCGCCGCTGCTGAAGCGATCGGAGAAGGTCAGCCCGATGTCCTTTCTGATTTGCACGCAGCGGCGCTTGCCAAACCCGGCACTCCGCTACGCCTGGAGGGGATGTTCAACCTGCGCGACCTGGGCGGCTACGCCACCAGCGACGGCGGGGCCACGCGTACCGGCCGCATCTTCCGCGCCGACGCGCTGGCCCATTTGACAAACGCCGATCTCGCGGCGCTGGACGCACTCGGTTTGCGGCTGGTCTGCGATCTGCGCAGCGATCAGGAGGTCGCGCAGTATCCCGACCGTCTGCCGCCCGGCGTGCGCCACGCGCACAACCCGATGCGATTGAACGTCAACGTCATGGGCGACGAGCGCAGCCCGGACTTCGACTGGAGCGGCTTCCGCCTTGAGCAGATGTTCTTCCAGATGCTGGAGCGCAGCGGCGAGACGTTCCGCCGCGTCTTCGCGCACCTGGCCGAGGCGGAGTCGTATCCCTACGTCTTTCACTGCGCCGCCGGCAAAGACCGCACCGGCGTGACCGCCGCGCTGTTGCTGCGCACGGCCGGCGTGCCGGATGCGACGATTGTGGCCGACTTCGCCCTCTCCGACGGCTACATCGCGCCGAAGCTGACGGAGTTCCAGGCGCGCGGCGTCGACATCGCGCGGGCCGGGCCGCTGTTCCGCGCCCCCGCCGCGGCGATGCAGGCCATGCTGGCGCATCTGGACGATCGCTACGGCTCGACGGCCGGCTACCTGCGCACGATCGGCGTGGCCGGCGCCGAAGCCGCGGCATTCCGGGCGCAGTTCGTGGCACGGCCCTACGCGTAGCTCAGCATCACGCCGGCGAAGCGATCGAGCAGCGGCAGGATCTTGTCCTCACCCGCGGGCGGCAGGCCGAAGAGGCAGCGCGTCACGCCGGCGGCGCCCAGCCGCTCGATCGTCTCCGCGTCCGCGCGCACGCCGAAGACGCTGACGGGGATCGTGCCGCGCCCGCGCTCATTCGCCTGGCGCTGCAACGTGGCGATCTGTTCTTCGAGCGGCGCGCCGCGGCCCATGATCGGCAGCCACTCGTCGCCGTAGTCGAGCACGCGCTTGAACGTGCCCGGCGAGTTGCCGCCGATCAGGATCGGCGGATAGGGCTTCTGCACCGGCTTCGGCCAGCTCCAGATCGGGTCGAAATCGACGTGCTTGCCGTGAAACTCGGCCTCGTCCTGCGTCCAGATACGTTGCATGGCGCGGATGCGCTCGCGCACGACGCCCCAGCGGTGCTCCGGGTCGGTGCCGTGGTTGCGCATCTCCTCGAAGTTCCAGCCGGCGCCGATGCCGAAGAGGAAGCGGCCGCCCGAGAGGAAGTCGACCGAGGCGATCTCCTTCGCCAGCGTGATCGGGTCGTGCTCCGTGACCAGGCAGATGCCGGTGCCGAGCTTCAGCGTGGTGGTGGCAGCGGCCACGGCGCCGAGCGCCACGAACGGGTCGAGCGTGTGCCGGTACTCTTCCGGCAGCTCCGGCCCGCCGGGCCAGGGACTCTCGCGCGAGGTGGGGATGTGCGTATGCTCGGGAATGAACAGCGACTCAAAGCCGCGTTCCTCAAGCGCCCGGCCGAGATCGACGATATTCATGGCGTAGTCGGTAGGGAAGATCGTGACGCCGAATTTCATCGCTGCCGCCCCTCGCTCGCTGTCTGCCCAGCCTGAACGGCTTCATCCTGACGGCAGCGCCGGGGAAATGCAACCGCTGTTCCGGCGCGCTTCCGCCTGCCGCGCTGCGCTATGCTGGTTGCGGCCGGGCGCCGGCAGGCAATGAGATGTGTAATCGCGCCGAGCGCGATGTGGAACCTGGAGCGCCGAGGCGATGCCCGACCCATACGCCGGCCGTGACACGGACCGCCTCGCCTACTTCCTGCATCACCTGAAGCACCCGCAGGCGCCGCCGCTGCTGTTGGCGAACTGGCCTGAGGATGAACAGCTGGCGGGATTTGCACGTGAGCTGCACGCGCGCCTCTCTGCCCCGGTGTTGGCCGGCATGATCGCGGACATGGAGCGTATGCTTGCGATCTACCGGGAGCGTGGCGCGCAGTTGCACTGCCTGCACTGCCGCTGTGCGCTCCCGGCGCCGCGCATGCGCTTCTGCGACGCCGCCTGCGAGGCCGCGTTCTACGTCGAGCGCGTCTGATCGTGAGCGCCTGGTCCCATGCCTGGTTGATGAAGCAGAACGGCGCCTGCCGGGCGCCGTCGCTCAGTCGGTGATCACGAACGGTACCTGCACGGCGCCATCGGAGCTGCCATCGACGTTGGCCGTGGCCTGGCAGGAGCCCGTCTCGGCATCGACGATCGACGCCACCGGCACCGTGAGGCTGAAGCTGCCGCTGCCGTCCGCCTGCACCTGCGTGCTGCCCAGGCAGGAGATGCTGTCCGCGGCGCCTGTGCCGGAGAAGGTGACATCGATCACCGCGCCCGCGGCCCAACCCATACCCGCCACGGTGATGCTGTCGGATGCATACCTGACCGTGCCGGGCGAGACGGTGAGTGCGGGGTCGGCCAGGGCGCCGCCGCCGCTCGCGACGAGCAGGGCGAGGCCGATCGCGGCGGCAGAGGTGAACGCGGCAAGTTTGCGAAGCATGGAGTAACTCCTCGAAGGCCGCGCAGGACGCGGCGTACTGCTGAACGGTGCTGTGTGCTGCGTTGATCATCGAACTATTTCGGTTGCGATAGGGAAAAGTGCGCGGCCTTCTGGCCGGCCATTGCCGTTCTGTTCCTGATAGCCCCTGCTGCTGCGGTCACGAAAGCGGCGCGCGGCGTCACGCCGCGCCGATGACGGGCCGGCAGCGTGCACTTTCCTCAGACACGCCGCCCGCACGGACAGCATCGCCCGCGCGGGGCACCTAACCCTGCTTCGGCTGAAGCCAAAGCTGTCCCTTCCCGAAACGGGAAAGGGACTTCTGGAGCGTTCCGAACTACGTGCGACGGCGGCGGGGCTTGCGTGTCCCTGTGGGCCGCGCGGCAGGTTCCTCTCCCATCCGATCGGGTGTCCTCGAACTCAACCCTTCCTGTTTCGGGAAGGGACAGATTTCGCTTCAGCGAAATCAGGGTTAGGTGCCCCGCCTCAGCGCAGCAGCACGCGCGGCTCACCGGGCGCTGCCGCCACGACGCGGCCCGCCTGCCGGGCGCCGGGCAGCTCGCGCAAGAGCGTCTCGCATGCTTCCGGCGCGGCGGCGATCACCATGCCGACGCCCATGTTGAACGTTCGGAACATCTCGGCGTCGGGAATGTTGCCCATGCGCTGGATGAACTGAAAGAGCGGCGGCACGGACCACGAGGAGCGGTCGAACTCAGCGGCGACGCCTTCGGGCAGAATGCGCGGCACGTTCTCGTACATGCCGCCGCCGGTGATGTGTGCCAGCGCCGTGATGCGCGGCAAAAGCGGCCGCAACTCGTGCAGATAGCAGTGGTGCGGCACCATCAGCGCCTCGCCCAGGCTCGTCTCGGTGCCCGGCACGATCTGCGCCAGCACGGCGCGGTCGTGCTGCTCTGTCTCGGACCCGCCCAGTGCGATCTGGAAAACCTGGCGCACCAGCGAATAGCCGTTGGTGTGCAGGCCGTTTGCGGGCAGCGCCAGCAGCGCGTCGCCGGGACGGATGCGCGAGCCGTCCAGCAGCGCCCCACGCTCGCAGACGCCGACGATGAAGCCGGCGATGTCGAAGTCGCCCGCTTCGTAGACGCCGGGCATGTCCGCCGTCTCGCCGCCGATCAGCGAGCAGCCGGCCTCGCGGCAGGCCTCGGCCATGCCTTCGACGATCGCCACCTTCTGGTCCTCGCTCAGGCCGTTATTGGCAAGATAGTCGAGGAAGAAGAGCGGCGCCGCGCCGGCGGTGAAGATGTCGTTCACGCAGTGATTTACAAGGTCACGGCCGACCGTATCGTAGCGGCCGAGCACGCGCGTCAGCTTGACCTTGGTGCCCACGCCGTCGGTGCTGGAGACAAGCACCGGCTCGCGGTACTCGCCCAGCCGCCAGAGCGCCGCGAACGGCCCGATGCCCGCCAGCACTTCGGGGCGCGCCGTGCCCGCCGCCAGCCGCTTCATGCGCTCGACCGCGCGGTTGGTCGCGTCGATATCCACGCCCGCCGCCGCGTAGGCGTCAGTCACGGCGTGGCCCCCATCCCCTGCCCCTTCCCCCAATAATAGGGGAAGGGGGA
>CALFMN010000226.1 GCA_937879875.1 uncultured Chloroflexota bacterium | reverse complement strand
CCGCACCGAGGCCGCCGCCTACGCCCTGCGCCACGGGCTGGTCGAGTGAGCCGCGCAATCTCCCGTTAACCAATTTCTGCTATTCGCCTGCTGTCCCGCTGCAACACTCCTTGCTCCGAAAACTGCTGATGCTGACGATGGCGGCCCTTCACCGCGGGGTGAGGATGCTCCCATAGGGCGGCGAGGCGTCAATGGGGCGCTTCCCGCCGGTACGGGGAGGAACCCGCCATGGTCAGCAACTTCGGATACGACGAGACGGTTACAACCTCGGTGAACGGCTGGCGGCGAATCGGCAGGGCGTGCCGCGTGGCGGCGGCCGGCTGCGCCGGGCTGGCGCTGGTCGGCGTGCTCAGCGCCGGCGCGGTGTTCGGGGCGCGGCACCTCGGACCCGGCGCAGTGTCGCACCATGCCGCACAGGTGGCGGCCAGCCACAACTCAGCACCGGCGCCCGCCGCAGTGGCGCCGCCGGCCGCGATTGCGGCGGCGAACAGGCCCGCAGCGCCCGCAGCAACCGTCTACCTCGTCGGTTCACAGCAGCAGACCGATGCGGCGCAGGCCGATCTGGACAACGCTGAAGCGATTGGAACCCAACTGGGCGGCACGAGGTCGAGCGCCCGCATTGCCGTCGTGACCACGACCGCCGACGAAGCGGCCTGGCGCAGCGAACTTGCCGACGAGAACGCCCTGCGCGCCGAGCCGGGGCTGGCGGAGATCGAGCTGGTCGATCTGCGGTAGCGCGGCGGTCGGCCCTCATCCTCACCCCCTACCCCTCTCCTTCTCCCAATCATCCAGATCGCGCGGAGCGCGATGTCGAAGAGAGAAGGAGAGGGGCGATCCTGGGTCGGGCGTTCCGGGAAGGCGTCGGGTGAGCGAACTGCTGCAGGGGCGCACGGCGTGCGCCCTTCGCGGCCGCAGCCATGACCCTCAGCGCTCCGGTTAACCGGATAGCGACCGGATCGCTCCACACGGGATCGCCCCTTCTCTCCCATACCGCCCTCAATCCGTCGCGGTCTCAACTGCTTTCGTGTATGGGAGAGAAGGGGAAGGGGGTTATGAGGGCCCCTCACCCCGCTCCTCGCTCGCACCCGCTACGATAGGCCCGCAGCGGGAGGAGCGAGCGGCATGGACGAACAGGCGGGCGGCGCCCTGGCCGGCGTGCGCGTGATCGATTGCACCGACTACATCGCCGGGCCGTACTGCGGCATGATGCTGGCCGACCTCGGCGCCGAGGTGATCAAGGTCGAGCCGCCGGAGGGCGACCGCTGGCGGCTGCAAAACCAGATCGCGCCGGGCGAGAGCCGCGGCTTTCTCGGCGTCAACCGCGGCAAGCGCGGCATCGCCGTCGATCTGCGCAATCCCGAGGGGCAGGCGCTGCTGCTGCGCCTGCTCGACGGCGCCGACGTGCTGCTGACCAACTTCCGGCCGGGCGTGGCGGCGCGGCTCGGCCTCGGCTGGGAGCAGCTTTCCGCCCGCAACCCGCGCCTGGTCTACGCCGAGAACACCGCCTTCGGCGCGGAAGGGCCGGACGCCGCCCGCCCCGGTTTCGACCTGCTCTCACAGGCCGCCTCCGGGCTGATGGACTATGAGCACAAGCTGCGCGACGGCCTGCCGGCGCCGATCTCCAGCGTTGCCCTGGCCGATGTTACCTCCGGCATGTTCCTGGCCTACGGCGTTGCCGGCGCTCTCTACGCCCGCGAGCGCACGGGCCGCGGTCAGCGCGTCTCCGGCAGCTTGCTGCACGCCGCGATCAGCGTGCAGTACCGGCCCTTCCAATCGATCGAACAACTCGACGCCGAGCCGCGCGCCGCATTTCTCGACGCGCTGGCGGAGCCTGCTCAAGCGGCCGGCGCCGCTGCCGGCGCCACAGCCACCGCCGCGCCGGCCCGCAGCTACGCCGACGTGGTCGCGCTGCGCGAGCGCCTGATCGCGAGCCGCCCCATTGGCAACGCCGGCAACAACTATTACCGCCCGTACGAGACGCGCGACGGCATCGTCTGTGTCGCCTGCCTGAACAACCGTTTCCGCCGCCGCCTGCGCGATCTGCTCGGCATCGACGATCCGAACGTGGACGCCAACAACTACGCGCCGACCGAGCCCGCGGCGCGCGAGGCCGCCCTCGCGCTGCGGCCGCGCTTCGAGGCGGCCTTTCGCGAGCACACGACGGCCGAGTGGCTGCTCTTATTGGATGAGGCCGACGTGCCCTGCGCGCCGCTGCGGCTCACCGAAGAGGTCTTCGACAGCCCGCAGGTGGCGGCGAACGGCATGATCGTGACGCTAGAGCACCCGACGCTGGGCGCGCTGCGCCAGCCCGCCGGCCCATTGCGCCTGAGCGAGACGCCCTACGGCAGCCTGCGCCCCGCGCCCTCGCTCGGCCAGGACACGGACGCGTTGCTGGCCGAGGCCGGCCTCGACGCCGCTGACATCGCGCGGCTGCGGGCGGCCGGCGTGGTACGGTGAGCGCCAACGGGTTACAGTGACGATGCGGACCGCGGCCCAGCGGCGATGAAGAGGCATGCGCAGATGGCTCAATCCGGTTTTGTCGTCCTTACGTTGGAGTTTCGCAAGCAGGGCGACTACTGGATCGGCGAGTGCCGGGAGCTGGGCACCGCGACCGATGGCCGCTCGCTGGAACGTGTCGAACGGGAGCTGTCGCGGCTCGTGCTGCTCCACATCAGCGGTCTCGAAGATATCGGCGAGCGCGATCGCCTCTTCCGCGAACGCGGGATTACGTTCTACACCGATCATCCGCCGAAGGAACTCGAAAAAGCCCTGCCTGTGGTCAATGGTGGCGCGGAGACGTTGGTGCAGCTCAAGTCGGTGCCCGTTCCCGTCGGCACTGCCGAACCGGCAGGCGTGTAGGCCGGCGATGGCCGAAGCGCTGCCGGCGATCACCGGCGTCCAACTCGTGCGGCTCTTTCGGCGAGCGGGGTGGCTCGAAGGGCGACGGACGAAAGAGGGGATCTTCTTCAGCAGGCGCGGATTGGACGGCCAGACTCATACCACCGTGATTCCCACCAAACGACGACCGCTCACGCCGGGGACGTTGGCCGCCATTCTGGGACCGAAGCAGAGCGGCATTGGGCGTTCAGGTCTTGCGGACCTGATTCAGCAGCATGGCCTCTGAACAAGAGACTTCCGCGGCGCGACGCTCGTTTTGAGCTGCGCGGGAATGAGTGGCAGCGGATGAACGAGCGCTGGTCGTTCCTCGAAGAGGAGCCGATCCGCAACCTCGGCTGGGCGCGGCCGCACCGCGAGACGCCGGCCTGGCAGCGGGCGATAGACCTCGCCGTGGCCTGCTACCGCCTCTGCGAGCGCTTCCCTCAGCCCGAAGGCCGCGAGCTGGGCACGGAGATCGTGCAGTCCGCCGCCGCGGTGCCCACGGCCATCGCCATCGGCCAGGAGGAAGCCGAAGCGGCCGAGTACCGGCAGCAGCTCTCCGTGGCGAATGGCAAGCTCGCGCGGCTCGAAGCGCTGTTCGACCTCGCCGAACGGCTGGGCTTCGCCAGCGAACAGGACACCGCGCCCGCCCGTACCCTGATCGCCCACCTGCACGAGCTGATCGCCACGCTGCACGACCGCCTCGGCGGGATCCCGTGAGGCGCGCGGCCGATGGCCCTCATCCCCCGACCCCTTCTCCCATTCGCCAACCAAAGAGGTCAGCGAGCGGGCATCTCGAATGGGAGAAGGGGCGATCCAACAGCAAGCGTCCCGTGGCGATGTCGGGACAACCGCTCCAGCCTCGGGACGCTTCACGCCCGATCGCCCCTCTCTCCCATACGCGCTTGAACGACGGCAGATCTCCCAATCATTTGTGTATAGGAGAGAGGGGTACAGGGGAGTGAGGGCTCGCCCGGCGCCGAACACCGTTCCCGCGCTATACTGTTGCAACATCTGCGGCGCGACGGCGAACGCGCGACGGGGACGGGCGGTATGGCGGAGGTCTCGCGCTTCGGCCGCTATGAGGCGCTGGGCGTGCTGGGCCGCGGCGGCTTCGCCACGGTCTACCGGGCGCGCGACACCGCGCTCGGCCGCGAGGTGGCGCTGAAGGCGCTGGCGATGCACCTAGCCGAAGACCCCGAAATACGCCGGCGCTTCGTGCAGGAAGCGCAGCGCATCGCGCAGTTGCGCCACCCGCACATCGTCACCGTGCACGACGTGGGCGAGGCGGAGGGCCAGCCCTTCTTCACCATGGAGCTGGTGGAAGGCCAGACGCTGGCGCAGCTCGTTGCGGCCGGCGGCGGCCTGCCGCTCGAGCAGGTGGCGCGGATCCTGCGCGATCTTGGTTCCGCGGTGGAGTACGTGCACGCCGCCGGGCTGATTCACCGTGACATCAAGGCCGCGAACGTGATGCTGGACGCGGGCGGCCGCGTGGTGCTGATGGACTTCGGCATTGTGCGGGCGCTGGACGGCACGCAGTACACGAACACGGGCATGAGCCTGGGCACGCCGGAAGCGATGTCGCCGGAGCAGGTGCTGGGCCAGCCGGTCGGCCCGGCCTCGGACGTGTACGCGCTGGGCGTGCTGGCCTACCAACTGCTCGCCGGCCGCCCGCCCTTCACCGGCGAGCCCATGCGCGTGATGTACGCCCACGCCCACGATACGCCGCCCCCGCTCGAAACCCACCGCCCCAACCGCCCGCCCGCCGTCTACACCGCCATCCACGCCGCCATGGCCAAGCACCCGAGCGAGCGGCAGCCTTCCGCTTCGGCATTCGCCGTACGGCTACATGTGGTGCCGCGGGCCGCTCCCGCCGAGCGGCCCACGCAGCAGTCTCCTTCGGTCACCCGCACCTGGCAAAGGCCGCACCAGACCGTGACAGCCGCCGAGACCGTTGTGACAGAGGATCTGCTGCCGACGGTGCCCGAGTTGCACGCTCTCGATGCGGCGGCCAACTCCAGTGCTGCCCCTACTTCGCATAGCGGCGTTAATGGATTCCCCGGGGTCTCTCGCTATCCGTCAATGTCGCTGGTTGACTTCTTACTTGTAGTTCTCGCCACACTCATCGTGGCAGGCATCATAGCGGCCACCATTGTCGAGAAGCGATAGTTGCGCCCAGACCGCGGTGCGATCGACGCAGCATATCGAATAGAAAGGTAACGGCGCGATCTCAGGGCGTCGGTCTCGGGCGTTCATGGCGAGCCGCTCAGCAACCGCCGCGATCTCCGAGTCCATGGGGTTGTCGCGCAGGAAGGCGGCGACCTGCTCGGCACTGTACGTGCGCAGCGGTAGGTGACAAATATCGCCGCCACGCACCGAGTTTGACATGAGTGACGGTCGGGGTAGCTTCCTCCGCCGAGGAACATCGATCCGAGACTAATTCCGTGCATCCAAGCTAAGCAGGTAGCCCAGGTTAAGGTGCACCTTTTCTGATGTCCGGTCAGCGACCCACATCCACGCCTGTGAGCCTTATGGACCACGGCCTCGAAAAGTGCACTTCAACTGAGGCCACCTGCTTAGGATGTCAGCAACGATGACCGGCGGAGTACACTCTATGGTGGCGAAGCGGCGGGTGCGGATTCAGGACCAAGGGTACGTGCCGCTGCCCGCGGACCTGATGCGCAGGCATCACCTGAAGCCCGGCGATGAAGTCACGCTTGAGGAAACAGACCACGGAGTTCTGGTGACGCCGCAGATCGAGAACGGCTCGGTGATGCTCGAACAGGGACCAGCCCATCCCTGGCCTGGCCCGGACGAACTCGCGCGGCGCAGGGCAGCGGTGGAGCGTATTCTGAACCTCCGCGCGCAGACGCCGTCGATCGCACCGCTCACGACAGCCGACTTGGTCCACATCGCTCGGGAAGATGCCACCTGGTATGGCGGCGACGAGGATTGACCGGCTGGTGGTCGACGCCTCGGTGGCAGCCAAATGGCACTTGCCCGAGCGGGACGAAGAGCACACCGACCGCGCCCTTGCCCTGCTCACGCAGTTCCGAGGCGGCGATCTTGAGTTGCTTGCGCCGGCACATATCCGTTTCGAAGTCCCATCCGTCCTGACGGTGGCGATAGACGCGTGACACCGAGGCTCTCGGCAGAGTCTCACTTGCGCATCGTTGGGTAGTCCGGGTGCTGCTACCTGCACCCAGACGGCAGGACAAACCATGCCGAGGTCTCACTTGCGCATCGTTGGGTAGTCCGGGTGCTGCGTCAGCATTGTGCGGATAAACATGCCAGGCGTAATTGCGGCGATCGGCAGCTTGGCCTGCGCGATGCCCTCCTGTAACGCCTTATCCAGGGTGATCACGAACGCAGCGCCGGCCGCGAGCGCTGCGGCGAGCACATGTTCATCTTTCGTCTCCACCAGCCCGCGGGCGCGAGCGAGCTCTTCTTCCGTTGGCTCTGGGATGACCTGCAGCCCCGGCATTCTCAGCAGGCCGCGAAAGATCGCCATCGCCTCTGGCCGCAGCTTTGCCCGCACGTTGCGTTCAGCCTCATCGCACACCGGATCGGAGACGGCAGCGCGCAGCAGTTGGCGCTCGCACTGCAGCAGAATGAATGCCGAGCCGCCGGACGGTGATCCGGCAGCGGCGATCAGGCATGAGGCGTCGAAGAAGAGCAGCGTCTCGCGATCAATCGCCACTATGGGCGAGCATGCGCGGCGAAGCGTTGCGCGATCGCAGCAGTCTCCGGGTCCATGGCGTCGTCGCGCAGGAAGGTGGCGATCTGCTCGTCGGTGTACTCGCGCAGAGGGATGCGGGACGATGAGCGCCGGCGCGGGCACAGCGCCGTGACCTCGCGTTGGGCGATACGGTAGCGCCGCCCAGCCCTTGTCGCGTGCAGCTTGCCCTGGCGGATGTAGCGGTAGACGGTCTCGCGGCGCACGCGGAGCAACTCCGCGGCCTGCTCAGGTGTCAGGTAGCCGTTCATGCGCTCGGCCGGGGCAGCCATTGACGGGCCTCCGCTCTTCTGTGCCATCAGTGTGACCAGTATAGCCGCCGACCTGCCAGGTTCTCGTCCTCAGGTTGGAGGATAGACGGCGCGCTGCTGCTCGCCACTGCGCGGCGACGGGCGGTTCACGAACGGCCCCTACCGGAGCCTGGTTGTACTGGCGCCCTCCGAGGATGATCGGCCCTGCTGTTGCGCTCGGTGAAGCGCGGCGCGGCTGTTACACTATCACCAGCCGCGAGCGCGAATCCCCGCCGTTCGGCGCCGGAAGGCCGGCCGTGTCCGCTCTTCTCCCTCGCTTCGCCACCCGCACTATCGCGCGCCCCCAAGAACCCTTCTCCCAGGATTGGGAGAGGGGCAGGCGTGAGGGCCGAAAGGCCGGGACTGCCTATCGGCTGGCCCTCTGCCTGCTGCTCGTCGCGTTCCTTCTGCTCGCCGCCTGCGACAACGGCGGGCACAAGAACGCGGCCGGGAACCCCGGCGGCTCGCCCGTCGCCGGCAACACGGCGGGCGGCGGCACGGCCGGCAAGCCGTTTACGCCGCCGGCGACGAAGCCGGCAACGCCGAAACCCTCCGCGCCCTCCAGCGACACCGTGCAGCAGTTTCTCGCCTTCTGGCAGCAGGCGCAGTACGCCGCCATGTACGACCTGCTCACCAGCACCGCGCAGCAGGGCATCACCCGCGACCGCTTCGTCGCCCGCTATCAGGGCATCGCCGACGAGGCCAGCATCACCGCGATCGCGCCCAGCTTCACGCCGCCGGCCGACAAGAACGCCGACTCGATGCCCGTCTCCGTCACCTACACCACGGCGCTGTGGGGGCCGATCAAGCAGGATCCGACCTTCCAGCTCGCGCACGAGGCCGCCGGCTGGCGCATCCAGTGGACGCCGTCGCTGATCTTTGCCCAGCTCGGCCAGACCAACCTCGTGCACCGCTTCACCGACATCCCCCAGCGCGGCGCGATCCTCGCCCGCGACGGTTCGCCGCTGGCGATCACGGCCGAGGTCGGCCAGGTCGGCACCTCGCGCTCGCTGATGAACAACCCGCAGGTGGTGAAAGACCGCGCCGGCGCCGTCGCCCAACTCGCGCAGAAGCTCGGCCTCAACGCGAGCGACATCCAGGCGAAGATCGATGATCCGAAAACGCCGCCCGACTACTTCATCACGCTCAAAACCCTGCCCTACGGCTTCCCCGCCGACCAGCGCAGCGCGATCGAGGCGATTCCGGGCGCGATCGTGCAGGACGTGCCGCAGCGCGTCTATCCGCTCGGTCCCGTGGCGGCGCACGTCGTCGGCTACGTGGGCAAGGTCACCGCGGACCAACTCAAGACGCTGAAGAACGAGGGCTACACCGAGGATGACATTGCCGGCCAGACCGGGCTTGAAGAGACGTTTGAGTCGCAACTCGCGGGCAAGCGCGGCGCCCGGCTGGCGATCGTCACGCCCGACGGCCAGGTGGTGCAGGAGCTGGCGAACCGACCCGGCTCGCCGCCCGCGGAGGTCGTGACCACGCTCGACGTCACCGCGCAGCAGGGCGCCTACAACGCGCTCAACACCAGCAAGACCACCGGCAGCCTGGTGATGCTCGACCCCAGCGACAACAGCGTGCTGGCGATGGTCTCCAAGCCGAGCTTCGACCCGAACTGGTTCGTGCAGGGGCTGACGGACGCGCAGGCGCAGCAGATCTTCGACGCCAACACGAAGCCGCTGCTGAACCGCGCCACGCTGGCGCAGTATCCGCCCGGCTCGACCTTCAAGGTCGTGACGGCCACGGCGGGCCTCGAACGCGGCGGGCTGACGCCGCAGAGCACGCTGCCCTGCCCGCCGGTCTGGTACGGCCTCGGCCAGAACCTGCCGAAGAACAACTGGCGGCCGGACAACCTGGGCAACATCACCGTCACCGACGCGCTGATGACCTCGTGTAACCCGGTTTTCTACCAGACCGGGCTGATGCTGGACCACATCGATGCGAACATCCTGCCCTCGTTCGCGGCGGCGTTCGGCTACGGCCGGCCCACGGGCATCAACGGCCTGGACGAGGCGCCGGGACTCGACCCCAACCCCGACTGGAAGCAGAAGACGCTGAACCAGCCCTGGTTCACGGGCGACTCGGTGAACATGGCGATCGGCCAGGGCTACATGCTGGTGACGCCGCTGCAGGTGGCGAACGCCTACAGCGCGATCACGCGCGCCGGCGACCTGCGCAGCCCGCTGCTGGTCCGCGAGTTGCGCCCCGCAGTGGCCGGCGCCCAGCCGCAGCAGTTTCAGAGCAAGCAGCTCGGCCAGATCCCGTTCTCGCCCAGCACCCTGCAGGTGATCCGCGACGGCCTCATGCGCGTGGCACAGGACCCGCGCGGCACGGCCTACTCGGTCTTCCAGGGCTCGCGGCTGGACCCGGCGGGCAAGTCGGGCACGGCGGAAGACCAGGGCTTGCAGAATCACGTGCTGTTCGTCGCCTACGCGCCGCGCGCGCAGCCGAAGGCCCTGGCCGTGGTGGTGCTGGACTCGGGCGAAAGCGGCTCGCTGGAAGCCGGCCCCATCGTCCGCCAGGCGCTGGAGGCGTACGAACTGCGGTAGACAACTGACCGGGGCGAGCGTGGGTCATTCAACTCCAGCGGCACGTTGAGCCAATGCGCACGCTGCAGCCACGGCTGTGACAATCCCGCCGGCGGCAACCACGTACAAGCCAGAGCCGATAGAGACGCCGACCGAGAGATCCTGCAGAGCCGAGAATCGATTTGCGATATCTCGCGCGTCGATTATGGCGATCACTGTGGCCAGGACGCCGCAGAGCAGAGCGAGGGCGCGCAGACCGGAGGACGTGCTCCTTGCAAGCGGCACACAAAGGTCAATGATCAGCACAATCAGGGCGAATCCGGCCAGAGCAAGGGTGAAGGCGCCGTCACCATCGATTCCACGCTTTGACACACTCAACAAGCCCGCGTCGACTGTCGCCCAGGGAAGGAAAGAGCCGGCAGCCACCAGCAGGGCGCCAAGCGTAGCGATAAGAATCGCCACAGACAGTTTCCGTGGCGCAGCGGTTCGGTAGGTGACGCGCCTGGCCATGACGTGAACCGCCTTCCTACGCAAAGATGTCGCGCACGGGCAGCGTGAAGCCGGGGAGCACGCTGCCGCCGTCCAGCGTGTCGTCCTCGTGCAGTGTGCGCGGCGGTTTGTCTGGCTCGTAGATGGTAACGGTGCGTTGGCGCGGCCGAAGAATCAGGAGCAGCGGCACGCCCGCGGCTCGGTACTCGGCGATCTTGCGCTCGATCTTCCCACGCCGCTCCGAGGGCGAGATGACTTCAACAGCGAGGTCGGGGACCAACGGCAGAAAGCCGTCCTCATCGGCGTCCCGCAGGCGCTCAGCACGGACGAACGAGACATCGGGACCGAGCAACACGTCCGGATTGCGGTGCAGGATGAAGCCGGTCTCCACATAGACCTCGCCGGCCTGCTCCTTTTCGACGTACAGGGTCAGCCGCAAAGCCGTCTTGTTCGCCACGCGGCCATGCCGCCTGCCCGTGGGAGACACCGCGATCAGCTCTCCTCGGATCAGTTCATACTCTTCGCCTTCGCAGGCGAGGCGCTCGACGTCTTCGACGGTGTAGGGTTTGGTGCTGGTCATCACTCGGTCCCCGACGCTGTGGGCCGCTGCCGGACGCCGCAATCGTAGCAGATCGGTTGATACCGCCTGGCCAAAATTCTCGCCTGCTGAGGGCTTAATGTCAGACCTCCCTCGCCGGGCCGGCTTACAGGCCGAGCAACTGCCGTAACGTTCGCTCGACCTCGGCCATCGTCTGCTGGGAAACGTCGCCCCAGCGCGCGATAAAGCGTTCCTTCGCGGCCACACGCATGGATTCGCAAATGATCGAGCGTACTGCTCTGAGCCCTGCCTCGGGCGGCCGCACGATGACTCGCGAGACGAGCGGGCGGAGCCGCGTGGTCAGCGGTACAACGATGACCAGTTCGGCACGGCTCCGGTTGAGGCCGTTATCTGAAACTACAAGAACCGGACGCCGCCCGCCTTGTTCGTGACCGCGTACCGGGTCGAGATCAGCAAGCCAAACTTCGCCCCGTAGCGGGTCAGCCATCCTTTTGCTCGCTCTTGAAGTATGCGGTCCGATCGTCGGTCCAGACCTCGTCCGGATCCAGGCCGTCCATCAGCGTGTTGTCCCAGAGCGCCCGCTCCTCCAGCTCCTCTTGCCACGCTACGGGATCCGCACGCAGCGCGGCGTAGCCGCGGTCCAACTCCTCAAAGAAGCGCCGCCGCTCCTCTTCGCTAATCGGCTCCGCTACTGGCCGGATCAGCAACCCATTGGGGCTCTCTTCCGCGATCACATGCCGCCCTTCCGTCAGCCCCAGCTTGCGCCGCAGCGCCGCCGGGATCACGAAGGTGCCGCGGCTGCCGATCACGCCTGTCGCTCGCAGCCGTTCCGGCTGTTCGTCGTCTGATGCCTGTTCTCGCTTCAGCAGTCTCGTGCGCATAGCTTCCTCCGTCTTTCAGAATATCAGCGACGCGTGCCGTCATCGGCGCTGTGCGGACCGACGGCTATACTATTCCCTACTCTCTATTCCCTGGAGAACCGATGGATGCCTACACCGCGATCCGCACGAAGCAAGACACGCGCGCCTACAGCGCGCGACCGATCCCCGAGGACGTGCTGCACCGCATCCTGCAGGCCGGGCGCATGGCCGGCAGCTCCAAGAACACGCAGCCCTGCCGCCTCGTCGTGCTGCGCTCGCAGCAGCAGCGCGACGCCATCGCCGGCTGCGGCGACTTCGCCAAACACGTGCCCTCCGCGCCGGTGGCCGTGGCTATAATCCTGCTGCCGGGCGGCGGCGCCTTCGATGCCGGCCGCTGCGCCCAGAACATGATGGTCGCCGCCTGGGCCGAGGGCATCACGAGCTGCCCCACGTCCATGCATCACCCGGAGTGCGCCCGCGACGTGCTGGGCCTGCCGAAAGACCACCACGTCCAGATCGTGCTGCCCTTCGGCTATCCCGCCGAAGACGCACCGCCGCGCCAGAGCCGGCCGCGCGTGCCCGCTGAAGAGTACATCCATGAGGAGCGCTGGCAGCCGCGTGGCTAGAGCCTGTTATGCATTCGTGTTCCCACTTCCGGGTCGAAACAGCCGGTCGAACACGGCGTGACTCCCACTCTGGCCCGCATTGCCGGCCCCGGGCGACGGCGGACGCCGGGCAGCGTCCGGCGACACCACATCGGCCGCACCACTCTGTCGCTCGCCGCGTGGAGAACAGGCTGAAGTTCATAACAGGCGCCAGGGCGTGTTTGCAACGGCGTGCTACGCTGCGGGTCTGCAGCGCCAGGCCCGCACGGATGGCCCGTGGGCGCAGCGGGCGCCCCGGCTGCCGCCGGCCCACCCGCGTCCCGGGCGCCCCCACCACGACCAGCGGCGCCGCCGCACCGGCCGCGGGCCGGAATCTGGGCCCGGCTGCTGCCGGCCCGCCCGGGCGCGGGGGCTGCCGCCCCACGCTCCCCGGCCGCGCCGGCCCTGCCGGCGCTGCGGGACGGGGCACGCTCCAGCGGCACGGCCGCGGCCGGCCCCGCCGCCGCCCGCAGCGCCTGGCCGGGGACACGGGCGCCCGCCGCGGGACCGGCCGCCGCGCGGTGCGCGGCCGCGGCCGCGGCGCTGGGCTCCCCCGCCGCACGGGGGCCCCCTGGCCCGCACCGGCGCCCGGGCGGCGTAGCGCGCGCCGCGCCCGGGCGCGCGCCTGGTCACCCGCGGCCCGCCGGCCCGCGCCCGTGCCACCCGCGCCGCCACACGGGCCGCCATGCGCAGGTGGCGCTAGTTTTACAGTGACCCTTTCATGGGAACGGCCTCTATTCGTGCTCAAAACGGCCGCCGCCGCAGGCGTGGCGGCCTCTGTCGTGAGCGTGACTCCCGCACCGTAGGCGATAATGGTCACTGTAGTACTAGTATTACAGTGACCGTTTCCTGGTAGCCTGAGGAGAGGAGGCGTCTCAGT
>CALFMN010000225.1 GCA_937879875.1 uncultured Chloroflexota bacterium | reverse complement strand
CGGAAGAACGCCATCAGCGGCTCGATGTAGGAGCTGCCGGTGCCGATCTCGATCGCATCGACGCTGTTCTGGCGGAAGAGCCGCGCGCGCTGGCGCCGCGCCTCGTCGGCCTGCTCACGGTAGAGCGCCCGCGCGGCCGCGTCGGAGGTATCGACGAGCACCGTCTCGCCGCTCTCGGCGTCCTCAAGCGCAACGATGCCGACATCCGGCAGCTCCAGCTCGCGCGGATCGGTGAGCGCAATCGCCACCAGGTCGTGGCGCCGCGCCAGCACGCGCAGCGCGGCGTCATAGTCGCCGGCATCGATGAAGTCGGAAATCACGAAGACGACGGCGCGACGGCTGAGCATCCTGCTCGCGTAGTCGAGCGCGGCGGCGATCCGCGTCGCGCGACCCTCCGGCTCCAGCGCCAGCAGTTCGCGTACCAGACGCAGGACGTGGCGCGGTCCCTTCGCCGGCGCCACGTACTTCTCCACGCGATCCGTGAAGGCGATCAAGCCAACGCGGTCCTGGTTGTTGATCGCGGACAGCGCGAGCAGCGCCGCGATCTCGGCGGCAACCTCGCGCTTGGTTTGCGGCACCGTACCGAAGGCGCCCGAAGCGCTCACATCCACCAGCAACAGCACCGTCAGTTCGCGCTCTTCGACGAATTTCTTGACGAAGGGCGCGTTCAGGCGCGCCGTCACGTTCCAGTCGATGCTGCGCACCTCGTCGCCGGGCACGTACTCGCGTACCTCGGAGAACTCGATGCCGCGGCCGCGGAATACGGCGTGATACTGACCCAGAAAGAGGCTGTTGACGAGGCGGCGCGAACGGATCTCGATCCGTCGCACCCTCTTCAGCAGCTCGGGCCGCAGCGCGTTGGCCGCGCCGGCCGTTCGTCCTTCCGCCACCGCATCCACCCCGGATCAGGGCAGCGGGCCATGGGCCATGGGCAGTCCCGAGAGCCTGCCGCGCCCGATCGCCGGCTGCTGCCCGCTGTGCGCTCTACGGAACTTCTACGCCGGCGAGCACGCGGGAGATGATCTCGTCGGTCGTGATCTCCTCGGCCTCGGCCTCGTAGGTAATGACCATGCGGTGCCGCAGCACGTCCGGCGCAATCGCCTTGATGTCGTCCGGCGTCACGTAGCTGCGGCCATCGACAAAGCTGTGCGCCTGCGCGGCCTGCGCTAGAAAGATCGTCGCACGCGGCGAGGCGCCGTAGGCGATGAACGGCGCCAGCGTCTCCATGCGGAACGCCTTCGGCCGGCGCGTGGCCGAGATGATCTGAATGATGTAGTCCTTCAACCGCTCGTCGATGTAGACCTCGCGCACCGTCTCGCGCGCGGTGAGAATAGCCTCCGGCGTGACGATGCGCCGCACGTCGGCCACGTGCCCGCTGATGCCGCGATCGAGGATCACGCGTTCTTCCAGCCGGCTCGGGTAGGTGATCACTGCTTTGAGCATGAAGCGGTCGAGCTGCGCCTCGGGCAGCGGGTAGGTGCCTTCCTGCTCGATCGGATTCTGCGTGGCCAGCACCATGAACGGCTCGGGCAGGGGAAACGTCTCGCCGCCGATGCTGACCTGGCGCTCCTGCATCGACTCCAGCAGCGCCGACTGGACCTTGGCGGGCGAGCGGTTGATCTCGTCGGCCAGCACGATGTTAGCGAAGACCGGACCCTGCCGCACGGTGAATTCGGCCGTGTGCTGGTTGTAGATCGTCGTTCCCGTCAGATCGGCCGGCAGCATGTCCGGCGTAAACTGCACGCGCACGAAGCTGAGCTGCAGCGCGTCGGAGAGCGTCTTTACGGCCAGCGTCTTCGCCAGGCCGGGCACGCCCTCGATCAGAATGTGGTTGCTGGTGAGCAGGCCGATCAGCAGACGGCTGATCAGCGTCTCCTGCCCGACGATGACCTTGCCGACTTCGGCCCGCACTTCGGTCAAGAAGCGGCTGTGCTCGCGCACCCGCTCATTGAGGTTCGCCGCCTCCTGGCCCCGCGCCGTCTCCTGGACCATCGCATCCCCCACCGCATCCCGAACGGCCCCGTGCCGACGACCGCGGCATCCGTCCCGCCGCGGAGTTGCTCCATCATACGCCGAAGCGCGAAACAAACATAAGGTGCTGTTGGTTATTGCTTGCCGGCGGCGCTATGCTCCGGCTGCAACCTACCATCGCGGCCGCACGCACTCCGCGGCGCCTTCGAACATTGACCAAGCAGCCCGAAGCGGCAATCGGGATGCGGCGGAGACAGGCTCGACGATGCGCTGGCTTGACGTGACACTGCCGATTGCGCCCGGAATGCGGGTCTATCCGGGCGATCCTCCGGTTGAGCTGCGGCCGTGGACCAGCCTCGCAGCCGGCGCTGACTTCGCCGTCTCGGCACTGTCGCTGGGCACGCACAGCGGCACGCACGTTGATGCGCCGGCGCACTGCTTCGCCGGCGCCGCGGGCGTCGAGTCGCTGCCCCTGGATCTACTGTGCGGCCCAGCGTTTGTGCTGGACCTGGCCGGATGCGGCGCAGCTTCCAAATCGATCGAGCCGGACGCGCTGAACGCCCTGCCAGCCAGGTGTAAGCGCGTGCTGCTGCGCACGCACGACGGCCGCCTGTGGGATGGGGCGGCGGTGCGCGAGCTGGCCTTGGCGCAGGCTGCCGCGGCGATGCTGATCGCGCGCGGCGTGCGGCTCGTCGGTATCGATCGCCTCTCGATCGCGCCATCAGCCGATCCGCTGCCGGTTCATCGGCTGCTGCTCGCGGCCGGCGTGATCATCCTCGAAGGCCTCGACCTGCGCGTTGCGCCGGCGGGGCCATGCGAGCTGTTTTGTCTGCCGCTCAAGCTAGCGGGCGCCGACGGCGCGCCCGCCCGCGCCGTGCTGCGCTACAAGTGACCGAATGCGAAGGGCAGCGGCATTTCCGGCCTTTCGGCCCTCATCCTCTCTTCTCTCCTTCCCCCAATCCTGGAGGGGAGGAGACGATCATGGGTAGGGCGGTCCATAGCCGGAACGGTTAACCCGACGCCCTCTCAATCAAGTAACACCAGATCGCCCCTCTCGCCCAGGATTGGGAGAGAGGGGACGGGGGAGTGAGGGCCGGACGCCGCGCCGTTACGCGCGGCTGCCTGCTCGCTCCGTCTGACCGTTGTGCTGGGTGCCGGACTCAATCGCCGGCTTCGAGGATGCCTCGATCGGCTGGCCCTTGCCGCCGCGCACCGGGATCTGGCGCGTGCGGGCCGCCTCTTCCTTCGGCAGTGTCAGCGTCAGCATGCCGTTCTCGAACGTCGCCTCGGCCTTCTCGGAGTTGACGCGCGAGGGCAGCGTCATGCTGCGCACGTAGCGGCCGTAGCGGTGCTCCTGGTGATGCACCGTGCCCTTCTGCTCAGTGTCGCTGCGCGTCTCGCCCTGAATCGTGAGCTGGTTGCCCTGTACGGTGATGTTGATGTCTTCCGGCTTCACGCCCGGCATCGACGCCTTCACGACCAGATTGTCGTCTTGCTCCAGCACGTCGATCGGCATCGGCATGCCCTCGCCGTGCTGGCCCCAACCGCCGCGGCCCGGGCGCACCCACGCGTCCTCGAACAGCCGGTCCATCGCCGTGCGCAGCGACTGCATCTCGCTGAACGGATCCCATCGTTGCATCGTCATGACTGTGTCCCCTCGTTGGACCGCCGGAATCTGAGCGAACTGAACGCGCGGCGCCCTCACGAGCCGAAGCCGCTCAGATTCGGCGGAGCCTCTGTTCACCTGTTGCCTGCTGGCGGCGGGGTTGGCCAGCGAAGGATCGGCGGGCCGTGGCCGGAGCGGGAAGCCGCCCCTGGCCCGCACTGCCGGCGGCCGCGCGCACCGCCGGTTCACACTCCCAGCCTGCATCCGGCGTGGGGTCTTGTCAATAGGGCTGAGTGTGTTATTATCAGAGTGTCGCGTGTGACGATACTCAATTCGGCTAGTGCCGTGCCGGCCGGCGGCCCGCAAGCTGCCGCCGTGTCAGGAAGTCGCAGAGATGGCAAACGAGAACTATTACGACGTGCTCGGCGTGAAGCGTGACGCCTCCGAGAAGGAGGTTCGCCAGGCTTATCGCAAGCTCGCCCGCAAGTACCACCCGGACGTGAACCCCGGCGACAAGGGCGCCGAGGCGAAGTTCAAAGAGATCAACGCCGCGCAGGAGGTGCTGCTCGACGCGGAGAAGCGCCGTAAGTACGACAAGTACGGCGATAAGTGGGAGTACGCCGACCAGATCGAAGAGCAGCAGCGCAAGGCGCAGAGCGCGGGCGACTTCTTCCGCACCGCCTCACGCGGCGGCAGCAACGGCGGCTTCAAGATGCCCGACCTCGACACGGACGGCGGCCTGGGCGATATCTTCGGCAACATCTTCCGCGGCGGCAACCGCAAGCCCGTGGCGCGCAAGGGCGAAAACCTCGAACATGCGATGGACGTGTCGCTCGAAGAGGCGTTCGCCGGCACGACCCGCACGCTTTCGATCCAAATCACCGAGCCCTGTGTCGGCTGCAACGGCACGGGCCTCGCCGGCAACGCGATCTGCGCCGTTTGCGAGGGCGCCGGCAGCGTCAGCAGGCCACGCCGCATCGAAGTCAAGATTCCCGCGGGCGTCAAAACGGGCTCGCGTGTGCGCATCGCCGGCGAGGGCCAGCCGGGCCTGGGCGGCGCGCCGAAGGGCGACCTCTACCTGATCATCAGCGTGCAGCCGAACGAGCGCTTCGAGCGCAACGGCGACGACCTGACCGAAGAGGCGCCGGTGCCGCTCTACGATGCGCTGCTGGGCGGCGAAGTGACCGTGGCGACGATGACCGGCCGCGTGGCATTGAAGATCCCGGCCGGCACGCAGAACGGCAAGAGCATTCGGCTCTCCGGCAAGGGCATGCCGAAGCTCGGTCAGAGCGGCAGCGGCGACCTGTATGTGAAGGTCCGCGTGGTGCTGCCCGGCGAACTGAGTGCCCGCGAGAAACAGCTCTTCGAAGAGCTGCGCGAGCTGCGCCAGCCAGCCACGGCGCGCGCTACCTGAGCAAGCAACGTTCCGATCGAGCAGCGCTGCTGCGGCCGGTCTGGACCTGAGACCCATGGCCTCCGAGCGCGGTCCCGCCTTGCGCGATCGGAAAGAAGGAGGAACTCCCGGTGAACGAGGATACAATCCGGGAAGACGATCCCTGTTACGTGATCAGCATCGCCGCCCGCATGGTCGGCATGCATCAGCAGACGCTGCGCTACTACGAGCGGGTGGGGCTGATTGAGCCGTCGCGTTCGCGCGGCAACATCCGGCTCTACTCGCCGTCGGATATCGGCCGGCTGCGGCAGATTCAGCGCCTGATCAGCGATCTCGGCGTCAACCTCGCCGGCGTCGAAGTGATCATGCGCATGAACTTGCACCTGCAGGAGGCCGAGCGCGAGCTTGTGCAACTGCGCGCCGAGGTCGAGCAGTGCCGCGCCAACCACTGGCAGGCGCAGCTCCCCGCGGCGCACGCCGGCCGGGTATAACGCCCGCACGGCGCTCCGGCCGCGCACAAGCCATGCGCCCCTACACCCATGCCTTCGCCCGGCAGCGCTGCCGGGCAACTTACCGAGGAACCAACTCCCCATGATGAGACAAGACCGATTTACCGAGCAGGCGCAGGAGGTGCTGGCCGCCTCGCAGGAGATGATGCGCACGCAGCGCCACACGCAGTGGGACGTCGAGCACGTGCTGCTCGCGCTCGTGCAGCGTGAGGGCGGCCTGGCGCAGACCATCCTCGAACGGCTGAACGTGCCGCTGCCCGTGCTGCGCGAGCGGCTGGAGGCGCACCTCAACCAGTCGCCCAAGTCCGCGTATCCGGTGGTGCAGCCCTACGTCACGCCGCGGCTCGTGCGCATGCTCGAAACCGCCGACGCCGAGGCGAACCGCCTCAAAGACGAGTACATCGGCGTCGAGCACCTGCTGATCGCGATCGCCGACGAGCGCGAGGGCGAGTCCAGCCGCGTGCTGAAGGCGTTCAACGTCGACAAAGAGCGCATCTACCAGGCGTTGCAGGAGATTCGCGGCAAGCGCCGTGTGGACAGCCCGCGCGCCGAGAACAGCTACCAGGCGCTGACCAAGTACAGCACCGACCTGACCCAGCTCGCCCGCGACGGCAAGCTCGACCCCGTGATCGGCCGCGACACCGAGATCCGCCGCGCCATGCAGATCCTGAACCGGCGCACCAAGAACAACCCGGTGATCATCGGCGAGGCAGGCGTCGGCAAGACGGCGATCGTGGAAGGGCTGGCGCAGAAGATCGTCGTCGGCGACGTGCCCGAAAACCTGCGCGACCGTCGGCTGCTGGCGCTCGATATGGGCGCCCTCGTCGCCGGCTCACGCTTCCGCGGCGAGTTCGAAGAGCGGCTGCAGGCCGTGATGAACGAGGTGCGCCAGGCCGAGGGCGAGGTGGTGCTCTTCATTGACGAGTTGCACACCGTCGTCGGCGCCGGCGCGGCCGAGGGCTCGATCGACGCCAGCAACATGATGAAGCCGGCGCTGGCCCGCGGCGAGCTGCGCGCGATCGGCGCTACGACGCTGGACGAGTACCGCCAGCATATCGAGCGCGACCCAGCGCTCGAACGCCGCTTCGCCCCGGTCTACGTGGACGAGCCGAGCGTGGAGGAGGCGATCGAGATCCTCAGGGGCCTGCGTCCGCGCTACGAGGAGCACCACAAGGTGCGCATCAGCGATGCGGCGCTGGAAGCGGCGGCGCAGCTCTCCGACCGCTACATCACCGAGCGCTTCCTGCCCGACAAGGCGATCGACCTGATCGACGAGGCGGCCAGCAAGCACGTGATCGACGCCGAGAGCCTCTCGCCCGAGCTGCAGCAGATGCAGCAGCAGCTCAACGAGCTGAACCGCGAGACCGACGCCGCGGCGCAGCGCGAGGACTACGAGGCCGCGGCCCGCATCA
Source organism: uncultured Chloroflexota bacterium (assembly GCA_937879875.1). GTDB lineage: Bacteria > Chloroflexota > Dehalococcoidia > CAUJGQ01 > CAUJGQ01 > CALFMN01. The sequence goes on along the minus strand of CALFMN010000225.1, from coordinate 19,929 downwards.
AGAGCGATCTGCTCAACTTGCAGGAGGACTACCGCGCGGCTAAAGCACGCTGGGAGAACGAGCGTCCGGCGAAAGACGAAGTTGACGAGGCCGACATCGCCGAGCTGGTCGGCAGCATTACCGGCATTCCGGTGAGCCGCATGCTCGAAGGCGAGGCAGACAAGCTGTTGCAAATGGAGGAGCGGCTGCACGACCGCGTGATCGGCCAGGACGCCGCGATCGGCGTGCTCTCCGACGCGATCCGCCGTGCCCGCGCCGGGCTGAAGGACCCGCGCCGGCCGATCGGCAGCTTTATCTTCCTCGGCCCCACGGGTGTCGGCAAGACCGAGCTGGCCAAGGCGCTGGCCGAGTTCCTCTTCGACGACGAAGACGCGCTGATCCGCGTCGACATGTCGGAGTTCCAGGAGCGGCACACCGTCTCGCGCCTGATCGGGGCGCCTCCCGGCTACGTCGGCTACGACGAGGGCGGCGGCCTGACCGAGGCCGTGCGGCGGCGGCCGTACCGGGTGATCCTGTTCGACGAGATCGAGAAGGCGCACCCCGACGTGTTCAACACGCTCTTGCAGGTGCTGGATGACGGCCGGCTGACGGACGGCCACGGGCGCACGGTGGACTTCCGCAACACGGTGATCATCATGACCAGCAACCTGGGCACGGCCGAGATGCAGCGCCAGAGCCTGGGCTTCCTCTCCGGCCGTACGCAGTCGCAGTCCGAGCGGCAGCGGCTGGAGTCGGCGGCGTCGCGGGCGCTGCGCGAGACGTTCCGCCCCGAGTTCCTGAACCGAATCGACGAGATCATCGTGTTCGAGCCGCTGACGGAGCCGGAGCTTGAGCAGATCGTGACGCTGCTGGTGGACGACCTGCTGGGCCGGCTGACCGAGCGCGGCGTGACGGTGCACCTGAGCGAGGCGGCGCGCAAGGCGCTGGTGAAGGAGGGGTACGACCCGGCCTTCGGCGCCCGGCCGCTGCGGCGCGTGGTGCAGCGCCGGATCGAGAACCCGCTGGCGAAGCGTGTGCTGAGCGGCGATATTGCCCCCGGCAGCCAGGTCGACGTGGACGCGGACGAGGCGGGCGAGTACCGCTTCTCGCCCGCCCGCCCCGTAGAGCCGGCGGCCAACGTCGCGTAGGCCGGACTGGCCTCACCCCCTGCCCCCTCTCCAGGCACCTGGAGAGGGGGTTTTTCTTTTTTCCAGGTGAATGCGGTTGCCATGACGCCTATCGCCGTGCATAATGACGCATCCGCGTTTCGTGGTCGCGGACTGAACGAGGAAGGAGCGATCCGGGGCAGCATCATTTGTTGGCGTATCGTGTCGAGACGGAGATGAGGAGGCTTCCATGTCGTTCAGCGATCCACGGTTGACGATCCTCAACTACCAGGGGCACGTGCATCCACCGGGTATTTCGCGCCGCCAGTTTCTCGGCGTAACCGCGAGCGCCACCGGGCTTGCGCTCGGCGCCCAGCTCGCCTGGCCGCGCGTGGCGCACGCCGACCCGCCCGGCACTGGCACGCCGAAGCCGATCCCCGGCGGCATCAAGCCGCTGCCCTTCGCACCCAACGCGCTGTTCCACGTCTTCCCGCCGCCCAACACGGAAACCACGCCGTTCCCGGAGCCATCGGCGATCACCGACTTCAACGGCTTCGTGGGTATTTCGCACGTCAAAGGCAACGGCGTCGGCATCACCGGCGGGGGCATCCCGGATACGACGCTGACCTACGATATCGACAACCGCTTCATGACCGGCGAGTTCATCGGCACCGACGGCAGGCATCATCGCGGCACGTTCGGCTTTATCTGAGTCGACATCTTCAGTGGGTCCGTGCAGACCCACGACTTCAACCCCGGCATCAACGCAAACGGCGTGTTCTGGACGGTGCCGATTCCGGACAACGCGGTCGATGTCCAGTTCGGCGCCGGTGAAGCTTTCATGGCGCTGAACAACTTCGCGGTCTCGGACTACTTCAACATCGTCAATGCGCTGGTGCGCCAGGGCAACGTGACGCTGCCTCCCGGCGTGGGGCCGTTCGGCCCGGACGATATCCCGGCGAGAGTCTCGTTCGACATTCTCTGGAGCGGCCGCGGACAGAAGGTCCACGTCAAGGACGCGACCGCCGGCTTCCGCGGCACTTACCTGCTCGATACGTCCACCGTGCTGTCGCTGTCGGCGTCGGAAGCCGCGGCCGGCGGCCAGCCGAGCTTCCAGTTCTTCGCGACCAGCTCGACGAACGAGTTCTCGCTGCTCGGCCACGAGCGGAACGGCCGCTTCTTCAGCCAAAGCGACGACGGCGGTGACGACGATTAGCATGTCGTTTCGCCATCCCCGCGCGCGACTGCCCGGCGAACGAATCGCCGGGCAATCGCGCGCGGGCCCTGTGCGAGATCTCCTTGTCGGCGTGACTCTTCACATTCGCGCTGTGCGGCGCGGCCGAGTCGATCGGCAGGCAGATGCCCACGTCGTTGCTAACGACCGTGTTGCCGACGATCTGCGTGTCCGTCGTGCCGGCGCTCCCGCAGAACGGTCCGCCGGCGACGATACTGCCGTCTGAGGAGGCGAAGTTCGGCGCGGTATACGAGTTGCCGCTGACCGTGTTGTTCTGCACCTTGGCGTCCGCGCCGTAGCCGATCTGGATGCTATTTTGCGCGATGTAACTGACATGCCCCCAGCCCATGACGGCGTCTCGCTGAACCGCGGCGTGCATGCCCTGGCCGTTGGTAACCATGCCGCGGAAGAAGCCAGTCGGCGGGCAGGTCGGCGCTCCCGGCGAGGCACATGCCGATCCGGGCTGGCAACAAGGCGGCATTCACGTCATCATTGGCGCGCGGCCCGCACGCCGGTGGCGATCGGGCCAATCGAACGGTGCAGGAGGGCGGTCATGCACGCTGATGAACCCCCGACCGAGATTCCCGCCTCGCTGGATCGCGCGGCCCCCGCTGCCGCCCGGCCGGGCACGCCGCAGCGACTCGCCCATCTCTACGAGACGCACGTCGTCCGCCAGGGCCGCGAGGAGCGCTTCCTGATCGCCGTCAGCTTCCTCGCCACGTTCCTCTCGGTGCGCTTCATCACCCACAGCATCCGTGCCCATCGCTTCCGGCGCATTCTCCATAACTTCTCGGCCGGAGGCGGCGTGCATCTGCACCACCTCGTCTTCGGCATCGTCGGTCTGCTGCTCGGCGGGCACATTGCGATCGGCTTCCAGCCGCAGCGGCAGGCGGCGCGGCGGCCGCTGGCGCTGCTGTTCGGCGCCAGCGCCGCGCTGACGATCGACGAGTTTGCCCTCTGGCTCAACCTGCAGGACGTGTACTGGGCGAAACAGGGCCGCGAGAGCGTCGATGCGGCGATCGTCAGCGGCGGTGCGGCCGTGCTGGCCTCGACCGGCCGCGGCCTCTTCCGTGCAATGGCGCACGACACGGCGCTGCTGCTGCGCGATGCCACCGGCCGCCGTCGTCGGGCCGGAGCACCGAGCCAGCTTCTTTCGGACGGATGCTGATTCCTGCATGCCGGTTGGGAAAGCACCCGTCGCCCGTTGACACCGGGCGTATCGTGAAGAGGCGACGAGTTACTGCGATCGCAGCAGCGGACGCCGCGTTCGGAGGCAGGTTGTGAACATCACGCTGAACCACACGATCGTGCCGGCGCACGACAAGGTCGCCTCGGCCAACTGGTTCGCCGAGATCTTCGGGCTGGAATACAAGGGCGCGGCCGGCCACTTCGCCCCCGTGCAGATCAACGAGACGCTCACGCTCGACTTCGACAACGCCGAGCGCTTCGAGCCGCACCACTACGCCTTCCACGTCAGCGAGGCGGACTTCGACGCGATCTTCGGCCGGCTGCAGGCGAAAGGCGTCGCCTACGGCGCCGAGCCGTCCGCACAGGACAACGGCCAGATCAACACCAGGCGGGGTGGCCGCGGCGTCTACTTCCGGGACGCCAATCGCCATAGTTGGGAGCTGCTCACCAGGGCGTAGGGCGGGGCGCGGCAGGCGACCGGCGCGGCCGATCGAGGCGCTGAGGTTCGCGGCTGCCGCGGCGACGAGCCGTTGCCTGGGAAGTCTCCGACGGTTGCGCTCCGCTACGGCTGCCCCTGCCGACCTCACGCGGGTGTGCAGCCGGCATGGCCGCGGTCCGGCTGGAACTCCGCGCACGGTACGGACGAGAGTCGAACGACCTTGGAACGCAGCCGGCCTCGCCTTGTCGACCCGCGTCCGCCTCACTTAGAGTAAGGGCAATGCGCGGGACAGAATCAACGCAGGTTCCCGAAACGACAACTCACGAATCGTTATCGTTCGTCCGGGCGCTGCAACACGGAGCCAGTCGCTCCAACACAGCCTATCCGTGGGGAGATTCACAGCGTAGATGATTCTGATCACGGGCGGCATGGGCTTCATCGGCCTGCATACCGCGCGCCGCTTCCTCGACGCGGGCGAAGACGTCGTGCTCACCCGTTTTCGCGCCAACCGTGAGCCCGACTTCATCCGCGATGAGATCGGCCGGCGCGTTGCCGTCGAGAGCCTCGACATCGCGAACCGCACGGCGGTGCAAGAGCTGTTCGGTCGTCACCCCATCACCGGGGTCGTGCATCTGGCGGTGCCGGCGCTGCGCGGCGTCGCGGTTGCGGACGAGTTCTGTGTTAACGTCGAGGGCCTGCTCAACATCCTCGAGGCCGCGCGGCAGGCCGGTGTGCGGCGCGTCTCGCTCGCCAGCTCGGTCGCCGTCTATTCCGGCATCGCCTCCGGGCCGTTCTTCGAGGACATGCCGCTGCGTATGGAACCAGGGAACTCCACTGAGGCGTTCAAGAAGGCGTTCGAACTGCTCGGCCTGCACTACGGCGCGCAGACGGGCCTCGACGTGATCGCGCTGCGCATCGCCGGCATCTACGGTCCGCTCTACCACTCGATGGCCAATCTGCCGAGCCGTCTCACGCATGCGGCGGTGCGCGGCATGCAGCCGGACCTCGCCGGCGGCCGCGGCGGCATGCCCTTTGCGGAGGATGAGTTCGATGGCTGTTACGTCAAGGATTGTGCCCGCGGCATCCAGCTTCTGCACCAGGCAGGCAGGCTGAACCATCGCGTGTACAACGTCGGCGCGGGCAAGGCGACGCGAAACGGCGATCTGGCGGCAGCCGTGAACGCGGCGGTTCCGGGCGCCGGAGTCAGTCTCCCGCCCGGACAAGGACCGCAGGCTCGCTCCGGCGCGTTCATGGACATCGGCCGTATCCGAGCGGACAGTGGCTACGAGCCCGAATACGACGTGCGCAGGGCGATCGCGGACTATACCGCCTGGCTACGGAAGCACCCGGAGTGAGCGGCGCTGCGCAAGCCGCACATTCTCCCATCCCGGTTATTTCAAGAGATTGTGGAGACAGAGGGGGTTGATCCTGCGTCGGTCGGGTCGGAGCGGCGTGGCCACGAGGCGCTGGCGCCCGTGCCTGCGGCATGGCGGGCCGACGCGCAGCCAATGGCGCCGCGTTCACGCAGGCAACGCGGATCAGCACGGCGCCAGCGTGGCTCTTCTCGCTCGCTCCGATCGGGCTCAGCCCCTGGGCGCCATCACCTGCGTGTGGCAGGCCAGCGGGCGGATCTGCCCCGTGCCCGCCTTCGTGACGATGAACTCCGAGCCGCAGACCGCGCACACATAACGTTTGCCGACCTTGTTCGGCTCTTCTCCGGGTTCCATGTCGCCGTTCTCCCCTGTACGAGTGTGCGAGCCGGATGCACGCACGTGCCGGCCGCGCCTGCACCGATTCTAGCGCCAGACTCCGTGCAGCACGCGGGCGAAATTGCCGTGGGTGATGCGTTCGAGCGCGTCGTCGCTGTACTCCCGGCGCTTCAACTCGCGCAGCAGCAGGGGCAGGCGCGTGGCATCGGCCAGCACTTCGGGCACGTCGGTACCATCGAAGTCGGTGCCGATCGCCACATGAGCGTCGCCCACCAGGCCCACGATGTGGTCCACGTGCGCGGCCACCATCTCCAGCGAAGTCGAGGTGTCGCGCCCGCGGTCTGGCCGGATGAAGCTGTTCGCCAGGTTGATGCCGATGCAGCCACCAGCCTTTGCGAGCGCCGTGATCTGTTCGTCTTTCAGGTTGCGTACGTGCGGCGATACGGCGAAGGCGTCGGAATGTGTGGCGATGAACGGCTTCGTGGAAACGGCAGCGACGTCCCAGAAGCCCGCCTCGTTCAGATGCGAGACGTCAACCACGATGCCGAGCCGGTTGCATTCGGCCACCAGGTTCTTTCCCGCCTCGGTGAGGCCGGTTTCGGGCGGCTGGGCGCGGGCGGAACGCACACCGTGGCCGAAGACGGTTGATCGGCTCCAGGTAATGCCCAGCGAACGCAGGCCCGCTTCGTAGTACCAGCGCAACTCGCGCAGATCCTCGCTGATCTGGTCCGCGCCCTCGAAGTGCAGGATCGCGCCGAACGCTGCGCCGGCGAGGCAGGCATCGAGGTCGGCGGCGCCACGGATCAGCCGCACCTGCCCATCGGAGCGGTCGATCGTGCGCAACAGGTCGTCGATCTGGACGGCGGCGGTGCCGCGAGCGTCGCGGGCGGCATCTTCATCGCGCATCCAGATCGAGGCGAAGGCGGCGCCGATACCGCCCCTGCGTGCCCGCGGCAGGTCGACGTGGCCGTCGCTGCTCTCAGCGAGGAAGTCGCGGCGACGCGGCGCCTTTTCCGGCGCGTCCACCAGCCCCTGTCCCGTGGCCGCGTCCTGATAGCCGCTCATCTGTGTGAGGAAATCCTCGTGGCCGTCGAGGATGAGCGGAAACTCGTTCATCGCGCCGCTGACCATCTCGCCTCCCGTGGCGACGCGCTCGTTCGCACACGCCGCCCGCCCAGCTTACACCGCTCTCAGCCGCGCCTCACACTCCGCTCACATCTCTTCAACACACCCATCCTCTGTGAACTGTCCGACAGTCCGCGTTCGCCCGCCCGCGGCACGCTGACGGTGCGCCGCCTGCATGACGGCGCCACGGAAGGAGCGATGAGGATGTTCTTCATTATCTGGGGCACGCGGGCGCGGACCAAAGTGATCGGGCGCGGCGAGTTTCACTGCCCGCGCTGCAACGCGAATCAGTCCTACGCGTACAAGCAGGTTAAGCGCTGGTTTACGCTGTACTTCATTCCGCTCTTCCCGACGCGCACGTTGGGCGAGTACGTCGAATGCGGTAGCTGCGCCGCGACCTGGAAACCCGAAGTGCTCGCCGCCCCGACCGTCCCAGACCGCGACGATCTGCCGGCCACAGCCTGAACCGTGCTGCCGACGGGGTCGCCGCGCGGCTGCTGGCCGGCATCTGCTGAGCCGGCGCTGTACGCCCGAAGTGCGTGAGCGATAGACTTGGCTCGCAAGCCGGGCGCCAGGGCGCCCGGCCGCGGGAGCCGAAGATGCCGGATCTGCACGACTTCGCCCGCGTGCCGCTGGCGCAGTTGCCCACGCCGCTCGACGAGGCGCCACGCCTGTCCGCCGCGCTTGGCGGGCCGCGCATCCTGCTCAAGCGCGACGATCTCACCGGCCTGGCGCTGGGTGGCAACAAGGCGCGCAAACTCGAACTGCTCATGGCGGACGCACTCGCGCAGGGCGCGGACACGGTGATCACGACGGGCGCCGCCGACTCAAACCACTGCCGCATGACGGCTGCGGCTGCGGCGCGGCGCGGCCTCGGCTGCCTGCTGCTGCTCGGCACGGACAGCGAGGCGCCCGCCTTGCAGGGCAACCTGCTGCTGGACCGCTGCTTCGGCGCTGAGGTCTGTTTCGCCTCCACTACCTCCGTGCCCAACCGCAACGCGCTGCTTCCGGAGCTTGAGGCATTCGTACGCTCGCGCGGCGGCAAGCCGTACGCGTTTCCATCCGGCGGCTCGGTCGGGCTGGGCGCGCTCGGCTACGCGCTCGCGCTGCAGGAACTGATGGACCAGCTCGCGGACCGTGGCATCGCGGCGGATTATGTCATCCACGCCTCCGGCTCCGGCGGCACGCACGCCGGCCTGCTGCTCGGCGCGGCGCTATTCGGGCCGCGCTTCGAGATCCTGGCCGTCAACGTGGACGATGCGGTCAACGACGAGCTTGAGGCTCGGACGCGCCAGGTCTACGCCGAGGGCGCCGCGCTGCTCGGCCTGCCGAGTGATCGGCCGCCGGCGCCGTTCCACCTGCTGACCGGCTATTTGGGCGAAGGGTACGGTGTACTCACGTCCGGCGGCACCGAGGCGATCCGCCTGCTGGCGCGCACGGAAGGCGTCCTGCTCGACCCGGTCTACACGGGCAAGGCGATGGCGCTGCTGATCGACTACGTGCGCAGTGGCCGCATCGACGCGGAGAAGACGGTGGTCTTTCTGCACACCGGCGGTGCGCCGGCCCTGTTCACGCAGGCGCAGGCGCTGGTGGCCGCTGCCAGCCTCGCACAAGAACCACCGCGCTGGTGGGGACAGGGCTGAGACGCGGGGACGCGTAAACCGCGCGCTGACGATGGAGAGCAACGATGGTCTGGCAGCCGGAACTGGATGAATTGGCGCGTCGCCGCGAGCTGGCGCAGGGCATGGGCGGCGCCGACAACATCGCCCGCCAGCACAACGGCGGCAAGCTCACCGTGCGCGAGCGCGTGGACCGCCTGCTCGATGCCGGCAGCTTCCGCGAGGTGGGCATGCTTGCCGGCGGCGCCCGCTACGACGAAGACGGCAAGTTGGTCGAGTTCCGGCCGGCAAATTTCGTCATGGGCCACGGCCGCATCAACGGCCGGCGCGTCGTGATCGGCGGCGACGACTTCACGGTGCGCGGCGGCGCGGCAGACGCTTCGATCGGCGGCAAGCAAGGCTACTCCGAGCGCATGGCGCTCGAGATGAAGCTGCCACTCGTGCGGCTGGTGGACGGCACCGGCGGCGGCGGCAGCGTGCGCACGCTCTCAAGCAGCGGCCGCACCTACGTGCCTGCCAACCCGGCCTGGGAGACGGTCATCGCCGCGCTCAGCGAGATCCCCGTGGTTGGCGCGGCGATGGGCTCGGTCGCCGGGCTGGGCGCCGCGCGTGTGGTCACCTCACACTTCTCCGTGATGGTGAAAGAGACCTCGCAGCTCTTCGTCGCCGGGCCGCCGGTGGTCGAGGCCGGCATGGGCACGCCGATCACGAAGGAGGAGCTGGGCGGATCGCAGATCCACGCGCACGGCAGCCTGGCCGTCGACAACGAGGCGGAGAGCGAAGATGACGCCTTCGAGCAGATCCGCCACTTCCTTTCGTATCTGCCGCAGAACGTCTGGGAGCAGCCGCGGCGCTGCCAGAGCGACGACGAGCCCTGCCGCCGCGAGGATGGGCTGCTCTCGATCATCCCGCGCAACCGCCGCCGGCCGTACAACGCGCGCCAGCTCGTGCAGCTCGTCATGGACCGCGACTCATTCTTCGAGATGGGCCGCTATCAGGGGCCGGCGCAGATCACCGGCTTCGCGCGGCTGGACGGCTATCCCGTGGCCGTGCTGGCGAACGACCCGCTCGTGTACGGCGGCGGCATGGACGCACCCGCCTCCGAGAAGCTCGAACGCTTCGTGGATATCGCCGACACCTTCCACCTGCCGATCGTCAACTTCGTCGACCAGCCCGGCTTCGTGATCGGCGTGCAGGCGGAGAAGGCGGGCACGATCCGCAAGGGCGCGGCGGCGATGGCCGCGGTCTATCAGGCGACGGTGCCGCTGGCGGCGGTCATGGTGCGCCGCGCCTACGGCGTGGCCGGCGCCGCGCATATGAACCATTCGCACTACAACCTGCGCGTCGCCTGGCCCTCGGGCGACTGGGGCTCGCTTCCGATCGAAGGCGGCATCGAGGCGGCGTACAAGCGCGACCTCGCCAACGCGCCGGATCCAGCCGCGCTGCGCGCCGAGATCGAGCGCAAGCTGAACATGGTGCGCTCGCCCTTCCGCGTGGCCGAGGCGTTCGGCGTCGAGGAGCTGATCGACCCGCGCGACACGCGCGTCGTGCTGTGCGAGTGGGTGGAGATGGCCTACGCCGTCGAGGCCACGCGCCTCGGCCCGAAGCGCCACGGCGCCCGCTGCTGAGCGCGGGCTGCTCTGCCGATGCCCCTCTCTGATACTCTGATATCAGAGAGGGGCATCGGCAGATGATCGACAACGGACAGATCGGCATCGTTTCAACGCATATCGGGAAGCGTGGCGCCATCATTATTCCGGCGGCCTTTCGCCACCAGCTTGGACTGGAAGAGGGCACGCCGGTGACGGCCGAACAGTACGATGGCGGTGTTTTGATCCGGCCAGCGGAAGCAGACGATTTCAGTGAGGAGGAGCGGGCCACGCTGATCGCAGGGGCCGTCAAAGCCTACGCCGCGCTTCGTAACGATCCGGTTGCATGGGCCGAAGACCAGGAGGAGCAGGCGGCCTGGGAGCACTTAGGCATCGAGACGTGGCCGAGGGACACGCGGCTGGCGGACGAAACCGGCACGCATGACCAGCAGTAGGTCTCGGCCGCAGCGCGGAGAGGTCTGGTTTGTCGCATTCGATCCGGCTCCGCCTGCGCAGGGCCATGAGCAGGCAGAACCGAGGCCGGCGCTTGTGGTTTCGGCCGATTGGTTCAATGCCAGCAGCCCGAATTTGGTCACCGTGGTGCCTCTGACCACACGCCGGCGCGCCGGCCCGATGCACCTCGCGATCCAGCCACCGGAAGGCGGCATCCGACGAGCAAGTTTCATTCTTTGCGACCGACCGACGACCGTTTCGCACCTGCGCCTGCGCGATCGTTGGGGTCGCGTGGCTCCAGGCACCATGCGTCAGGTTAACGTGCGCCTGCGAACATTGCTTGAGACCTGACCAGCGCTGGGGTGGCGGGGTACGACGGAGGGTCGCGGCGCGGCTGGTCCTGCACCATTCCCTCGCCTATCACTCCTCCCGCTCGCCCTTCAGGTAGCGCTTGAGGAACGTGAGCGTGCGTTCGGCGGCGTCACGCTTGTTGGCGAGCGAGCGGAAGCCGTGGCCCTCGCCCTCGTAGAAGCGGCTCTCGAAGAACTTGCCTTCGATGCGCAGCGCCTCGATCATCCGCTCAGACATCAGTGGCGGGACGCGCCGGTCGTCGCGGCCGTGCAGGATCAGCAGCGGCGCTTCGACGCGCTCCGCCGCGTAGACGGGCGAGCCGCGCCGGTACAGCTCCAGATTGTCGGCGGGGTCGCCCATCTGCCGATGGAGATCGAGCCGGCCGACACGATCGCCGTGCCGGTACGACTCCGCGATCTCCGAATCGCCGAACAGATCCACGCCGCAGGTGAAGACGGCCGGCGCCGCTGTGAGGGCGCAAAGCACCAGGTAGCCGCCGTAGCTCTGGCCGTGAATGCCGACGCGCGCCGCGTCGATCCCGTCGAGTGAACGCAGATATGCGGCGGCGTCCACCACGTCGTGCAGATCGGCGTGGCCCCACGCGCCGAAGTTCGCCTCGCGGAAAGCGCGCCCGTAGCCGGTGCTGCCACGGAAATCGACTCCGAACACGGCATAGCCTTCCTGCGCAAAAAGCTGGAACAACGGCCGCCAGGCGAACTGGAACTGCGAGTTCGGCCCGCCGTGCGGCGCCACGATCGCCGGCGCTCGCCCGCCCTCCTGCAGCTTCGGCTGGTAGAGATAGCCGGCGATCTCGCGGCCGTCGCGGGAGCGGCAGCTCACCCGCTCCGGTGTCACCAGCGCGGCAGCGGGAATCCCGCCCGCCGAGAACGTGATCTGCTCGGCCACGCCGCCGTCAGCCGCGAGCTTCCAGATGTCCGGGGGCTGCGTCGGGCTGTCGAAGGTCGCGATCAGGCGCTTGCCATCGGGCAGCCAGCCCACGATGCCCCAGTTGCCCTCGCCCGGCGAGACGCGGCGCAGCGCCTGACCCTCCTGATCGATCACCATCACGTCGGTCTTGCCCTCGCGGTTGCGCAGAAAGGCGATCTCGGCGCCGTCGGGCGACCAGGCGAGGTGTTGCGGCGCGCGGGCATGCAGGCCGCCGTCTTCCCACGGCCCAAACGTGAGCTGCCGGACTTCGCCGCTGTTCAGGCGCACGTGCAGGTGGAAGTAGCCATCGCGCTCGGAGAAGAACGCCAGCCGCGCGCCGCTCGGCGCCCAGCACGGCGCGACGTTGTAGCAGCCGCTTGCCGGCGTCAGGTTGCTTTCGCGGCCCGTCGCCGCGTCTACCGTGTAGAGATCGGCGGCGTGCAGGTTCTCCCGCACCGAGCTGTAGGCCAGCAAGCGAGCGCCGGGCGACCACTGCGGCGGGCCATTGTCGGCCGGCTCGGCGGTCAAGCGCGTGGCGGCTCCGCCCGCGAACGGCACGGTCCAGATCTGGTCCCAGCCGCGTTCGCGCGAGCGAAAGGCCAAGCTCGCGCCGTCCGGCGACCACGCCGGCTCCGAAACCCCTGCCGGATGGGCGTAGACGCGGGTGCGCTCCAGCCCGCCGTCGTTCATCGTCCACAGGGCGCCGTCGAGTACAGTCGCCAGGCGACGGCCATCCGGCGACCAGACCGGACGGCCGTAGCGGCCCGCGTCGGGCGTCAGGCGCACCGGCCAGCCACCGGCCGCGTTCATCAGAAAGAGCGGCTGCGCGTCACCCAGCTCCAGCGTGAAGGCGAGCCGGTCGCCGCGCGGCGCGAGCGTCACCTGCGCTGGCGAGGGGTTGGCGATCGCCGCGTCGATCGAGAGTGGGCCGCGTACGCGATAGCTCATCGCGCGTCCGGCGCGCGCACATTAATCGCCGGACGCGGGCGCGCCGCCGGGCGTACCGACGGCGGGCGTGCGCGGGCCGGCGCCCAGCCGCGGCAAACGCGCGATCAATGCCCGTCCCTGCCGCGTGCGCGCCAGCAAGGCTCCGCCGATGTAGAGGCCGGGCGCAAGGAACACCAGCAGCAGCACGCCGCCGATCTCCAGCAGCGGATGTCCCGGAATCTCGGGAGAGAAGTAGTACCAGCCCTCGATCGCGGCGACGGCCGTGGCCGTATGTGTCAGCAAACCGGTGAATGAGAAGAGCAGCGTCACGCGCTGGCGCACGCCGACCGTGAGGGCGCCGAGGCTGATCAGCCAGAGCAGATACCAGGGCTGGAACCAGAACACGGCAAGCATGAGATAGGCGCACATCACGACGAAACAGGCGCTGGGCAGATCGTCGGGAGCGAGCTGAAGCCGCTGCCTGACCATGCGCCACAGCACCAGGGCATAGGCTGCCGCGAGCGCCGAGAAGCAGATGACCTTGGTGACGATGATCGCGTCCTCAAGCGCGAGCACGTTGGCCAGCGCCGTCTTGAGCAGCGCCCCGGGCGAGTCGGTAAACTGCGAGGCCTGGTAGCGCAAGGTGGTGAAGGTGAGCTGCCCGCGCCAGAACGGCGCGTAGAGCAGCAGTCCGATCAGCGCCGAAAGACCCAGCGCCCCCGCCAGACCGCGCCACTGCTCGCGCGGCGTGGTCAGCACCGCATACAGCACGAACACCGGGATCAGCACCGCGCTCACGAACTTGACCAGCGTGGCAAGCGCCAGCACGGGAAAGGCGGCGTTCCAGCGCCTGCGCACGCCGAAGTACAGCGCAAGCAACGTCAGCCCCATCATGATCACGTCGTTGGCGCCGTTGCCGGCCACGTACAGCAGCACCAGCGGATTCCAGGTGAAGAGCAGCGTGGCTGCCCACTCCTTGCCCGGCCGCAGGAAACGCACCGTGTGGAAGATCGCCACGGCGCCGACGAAATAGAAGACGACGGCCAGCAGCTTGAACGCCATAAACGTCCAGAGCAGGTCGCCGTGCCCCAGCAGCAGCGGTAGGCCGGTGAGCACGGCCCAGGCAGGGCCGTAGGGCGAAGGCAACGTCTCCCAGACGACGATGAACCAGCCGTTCACGGCGTAAAACGGGTCGTGCGGGTAGAAACTCGGCGGCACCGTGAACGGGTTCTGGTGGTGCACCCAGAGGATGCGGCCCTCCATCACGTAGTGAAAGAGGTCCGAAGAGGTCGCCGGATAGAGCAGCAGATAGGTCAGCGAGAGCAGCGCGGCGCCGCCGAAGACGACGTAGGTCAGCCGCCGCCCCTGCATCTCGCCGGCGAGCGTATGGGCGGCGAGGAAGAGGGCCACAAGCGCCGCGACTAACGCCGTGTAGCGCCAGGTGGCGCCGTAGTCGTGGTGGATGATGTCGAACAGGGCAAGCGTTTCGCCAGGAAAGTGTGAACTGAAGCGCAGCGGCCGCACGAAGCCGAAGATCGCGAGCAGGTCGAGCAGCAGCAGAAGCGAGAGCAGGCGACGCACGGTCAACCGATCCGATGCGAGCGCGACAGACGCGGCCAGACCGCCGATCGCCTCGGTGCTGCGGCACTCCGACAGGAATACCGCTTCAATGCTACGGCAGCGGCAGCGCTTTGCGCACGTGGCCGCCGGCTGCCTCAGGTGAGAAAACCGCAGGCCGGGTGGTCTACGGCGCGACCACCCGGCCCGTGTGTTGGGACGTTCGAAGACGGCGCGGACCCTTAGGCCTTCGATTTGCCTGTGGCGTAGCGTGCGAAGAGGCCGAGAGCCACGAGCCCCGCACCGGCGAGGGCGATGGCCAGAGCCGGGAAGGTCATGCTGTCGCCAGTGGCCGGCGTAGCGCGCGGCGCCGCAATGGCCGTGGCCGTGGCCGGCCGTACAGTAGCGGCCGGTGTGGCAGGACGCGCCGTTGCGGCAGGAGTGGCGGCCGGCGTAGCCGGCCGCGCCGTCGCCACGGGCGTTGCCGCCCGGGCCGTGGGCGAGGCCTGTGCCGACGCGGTCGATCCGCCGGTGGTTCCGACGGCGGCCACGACGACCAGCCCGAGCGCCACCATGGCGCCCCCGGAGATGAGCAGCCACTTGCTCAGTTTTGTGAACCGTGATGCCATAGCACCCCCTCTGTGTAGTTTGGCGCCGTCCTTGCCACACGCCGCGCCCAACACACGTCGCGGAACGGCAGCGAGGATACCGGAACTCCCGCCCTCGCCAGTGCTGTACATGCGCAAGCCAGGGAGACGTCCGCCATGCGGTGGGAGCCTATCTGACGCGCGCCGTGCCATTCTGGCCGTGCCGTGGCGAGAGCAACATTCCCGCTGCCTCAGACCATTCTATTTATCCGATGCAATGGCGGGGAAAGTCAATCGCTCATCACAGGGAAATACGCATCCGCTGCCATAACCTTGCCATTCTCTTGCAGTTTCATCCGTTATGTAGGGTCAACCAACTGATTGTCTCAGAACTGTCCCGCAGCACCCGCGCGATTTCGCCCGACCGCGGCAGCGACGGCGCGGCGCCATTCCGGCCCACGGCCAGCGACCCCGCCGCATTGCCCGCCGTGATCGCGACGTCGATCGCGGCGCCATGGGCGAGCACGGCGGCGAGGGCGCCGCAAAACGCGTCGCCTGCGCCAGTCGTGTCGACGACGCGCACGGCGTGGCCGCACAGACGCCGTACGATCGTCTCCGACGCAAACAGCACGCCCGCCTCACCCAGCGTCACGATCGCCGCGCCACGACACCGCGCGGCGATCGATCGCGCCGCCTCGGCGCAGCCGCCGATCGAATTCGTCTCGATGCCGGAAAGCGCTGCGGCCTCGGCTTCGTTCACGACGATGGCGTCGCAGAGCGCCAACGCTTCGTTGGGCAGTGCCACCGCGGGCGCGACGTTCCAGACCACCATTCCGCCGGCCGCATGGACGATGCGCGCGGCCGCCAGCGACGCATCGACCGGCACCTCCATCTGCAGCAGCAGCACTCGGGCCGCGCGCAGCGTCTCGGCCGCGGCTTCAACGTCCTCCGGCCGCAGGCGCATGTTGGCCCTCGGCGCCACGACGATCATGTTCTCGCCGGACGGGTCGAGTATCGGCAGCGCGATGCCGGTTCCCGCTTGCGTGTCACGCACGATGCCGGCGTCCGCGATGCCTTCCTCGGCCAGCGCCGCCAAAAACTCATCGCCGTACGCATCGGCGCCGAGCCGGCCGAGCATCGCCGTACGGGCACCGCAGCGGGCGGCGGCGACCGCCTGGTTGCAGCCCTTGCCGCCACGGAAGACGCCAAACTCGGTGGCGAACACACTCTCGCCGGGACGCGGCCAGTGCGGCACGCGCGTCACCAGGTCCATCATGAAGCTGCCCACGACCGCAACATCGCTGGCCGCCATCACGCGCCCCTTCCTTTGCAATCGACGCCGCGCCGCGTGGCCCCGCAGCTGGCCCGCAGCGACACACTCATCGGCCCGTCGACGATCGCGCGGCAGCGCATCCGTCTCTGTCCGCAGCGGTTACACCACGCCTGTACGACACGATCGGCCGGATTCGCAGCAGCGTCTATCTGTGCAGCTAATCGAGCTGTTGCCGTGGTCAGCGTGTTGGCGTGGCGGTGAGCGGCGGTGCGGGCGCCGTGATCGTGAGATCAATTTTCGGCGGTGTCACGCTGTCTTTGTCGAGCCCCGCGGGCAGCGTGACCTTCGGCTCAAGGCTGTAGCTGCCGGACGAAAGCCCGCTGAGATCCACGGTCGCGGTGATCGACGTCGCGATGTCGCCCGCTTTCATGGCCAGGATCTGCGGCAGCGGCCCGGAGAACGACACCGTAATCGAGGTATTCTGCGTTTGCACCTGCGTTCCAGGCGCCGCGTTCACGAAGCGCGGCGCCACCAACACCGAGCTGGAGCCGCGGATCGGCACGATCGAGACCGTCGCCGTGACGGTGGTCGCGTCCACCACCGTCACCCCCGTGGCCGGACGCAGCGCAACGACGCGCTTCACGTCCTGCGTGGCGCCTTCCACCTCCACCTCATCGGTGGGGATCGTCGTCACGCTGTTGAGCACGTCGAGCGTACCCTGGATCGTCACGCTGGGCGGATCGGTGGCGACACCGACGACCTGATAGCCCGGCGCGGGCTTGCCGTGTGTCTGCACGCCGACGTAGGCCTCCTGCGAGAAGACGGCGCGTCTGATCGAGACGTGAATCGTCGC
Organism: uncultured Chloroflexota bacterium; assembly: GCA_937879875.1. Lineage (GTDB taxonomy): Bacteria > Chloroflexota > Dehalococcoidia > CAUJGQ01 > CAUJGQ01 > CALFMN01. The sequence goes on along the minus strand of CALFMN010000225.1, from coordinate 3,013 downwards.
AGTCGCCGGCTGCACCGTCGGTCCGCTGACGGTGCGGCCGTCGCTGCTGCGCGCGATCAGCGGCACCGTCACGCTTGTCGAGACGGAGAGACCGGTTAAGTGCAAATCCGCGTACACGGCATCGACCGCATCGACATTTTGCTTGAGTCCGGCGACTTGAGCCTGCGCGGGGTCGGCGGTCGGCGGCGATGCGAGCTCAAAGCCGACCGGCAGCGAGTCGACCTGGTTGATGCGGATTGGCACCGTCTGCTGCGCCTCCGGCTGCAGCGTGACGAACACCGTCTGCGGGTTGACTTCAGCGCGAACGCCGCGCCGCTTGACCGAGGCGTGTACGGGCACGAGAAAGGTCTGGCTGGTGCCGTCGGTTCGCTGCGGCTGCGAGACGCCGGCCATGTCGGCGTACAGATCGATGTTATTGGTCTGCACGGCCTGAACGTCCGAGTTGGTGCCGATCAGCGTGACGCTGATCTGGTTCGGACTGATGCTGGTGGGAATGAAGCCTTTCGGTGCGTTGTGCAACTGCCCCTGGTCGGTGGCGAGCTGCAGGCTCGGGAACGGCCGCCGCGTGGTCGGGTTCTCCGCATTGGTCACATATACCCAGAGCACCGTCGCCAGAGCCAGCGACAGCAACATCAACGGCGAGTTGACCAGCAGCGAGCGGCCGGCGCGTCGCCCATCCTGCCGAAGCCAGTGCCAGAGCCGCTCAGCCCACGCCACCGCCGCTGCCATCCTGCTGCAATCCACCGCCCGCCTCGCCCGGCCGGATCAGCCGCAGCGTCGCTCCCTCGGTCTGGCCGGCGTGCTGTTGCAACACGCTGCGCAGCCGGTCCGCGCCGATACCGGGCAGCAGTTGGCCGTTGAAAGCGATCGAGATCGCGCCTGTCTCCTCTGAAACGACGATCACCACGGCGTCGGTCTGCTCACTGATGCCCAGCGCGGCGCGGTGCCGCGTGCCCAGATGCCCCGGCATCACCGCTTCGGACGGCGGCAAGATGCAGCGTCCGGCCGCAACGCGATTGTCGCGCACGATCACCGCGCCGTCGTGCAGCGGCGAATTGCGCCAGAAGAGATTGATCAAGAGATCTTTGGTAGGTACGGCGTCCACCGGCACCCCGGAATGGATGAAGTCGTCCAGACCAGTTTCCCGCTCGATCACGATCAGGGCGCCGAGCCGCCGCGCCGAGAGATCGATCGCCGCCTCGGAGAGCGTGGTCAGCACGGGCGCTGAGGCGCGACGGTGCCGGCGGGCGGTGACGCGCGAGCGGCCCAGGCGCTCGAGCGCCCGGCGGATCTCCGGCTGGAAGACGATCGGCACCGCCACGAGCAGCGCCGGCAGCGAGTTGCGCAGCACCCAGTCGACCGCATGCAACTGATTGCCAAGCAGCCCGGCCAGCACGACGCCGCCGGCAACGATCACGGCGGCGCCCTTCACCATCGACATGCCCGACGCGCCCTTGAGCCAGACCAGCGCGCCGTACAGCACGATCGTGATCAGCAGGATATCGATCACGCTGAGCGCGTTGATGCGCCGCAGCGTGTCGAACAGCGTTTGAATCGATTCGGGAGCCTGCGGCATCGTTTGCCATCGCCTCCGGGCCGCGGGCCCGGTCTAGCGCATGAACGCCTCGTCGCGCACGCCGCCCAGCATCAGCGCGAGCAAAGCCTGTTCGGAGTGCAGCCGGTTCTCCGCCTGATCGAAGACGATCGCGCCGGGCGACTCCATCGCGTCGTCGCTGATCTCCTCGCCCCGGTGTGCGGGCAAATCATGCATGATCAGCACGCCCGCCGGCGCATGGGCAAGCAGCTCCATATCCACAGTGTACGGCGCGAAGACCTCGCGGCGAATGGCCGTCTCGCGCTCCTGGCCCATGCTGATCCACACATCGGTGTAAACAATCTGCGCCTCGCGCACGGCGTCGGCCGGCTCGCGGATCTGGCGGATCGTTCCGCCCGATGCGGCGGCGAACAGCTCAGCGCGGGCGAGCGGCTCGGCCGGCACCTCATAGCCCTCGGGGCAAGAGAGCGTGATGTCAAGGCCGGCCATCGCACAGGCTTGCACCAGCGAGGCGGCGACGTTGTTGCCGTCGCCGATGTAGGCGATCTGCACACCCTTGAGCCCGCCCGCGTGCTCGCGGATCGTCATCAGGTCTGCCAACGCCTGGCAGGGGTGCTCCGTGTCCGACAGCGCGTTGATGACGGGTACGGTGGCGTACTGCGCCAACTCTTCAACGGTGGCCTGCGCCATCGTGCGCGCGGCGATGATGTCGTACATGCGGCTGAGCACGCGGGCAACATCCTTGACCGGCTCGCGCACGCCCAGGCCGACTTCGCCGCCGGAGAAGTAGGTGACATCGCCGCCGAGCCGCCGCATACCGACCTCGAAGCCGGCCTTGGTACGTGTAGACGGCTTCTCGAAGACGAGCGCGAGCTGCCGGCCTTCCAGCAGCCGGCCGGGCCGGACGCGCTTGAACTCGGTTGCCACATCAAGGATGCGGAGCAAGTCCCGTGCGTCCAAATCGCCAACGGTCAGCAGATGGCGGCCGCGCATCGTCACCCCAGCTCCTTCGAATACGTTCGTAAACTGTATGAATCGATCCGGTTCCGAAACGGCCAGCCGATTGTAGCATGCGAGGGTTTAGAGGTTGGGGAATAGGGAATAGAGGCCAGGGCCAACGCACCGTATGCGAAGTATAGGTTGGCTGCCAGACTGCCTCGCGTGCCCCTGCGCATGGGAGGCGCCCATGGCTGCCGCCCCGCGCCGCCGCCGGAGCGCGCCGCGCGGCGCTGGCGGACGAAGCTCCCGCCGTGCGCGCCCGCCCCCGTGCCGCGCGTGGGCGCCGCCCGTGCCCCACCGCAGGTGCCGGCCGCGGGTGTGCGCTGGCTGCCGGCGCTGGCCGCCGGCGTGCCCACGCACGCGAGCGCCCGCGACGGCAAGAGCGGGCGCGGCGCGCCCGATCGGCCGCCGGAGATCGTCGAGCGCACCGCTGAGGCGTACCAGCACGCGTACCGGCAG
>CALFMN010000224.1 GCA_937879875.1 uncultured Chloroflexota bacterium | reverse complement strand
GGGGAAGGGGAGCTCTCACACCGGGACGATTGGGGCTGAAGGCGGGGCATCACAGCCACGCGTAGGGGCGCACGGCGTGCGCCCTTCGCGCCAAAGGCGCGACCAGCAGCGTCTGACTAACCCGGCGCAGCCTCGGAACTCTCTCCCCTGGATCGCCCTTCCCCTATTATTGGGGGAAGGGAAGGGGATGGGGGCCAGCGGCGCGCCGAACGCTCATAACAAGAGGTAGCGATTCCATGCCCGAGCTTTGCATCGACCCGCGCACGGTCGGCGGCGCCTTCTCGGTGGACGAGAACGGCCGGCGGCTGCTGCATTACCGCTTCGCCGAACACGCCTGCATGACGGCTGAGGGAGCCTGGGCTTCGACCATGCCGCCGATCAAGGTCAAGTTCGCGCTGGGCGAGCACTGCTATCAGGATTCGGTGCACGGCTTCTGGCTGGGGCAGCGCCTGCCCGAGCTACGCGTCACCGAGGGCGCGGACATCGAGTCGCCGCCGACGCTGCGCAGCAGCTACAACATGGAGCCGCCCAACGAACAGTTCGTCAAGTTCGTCGAAGCGATGCAGCTCCAGACCGAGCCGCTGCTGCGGCTGGTCGGCCTCTACCGCGTTCTGAAGACGCATCTCTGCGTCTATTACCGTCACCACGCGCTGGTCACCGACCAGGTCTGCGACGCGCCCACGGTGCGCATCCTCCGCCACATCCTGCTGGAGGAAGAGGAGCACCTGAAGTGGGGGCAGGCGATCTACGAAGAGCTGGCCCAAACGCGCGAGCAGCGCCGCGCCGCCCTCGCATGGCAGGCCGACCTGGAAGATCTGCTGATCCAGGCCGGCGGCGTCTGCGGCGACCTGGGCCGCTGATCGATCGCGGCCGGTTCAGCCCACCGGAGCGCCGGCCGGCGCAAGCACGCCGCCGACGGGCACGTCGCGCAGCCGCTCCCACTGGCGATCGACCTGCGCCATGATCGCTTCGTCGGACTGCTCCAGGTCGACGGGATCGCCCGCCATTACCCAGCAGGGCCGGCTCGTCACCCAGAACACCTCCGTCGTGTTGTCCTCCGGGTCCGCGAAGTAGCAGCCGATCGCGCTGGCGTGGCTGACAACGCGGTGGATCTGGTAGCCGCCAGCCTTGATCGCGCGGTACATCTCGCGCAGATCGGCGAGGCTGACCACGCGCATCGAGATCTGGTTGATCAGGTGCGGGTCTTCCGCGCTGGGACGCCCGCGCATCAGTGCGATCTCGTGGTCGCTGCGCGCCGGGTCGGAGCTGAGGAAGACCGCACCCGCCTCCCAGTTCTGCTTGGTCACCTGCATGCCGAGCAGGTCGCGGTAGAAGGCGACCATCTGCTCGAGATCCTGGACGTAGATACCGACGTGGCCGAGCCCGACGACGCGCGCCATGGTCAAGCTCCTCAACGCTGAAAACCGCCGAAGTCCCGTGCAGCAATACGGACACCGCGGACGCGCCCCATGATACGCCGAATCGCGTGAACACGTTCGGCTGGCGCGGGGCTAGAGCGCGCGGCCAGGGCCGTCGAGCGGCGGAACGGTCAACGGCCCGACGTAGAGCGTGCCGTCGTACGCAACGACAACTGAGAGCGGCTCGCCGTCACTGGCGACGGCGTGGACGACGTAGTGCGCTCCCGTGTCGTCGATCGGCTCGCCCGCCTGAATGGCGAAGCTCTGCCCGCAGGCCGCTGCTGGCGTCGCCGTCGGCGTGCTGTTCAACGGCCTGAGCGATGACTGCACGTCCCGATACTGGAGGCGGTAGCCGTCGCCCACCAGGTCGAAGTCGGTGCCGGAGCGGCAGGTGAGCGTACCGGTGATTGGCGAGGTCAGCGTCGCGGCGAGGCGGTCCGTGTAGGCACAGCCAGTGGGGTTGCAAATGGTGAAGAAGAATGCGCCCGAACGCCCGGCCGACGGCAGCCAGCCGATTCTCTTCATGCCGCGGACATCCAGCCCGACGCCCGTGTTGTAGTCGACGACGTTGTTGGGCGGCACCGGCGTCGGATCGAGCCAGAGATGCCCGGCCGCGTCGATCGCGACCGCGTGGTCCATCAGCCCGCCGTCGTCACCGCGTTCATCGTCGATGACCGCCCAGAACAGTACATCGCCGGCCGCGGTCACTCGGAACGTGCGGTCGTCCAGATGCTCGAATGCGGCAACATTCGGCCTACGGAAACCGGTCTCGCCTGTGAGGTATAGCTTCCTCCCGGAAACGCGCACTGAAGCAGCGATCCAGTGCGGTCCCGACACACCCACATTGGGCAGCGTCTCCCAGGCCATGCCGGGCGGAAAACGGATCTCGTCGCCCAGCGTGAGATGCAGCAGCGTCGTGGCCGTGCGGTTCTCGGCCCGCACCGGCCCTGCTGCGCTGACGACGAACTGCCCAACGTCTTGCAACCCGGCCTGAGCCATAGCAGCGGGCGTGGCGACCACCGTAACCGCGGCGATTCGCGGCGTCGCGGCAAGCGTCTGCCGAGCGGGCGGCACGGCGTTCTGCGCCGGTGCGGGCGCCGCATGATGCGAAGCGCCGCCGCAGGCGACCAGCAGAGCGCTCGCCAGTAGCAGCAGTGCTAAGCAGAGGCAGCTACGCATCGCTTGATCTATCCAGGCGGGGCGACGGCTTGATTGCTCAAACGATCGGCACACCAGTCGAGTTTCACCGCGATCGCGTAGCGTCCAGACCGAGCGACCGCTGGACTCCTGCGCCGTGCGTCCTACCCGTAGCTGTAGGCCAGGCCGGCGCGGGCGTCGCTCTGGATGCCGTACTGCGGAATGGGGTAGCGCAGGCCGTTTTTGGCGATGCGCTTCATGCCTTCGATCGCGCCGGGCAGGAAGCGCGGCGCGATCGCCAGCAGCAGCTCGTCGTCCAGCACGCCGCCGTAGCGCCGCTCCGCGTAGCAAGGGATCGAGAGGCTGGGCTCGCCCGTCTTCAGCGCCCGGCCCCACGAGTCCGCGCAGGCCGACTCGCCCACCACTCCCCACTCGAACTTGCGGTAGCCCGTCCATTGCAGGCCGTTGATCAGGATGATCATCTGGCCGGGCGTACCGTAGATCAGGCAGACGTCGGGCGGCTCCAGCCGGCCCGACGTGAGCGGCGAGACGGCCAGCGCCGTGTACCGCCCGTAGGGCACCACGTCCATCGCCCGTTGGTGCGCCGCCGCGTTCTCCAGCGTATCGAACCACACGCCGGCCATGCGCTTGCCGGAGAGCCAGTCTTCGTCCTGCGGGTGCAGGCCGATCACCGCGCCGCACTGCGCGCCGACGAGGTCGTCGTTCGTGATGCCGACGGTCCAGCCGAGCCGCGCCGCCTGGGCGACGACCTGGTCGGTCGTGTAGATCGACTTCGGCCGGCGAATGCGCGGAATCGCCTCCATCTCGGCCACGGTCTCGAACAGCTTCATGCCGATCGGCGTCGTGCGCAGACGCAGCAGCCGGTTGAGGTCATCGACGATCGCCTCCCAGTCGTAGCGCTGCTGCTCGACGGCGGGAAATGCAACCGGGAGTTCGGAACTGTTCGGGGTGGCGGTCATCGCGGGCCTCCATTCGCTTGGGACATGCGCCCGTATCGTACGCCAATGACTGACTCGGCACGGCGAGGCGAACATTTCTCCCGCCATCAGCATCGGCCGCATCGCCCGCTGCCCTCAGCGGAAGGCCGGCATCACCGCCCGCGCGAACTGTGTCATCGTCTTCAGTATGCCTTGCGGCGTAGCGCCTTCGAGCTCGGGGAAGCCGGCAAAGAACGTATCGAAGACGAGTTCGGAAAAACCAGCCGTCTGATAGCGGTGGAGCGTGGCGACGATCGCGTCGGGCGTACCGATCGGCAGATCCGGGATCTCGCCCTCGCTCGGCGAGCGTGCGGCCGGCTCGAAGTGCAGCGGCGCCCGCGTGGTCAATCCGATCGTCGCGGGGTCGCGGCCGAGTTGCAGCGCCGTTTTTTGCAGCGCCGCGACGGCCGGAACCAGGTCGGAAAGCCCCGCGGGCGCGGCGTGCCAGACCTGGCCGTATTTGACCGTACGCCGGAAGGCGGGCGCGGTGCGGCCGCCGACCCAGATCGGCGGATACGGCCGCTGCACGGGCAGCGGCTCGGAGGCGAGATTTTCGAAGCGCACAGTCGGCCCCGCAAACGAAGCGACCGGCGCGGTCCACAGCGCGATCATCGCGTCCAGATACTCGTCCGTCAGCGCGCCGCGCTGCTCGAACGGCACGTTGATCGCGTCAAACTCGTCCTGCATCCAGCCCGTGCCCACGCCCACGTCGAGCCGGCCGGCGCTGAGCTGGTCGAGCGAGGCGATGGCGCGGGCCATCAGCACCGGATGCCGAAACGGCAGTACGAACACCGTGGCGCCCAGCCGCACGCGGCTCGTGCAGGCCGCCACGTAGCCGAGCGTGGCCAGCGGATCGTAGAAGACCGGGCCGAAGCGGCGGTTGACCTCGCCCCGCGGAATCGCCGCGCGGTCGGTGATCCAGACCGAGTCGAAGCCGAGCGTTTCTGCGGCCTGCGCCACGTCGCGGATGGCGCCGGCTCCGGCCACGCTGCGAAAATGCGGGAGGACAATGCCAAAGCGCATGGCAGACACCAGCTGCGGGGCTCGCCCAACGCAGGGCGGCATTGCCCATGCTACACGCCCGGCGGCTATCATGGCGGAGGCGCGCCTATCCCTGACTTCGCAAGCGAAGTCTGTCCCTTCCCCACGGGGGAAGGGTTTGTCCCACGTCGGCGGCAAGGCCCAGCGTGCCCATGCGTCCCTTCCCCTGTGGGGAAGGGTTGTCTGAGGGCTACCGGTCGGCCTCGGACCGCACCCTTCCCCTGTGGGGCCATAGCGCAGCGCAACCGTCGGAGACTTTCAACACGGACGCGGCTTCAGCCGCGGCAGGGTTAGGCGAGCGAAGGAGCAGCACATGCCGGGACGGCTTGAGGGCAAGGTCGCACTGATCACGGGCGGCGGCTCGGGCATCGGCCGCGCCAGCGCCGAGCGCTTCGCCGCCGAGGGCGCCCGCATCTGCGTCATCGATCGATCGCTGGAGGGCGCCGCAGAGACGGTGCGCCGCATCGAGGCTGCGGGCGGACAGGCGTTCGCCGCGCAGGCCGACGTGACCGATGAAGCGCTGGTCAACGGCGTCACCCACCGCTGCGTGGAAACCTACGGCGGGCTGGACTGTGTCGTTGCCGCGGCCGGCATCGCTCAAGCGCCGGGGCAGCAGGGCGGCGAGCCGCTGTGGAACATGCCGCTCGCGGCGTTTGACGGCATGCTCGACGTCAACCTGCGCGGCGTGCTGCTCACCTGCCGCGCGGCCGTGCGCGAGATGCTGAGTGCGGGCCGGCCCGGCGCCATCGTGACGATCAGCTCGGGCGCGGCGCGGCTGCCGCTGGCGGGCGGCGGGCACTACTGCATCGCCAAGGCCGGCGTCTGGATGCTCACGAAAGTGATGGCGCTGGAGCTGGCTGGTCAGAACATCCGCATCAACGCGATCGGTCCGGGCTACATCGACACGCCGATGACGCAGCCGATGCACCAGAGCGAGGAGCGGCTGCAGCGCATCCTGCGCACCGTGCCGATGCACCGCATGGGCGAGCCGGACGAGATCGCCTCGACCGCGCTCTTCCTCTGCTCCGACGACGCCAGCTACTTCACCGGCCAGATGCTGCACCCGGCCGGCGGACTGTTCCTGGACTAACGCACAGGACGAGGGCATGCCGGACGCGAAGAACGACGCAGATCAGCAACAGAATGGCGTCGGCCCGCTTGCCGGTGTGCGCGTGCTCGACCTCTCGCGCGTGCTGGCGGGGCCCTATGCGGCGATGACGCTTGGCGACATGGGCGCCGACGTGATCAAGGTCGAGCAGCCGGGCGAGGGCGACGAGACGCGCGGCTGGGGTCCGCCCTTTGCCGGCGGCGAGAGCGCCTACTATCTGTCGGTCAACCGCAACAAGCGCAGCATCACGCTGAACCTCAAGCACCCGGCCGCCCGCGAGCTGCTGCTCGACCTCGTGCGCAAGTCCGACATCCTGATCGAAAACTTCAAGACCGGCACGCTCGAGCGCATGGCGCTGGGCGACGAAACGCTCTGGCAGGCAAACCCGCGCCTGATCCATGCTTCGCTGACCGGCTTCGGCACCAGCGGCCCCTACGCCGAATACGCCGGCTACGATTTCGTCGTGCAGGGGCTCGCCGGGATCATGGGCGTGACGGGCGAGCCGGCGGGCGAACCGATGAAGGTCGGCATCGCGATCGTGGACATCACCGCCGCGCTGTTCATGCTGAACGGCATCCTCGCGGCTCTTTACCGGCGGACCGAGACCGGCCGCGGCCAGCGCGTCGATGCCTCGCTGCTGCAATCCGCGATGGCATGGCTGGCGAACGTGGGGCAGAACTATCTCATCAGCGGCAAGGACGCGGGGCGGTTCGGCAACGCGCATCCGAACATCGTCCCGTACCAGGTCTTTCATGCCAGCGACAAGCCGATCTCGCTCGCCTGCGCCAATCCGCGCCAGTTCAAGGCGTTTTGCGAGCTGGCCGGCCGTCCCGATCTGCCCGACGATCCGCGCTTCCGCACGAACGCCGAGCGTGTGGCGAACCGCGACGAGTTGATCGCGATCGTACAATCGCTCGTCGAGCAACAGACAGCGGCGGAGTGGGTGCGACTGCTGAACGAACACGGGGTGCCGGCGGGAGCGATCAACACGGTGGCGCAGGCCTTTGCCGATCCGCAGGTGCAGGCGCTGGGGGTGGTGAAGACACTGCCGCACCCCACGATTGGCGACCTGCGAGTGGTCGGCTCGCCGATCGCCCTCTCCGAAGCGAGCATCGGCCCGCGCACGGCGCCGCCGCTGCTCGGCCAGCACACCGACGAGGTGCTGCGCGAGTTGCTGGGCCTGGGCGACGATCGCATCGCTGAACTGCGGGCCGAGGGCGCGATCTGAGGGTCAAGGTCCGCGGCAGGTGAGCGCCCCGCGCGTTTGCAGCTACACTGGTAACAACCTTGGAGTGAGGCACGGGCTGTGAGCGGGACGAAGAGCGTTGAGGAGCGGCTGGCACTGATCGGCCGCAACGTGGAAGAGATCATCACGGTCGACGATTTACGAAAATTGCTCGCCACGGGCGAGCCGATTCAGCACTATATCGGCTTCGAGATCTCGGGCAAAATGCACCTGGGCTCCGGTCTGATGAGCATGTCGAAGGTGCGCGACTTCATGGACGCGGGCATCGACTGCTCGGTGTTTCTTGCCGACTGGCATACCTGGATCAACGACAAGCTCGGCGGCGACCGCGACGTGATTCGCCGCGTCGCGGTGAACTACTTCAAAGAGGGTTTCATCGCCTCACTGAAGTGCTTCGGCCGCGACCCGGGCAAGCTGAAGTTCATCCTCGGCACCGAGCTGTACCACTGCAACGACGACTACTGGGCCACGGTGATCGATGTTTCGAAGAACACCACGCTTGGCCGCATGCAGCGCAGCATCACCATCCTCGGCCGCAAAGAGGGCGAGTCGGTCGATTTCGCCAAGCTGATCTATCCCGCGCTGCAGGTGGCCGACATCTTCGCGATGCAGGTGCAACTCGCGCACGCCGGCATGGACCAGCGCAAAGCGCACGTAATTGCCCGCGACACCGCACTGCAAATGAAGATTAATGCGGTGCACAACGCCGATGGCCAGCAGATCAAGCCGATCGCGATCCACCATCATTTGCTGATGGGCCTGCGCAAGCCTGCTGTCTGGCCGCCGCCGCAAGACAATGTGCAGGACTTCGTCGCTTCGATGAAGATGAGCAAATCCGACCCGTCGTCGGCGATCTTCATCCATGACAGCGAGGACGAGATCCGCCAGAAGATCCGCAAGGCGTTCTGCCCGCCGAACGAGGTCGCCTTCAACCCGATCCTCGACTGGGCGCGCTATCTGATCTTCAACGAGCCGGGCGCCGCGCTGTACATCCCGCGTACGCCGGAAAACGGCGGCCCGGTCAGCTTCAGCAGCTTCGATGAACTGGCCGAGGCCTACGGGAGCGGCTACCTGCACCCGATGGATCTCAAGGCCGGCGTGGCCGAGGCGCTGATCGCGCTGTTGACCCCGGCGCGCGAGCATTTTCAGCAGTCCGGCCCGCGCGCGATGCTTGACGATCTCGACCGGCTGATGGACGGGTCATAGGCGCGGCAGCCGGCAGCAGATCGGGCACGGCGATGATCGCGGCACTGATGCGCACGCTTGGCCTGCTCATCGTTGCCTTCATCGTCATGCAGGCTGTCGCGCTCTTCCTGTTCGTCTTCTTCAGCGTTTCGTTCGCTCGCGGCTTCACGGCCGGCGCCGCGGTCGGCATCGTCGCCGCCGCGCTCTGCGGCTTCCTCTGGGTACGGCTCGATGCCGAGCAGGAGCCGCACCGGCCGGGCAGCAACAGCCCGCCGTAGCCTCGATCGGCGCCGGCCCGTCACCGCGCGCCGGACCCTGCGTCGCCGCCACGGGCCATCCGGGCGACGCCTTTGAATGGCGCTGGCGGTGGAACCCGCTTCGGTGCGCCTGGTGCAGCGCCGCGAGCTGGACACGAGTCCCTTCCCTATGCAGGTCAAGGCGCCAGACGCAGGCGCCAGTCCGCCGCTGCGGGTCGTATGAGCGTAGTCTGTCCGCCGGCGGCGATGCCGACGTTCGCGCTTGAGCGCCGGCCCGGCGCCGGCGCGGCGCCCACCGCGAGATCCTGCGCGATGGCGGCCGGCCGCCATACGGCGCTGCCCGCTGCCTGGCCGCCAACCGTGAACGTGACCGTTCCGCCGGCCACGCCGCAGCCAGGCACATCGGCAGCGGCGGAAACGTAGATCACAAACGCCGATGCGCCGCCGCTGCTGTACGTCGAGGCCTGGCCGCACGGGCGGCCGTTGACGAACGCCGCCACCGGCGTGCCGTCGGCGACCGGCGCGCCCGCCGCGCTCACCGCGCCGAAGTACGCGGCCGGAACGAGCCGCAGCGAGCCGGCCAGGTCGATGCGCCCGGCGCCGGACCAGCCCGGCGTCCGCCCTTCCGGCAGCCGCACCGCACCGCGCTCGATCAGTCCGCGCACCAGATCGGGCGTCAGCATGCTGTTTTGCGACAGCAGCAGCTGTGCCAGCCCGGCCACCATCGGCGCGGCGAACGAGGTGCCGTCCTGCTGGTCGTAGTAGTCCCTGGGCGGCGCGCGGTCGGTCAACGGCACGGTGCTGATGATGCGCTGCCCCGGCGCGACGACACTGATCTCCGGTCCGTAACTGCTGAACGTGGCTCGCGCCTGGCCGCCGGACGCAAGCGCGCCAACGGCGATTACGCCATCAACGTTCGCCGGCGATTCCACGCATGGCGCACCGGAATTGCCGGCGGCGCCCACGATCACGACGTCGTGCTGCTCGGCATAGGCGATGGCGTCGGTCACGTAACTCGGCGCCGGCAGGCAGGAGCCGCCGATGCTCATGTTCACCACCCAGGCGCCGTTGTCCGCCGCGTAGATCAGTCCGGCCGCGATTGCCGGGTCCGTCGGGCGAATGCAGTCGCCGACGCGCACCGGCATGATCGAGGCGTGCGGGGAGATGCCCGCGATGCCGATCTGATTGTTCGTTGCCGCGCCGATGATCCCGGCGACGAACGTGCCATGATACAGGTACGGGGTGATATCCGGGTTCGGCACGGGATTGGGATCGTAGTTGGGACAGGAAGGGCTGACATCCTGCGGATCGACGAAGTTGCAGCCGTGCTCGTCGTCGCCGCAGCCCCACGCACCGGGATTGGGATTGGTCCAGATCTGGCCGGCGAGATCGGGGTGCGTAATGTCGATGCCTGAATCAAGTACAGCGACGGTGATCCGTGGATCGCCCTGCTGCATGTCCCATGCCTGTTCGGCGTGCATCAGCGGCAGATACGACTGGTACGGCCCGTACAGCGGATCGTTCGGGTGGAAGTCGTTGTGCAGCCGCGTGAGCGGCTCGGCCCGCAACGCATCCGGCAGCGCCGTCAGCGCGGCGATCCCGTCACTCACCGTTTCGCCCGCCGGCAGCGCGACGCGATAGACGTTGAGCCGCGGGATCGTCGAGACCACCGCGCCGCCGATTGAAGCGACGCGAGCACGGGCATCGCCGTCAGTTACGGACATGTCAAAAGTGACGGTCGCCTGCCCCTCGACCAGATCCGCCGGGGGAACGTCTTCCACGGTGAGCGTGCGGCTCGTGTGCGCGGCTGGTAGCGGGCGTGCCAGCAGCGCGGCGCGGGCGGCAGCAAGGTCGAGCGCAGGCGGCTGAGCGCGGGCGGCTGGTGTGGCCGCGTGGCCGGAACAGAGCATGGCGGCGATCAGTGCTGCGATCGGCAGGGTTCGGGCCAAACGGCGTGCGGTGCGGCGAAAGTCCATCGTGGCTCCGAGCTGAAAGCGTTGGCGATCGCGGCCCGAGACGTCGAGGCCAGCAGCGGCATACACCAGCGCGGTCCACCCTATGGATCGTGGCCGCGCTGCGGCGCGCCCCGAGCCACTCAGCGCGCCTCGATGCGCGAGCCGCGGGCGTAAACACCCAGGCGTTTCCACAAGGTCGTCGCGCGGCGGGCGTCCTCGAGAGCGCCGCCCTCGAGCCGGCCCTCCCAGTCGAGGTAGAACAGATACTCCCACGGCTTGCCGATGATCGGCCGCGACTCGATTTTGGTCAGATTCATGCCGGCGCGCTGGAGTACGCCGAGCAGCGCCGCCAGCGAACCCGGCTCGTGACGCAGACCGGCGATCACCGAGGTCTTGACCACGCCGTCCGCCGGAGGCTGCTGCTCGCCCCGTGCGAGCACGACCATGCGTGTGTAGTTCTCGGCGTGCGACTGGATATCGGCGGCGAGCGGCACCAGCCCGTAGCGCACGCCCGCCAGCCGCGGCGCAATCGCGGCGGCGTCGCGCAGGCCGCGATCCGCAACGAGCTTGGCCGCGCCGGCCGTGTCGAAGGCTGCTTCCGGCTCGATCGCCGGGTGAGCCCGCAGGTAATCGGCGGTTTGCGCCAGCGCCTGCGGGTGCGAGTAGACGCGGCGCACGTCCTCCAGCTTCACGCCAGGCAGCGCCAGCAGTTGGTAGCGGACATGCTGATACAGCTCGCCGACGATGAACACCGGCCGCTCGATCAGCAGGTCGTAGCTGTCGATCACGCTGCCGGCCAGCGAGTTTTCGATCGGCAGCACGCCGAAGTCCGTCTGACCGGTGAGCACGCTGTCCACGAGCGCCGTGAACGAGGGCGTGGGCACCGGCTCGACGCCTTCACCGAAATAGCCGAGCGTGGCGATCTCGCTGTTGGCGCCCGGCACGCCTTGATAGGCAACGCTGATCGTCATCGACGGCTCTCGGGCAAAGCTGGCGCAGCCGGCTCCGGCGCGGCGCTCCGCGGAGCCTATGGTAGCATGGCCGCCGCACGGTATCCTGTATAACGGATCGCCGCTCGCGCGGCGCTGTCGCGCACTTCGTCGGAGCGGCACCGGAGCGTTTGATGAACGACACCGAGATTCGCACGTATTCGCTGTCGCTGACGCAGGAAGCGAACGGCATCACGGTCAGCATTCCCTGGGCCCAGCGTCAGGCAAACGGCGCGATAATCGTCCGTGTTCACGTGCAGGCGGGGCGCCATTCGGCGGGCGAGTTGCTGCTCAACGAGTCGGATGTGATCGCGCTTGATCCGGATGAGCGGCCGCTGCGCACGCAAGTGCGCCGCTTCTGGGGCTACTCCGCGCTTGAAGAAGTGACGCCTGCGCACATGCAGACCGCTCGCTTCGACGTCGGCTTCCGGCTGGACGTGGCGAGCAGTGGCGGCCATTGCGGCCTTTCGATCGCGCTCATGCGCAGCTTTCGTCCCGGCGAAGGCCCAAGTGCCGTTGGCGGACCCTGGGCCTTCCGCTTTCGCGTTGCCGACGACGCCGAGGCAGCCGAGGCGGCGCAGGCCGAGGGCGCACGCATCGAGGCGGCGCGCCAGGAAGCCGCCCGCCACGAAGCCGCGCGGCAGGAGGCGGCCCGCCTCGATGCCGAGCGCCGCGAGGCGAACCGGCTGGAACGCGCTCGCATCGACGCCGCCCGCGCCGAGCGTCCGGTGCCGCAGCGTCCGCCTGAATTCGAGGGACAGCTTGCCGAGCCAGGCCAGCGCCCCGCCCGGCTGCCAGACGATCGTCGTGAGGTCGACCGGGCGCGCCGGCCTGGCCGCTTCTTGCGGCCGGGTCAGATCGCCCAGAGCGAGGACGAGGCGCCACCCGGGCCGGCCGCGGTTCCGACGCCGAGTGAGCCGGTTGAGTCGGTGCCGGAGATTATCGAGGCCGCAGTGATGGGCACCGAGCCCGAGATCATCCCGCGACCGGCCCGCCGCGGCGCCCGCACGAGCCGCGCTGCCGCGCCGGCCGAAGCCGCGACGGGAGACCAGACACCGCCGGACCAGCCCACGCCGGCCCGACGGGCGCCGCGGCGCCGCAGCGCGGGTCCGCAGGCATCAGAACCTGCCGAATAGGCCGGGTTACTCGACGGCGGTGTCGAGCGGCAGGTGCACGCTGAAGGCTGCGCCCGCTCCCGGCGCGCTCTCGACATCGATCCGGCCGCCGTGGGCCTGCACCAGTCCGCGCGCGATCGCCAGGCCCAGCCCGGCGCCGCCGCCGGCGCGGGAGCGCGACTTGTCGCCGCGGTAGAAGCGCTCGAAGACGTGGGGCAGATCCTCAGGCGCGATGCCTTCGCCGCTGTCCGCCACCACGATCGCGATCTCCGACTCATGAACGGATGCGCTGAGCCGCACGACCCCGCCGGCAGGCGTGTGGCGCACGGCATTCGCCAGCAGGTTGCCGAGCACGCGGTGCAGCTTCTGCATGTCGGCGCTGATCGGCGGCAAGGCGGCCGGAACGTCGCAGCAGAGCCGCACGCCGGCGCGCTCCGCTTCGGCGCGCATCGCTTCCGCCGTCTCGGCGATCAGATCGCCGACCGCTGCCCGTTCGCGGCGCAGACCGAGCACGCCGGCCTCGATCTGACTCAGCTCGAACAGATCGTCGATCAGCCCGCTCAGGCGCGCGACTTCGCCCTGCATGGCGCGGTGGTAGCGTTCGATCGTTTCGACGTCGTCGACCACGCCATCTTCGATCGCCTCCAGCATCACGCGGATCGCGGAAAGCGGTGTGCGCAGATCGTGCGACACCGCCGCCAGCAGATGCCGTCGCGCTGCCTCCATCTCCTGTCGGGAGCGCTCGGCCTGCTCGAGTTGGCCGGCCATGAGATTGAAGGCGTTTCCCAGCGCACCAACTTCGTCCGCCGTGCGCACGGCGACGCGCACGCCCGATTCGCCGCCCGCCATGCGCTGCACGCCGACCGTCAGCCGCGCCAGGCCCGAGGTAATCGATCCAGCCAGCGCGGAAGACGCCGCGACCGCCAGCACGGCAGCGTAACTGAGCAGCGCGGCAAGCACGATCGAGTCGTTATGTGAAATGAACATCATCGACGCGGTGAACCAGACGTTCACGGAGACGACCACGATCGCCAGGGCGCCGGGTATCAGCAGGCGCGCGGACAGGCCGATGCGCGGTGACTGTTCGGCGAGGCGCACGAGCACGATCGCCAGCGCAAGCGAGCCGAGGCCGGAGGCGGCCATGGTCAGCACGAGCAGCGTCACGTCGTGGCTCTCGCTGCCCGACCGCACCGCGATCGCCAGGCCACCGAACAGCAGGCAAAGACCGCCGGCCGCGACGGCCGCCACGCCAGCGCGCGGCAGCGCGCCGTGGGCGGCGCCGAAGAGCCGCGCCGCCCCGCTGTTATGCCTCAAACTTGTAGCCAATGCCCCACACCGTCTTCACATAGGCAGGCCGGGCCGGGTCTGTCTCGATCTTGCTGCGCAGCCGGCGCACGTGCACCGTCACGGTATTCGCATCGCCGAAATACTCGTAGTCCCACACCTTGTTGAGCAACTCCTCGCGGGTGAAGGCGCGGCCCGCAGCGGCGGCGAGCACGTGCAGCAGATCGAACTCCTTCGCCGTCAGCTCCACCGGCTGGCCGCGCAGCCGCACAACGCGGCCCGGCACGTCAATCATCAGATCGCCAAAGTCGAGCAGATCGCCGTCCGGGCGTTGGGCCGCCGCCGCCCGCCGCAGCACCGCCTTCACGCGCGCAACTAACTCGCGCGGGCTGAAGGGCTTGGGAATGTAGTCATCGGCGCCCAGCTCCAGCCCGATGATGCGGTCCAGCTCCTCGCCCTTCGCCGTCAACATGATCACCGGCACCTGCGATCGCGCCCTCAGCTTGCGGCAGACTTCGAGGCCGTCGATGCGCGGCAGCATCAGGTCGAGCACGACGAGATCGGGGCGATACTGCTGGGCAGCAGCGATCGCTGCCTCGCCGTCGCCCACGCAGACGACCTCATAGCCTTCTCGACGCAGATACTTGCCGACGACCTCCGTGACCATCGCCTCGTCGTCGACCACCAGCACAGTCTGTGTCATCGTCTCAGGCTCCGGTTGTGCGTCGGCGCCGGCCGTGCCACCAGCTCAGCGCGGCGCCGGCCGCCAGCGCCATGCCGGCACTCGCCAGCAGTTGGCGCCGCGTTCCCCGGATCGCGGTGCTTGAGCCGCCGGCGCCGCGACCAGCCGGCGTGTGCTGACGGAGCCGGTACGGCCAGTGTAGCCGAGCCAGCGTGACGAGAATGCGGGCGCTGGCGCGGATCGTCCCGGAAAGCGTACCGCTCACTTTACTTTCGCCCGCCAGCCGCTGCCGGTAGCGCGCCGGGATCTCTTCAAGCGCGAGGCCGGCCTGCGCGGCGCGCACGATCAGCTCGATCGTCCAGCCGTAGGTGCATTCGCGCAGCCCGAGTGCGCGCAGCGGTTCCGCGCGCACCGCCTTAAACGGCGCGAGGTCGCTGATGCGGGCGCCGTCGAGCACGCCGATCAGCCATGCCGCCAACCGATTGCCCAGCCTTGCCTGCAACGGCAGCGCACCTTCGACCATGCCGCCCCGCTCCCGCGAGCCGAGCACCAGATCGGCGCGGCCGGCGAGGATCGGTTCAAGCAGACCGCCGGCGTCTTCGGGAAAGTCGCTGCCGTCGCCGTCGAGGAAGAGGAAGACCTCCGCCTCCGGCGCCGCGGCCACGCCCGCCATGCAGGCGAAGCCGTAGCCGCGCCGCGGCTCCGAGACCACCTCGGCGCCGGCGGCCCGCGCCGAGGCAGCCGTGCGATCGCGGCTGCCGTTATCGACCACGACCACGCGCCGCACCAGATCGCGGGGCAAGGCGCGCACGACCGCGCCAATGGCGCCCTCCTCGTCCAGCGCCGGAATCACAGCTACGACCTGCATCAGCGCGAGCCTCCAGCCTGGCGGCGATAAAGCCGAATCGTGCCGTCGCTCGCGATCGGCTGGTAGCCCAGCGCCGGCAGCGATGCGGCCGTCTGGTCAAACCCCGCGAGCAGCGATTGGGACGAGCGGATGCCGTTGGTCTGCAGGATCACATACTCGGCGTCCTTCAGCCGCGGGAACTCCCACTGCACGCGCCGCTGTGAAAGATGCGGCGCCAGCCCCGTCTGTGCGCTGAGCGAGGCGTCGGGCGGAATCAGCCCCGAGACGCGCGCCAGCGCGGCGGCTGAGCCGTCGTCGGCGAAGCGCCAGCGCGCCGCCGCGCGCTCGGGCGGATAGGGTCCGCGCAGGTAGGCGGCCAGCAGCGCGGCGGCGAGCGCGCACGCCGGCAGCCCACGTGCCAGCCGGCGGAAGGCTCTTGCGCGGGAGCAGCGCGACAGGCGCGCGGCCAGTCGTGGCGCCCAGCGTTCGGCCCGCGCCGCGCCGAACATGACGGCGACCACAACGAGCGTCAACACCGGCGCGCCGTACTGCACGTCGAGCGCCCGCTGCTGCGGGTGGGTCGAAAGCAGGCCCACGAGAGCCGCGGGAATTGCTGCCAGCAGCACATCGGGCGCCAGCAGCGGCAGGAAGGCGAAGCCCGCCAACAGCACGAACACCGCCGTCGCCGGGACCGGCGCCGCGAGATGGCCGAGCACGCGGTCCGGGTGCAGCAGCGCGCCGGCGACGATCGCCAGGGGCTTGTCGCCCAAATAGCCGTAGCGCTCGGCCAGGTCGCTGCTGGCGCCATGGCGCAGGTGCGGCATGATCAGCGCGAGCACCAGCACGCCCCACGCCAGCGACACGGCGATCACCGAGAGGCCGAGGCGCTTTCGGCCGCACAGCAGTGCGATCCAACCGAGCCCGAGCGCTACCAGGAATGCGTCTTCCTTGAGCAGCAGCAGCAGGACAACGGCGAGCAGAAACAGCCGGTCGCGCCGCCACAGCAACGCGGCCAGGGCGCCGAACGCCGCCAGCGGCTCGAACAGGTCCGGATGGAAGCCGAAGTCCACGCCGCGTTGCAGCGCGGGCGAAACGAGGTAGGCGACGGCCAGCAGCGCCGCCGCGGGTGCGCGCAGCAGGCGCCGGCCGGCGATGTAGAGCGGCAGCGCGGCCAACGCGGCGCCGGCTGCCTGCACGACGACCAACGTCTGCGGCCCGGCGCCCAGACGGTAGAGCAACGCCAGCGGCAGTAACAGCAGCTCGAAGTGCTGACCCAGAAAGTTGTAGGCAACATACGTCGTCTCGAACCAGCGTCCGTGCGCCGTGTTCCAGAGGATCTGATCGAAGAACGCCAGATCGAACGCCGAGGCGTGCAGGCTGCGGTAGACGCGCAGGCCAAAGATCGCATAGATCGTGGCCCCGACCGCGACGGCCAGCACGACCACGCCATCCGTGCGCGTCAGGCCGCACGAGCGCCCGCGCGGCGCGGCGAGCAGCCGGCGAGGATGCCGGCCGTAAGCCGCGCCGGGCTGCCGCTTCGGCAGGGCGCTGCGGTGGACGGCGGCCGGCGGGGTCGTCACTCAGAGGCTCCAGTCGGCGCCGCAGCCGCGGCAGGCGGCCGGCGGGCTGTCCTCCGAGAGCAGCGCCGTACGCCAGGCTTGATAGCGCTCACCGTTCCAAATTTCGGGCAAACCTTGCCGGGCCGTATGGCCGAGCACGATCGAGGCGTACGGCGCCGAAGTGAACGGCGCCACGCAGCAGGGCAGCACCTGACCGTTGGCGGTGACGTACATCAGCTTCCACGGCCGCTGGCAGGCGCGGCGCGGTGCGTTCGGCCCGTCCTGACCGGCGAGCTGATCGGCGAGCTGCACCTCGCCGGAACCGCGCAGCGTGACGCCGAGCCGACGTGCCAGCGCCTCCGCCTCGGCGATCGCCGCCGCGTCCTCGTCGCGGGCGTGGCCGTAGAGCGACTGGTCGGCTCGGGCCATGCCGCGCTCGGAGAAGACGAGCCGTTGCAGATAGACCTCGCCGATGCCGCTTTCGGCGGCGCGGCGCACAAGCGCGGGCAGTTCGGTCACATTGCTGTGCATGCCCGTCATCCAGAGCGAAAGCTTCGGCGTTACCGCCTCGCGCTCCGTCTTCGCGGCGGACAGCGAGCGCAGGTTGGCAAAGATGCGGGCGAAGCCGTTGGCGCCGCGCACGGTCTGATAGGTCTCGGGCGTGCCGGCGTCGACGCTCACGCGCAGCTCGTCGAGGCCGCTTTCGATCAGCTTCGCCGGCCAGCGCCCACGCAGCAGCAGGCCGTTGCTGTTGAACAGCACATAGGCGCCGCGTGCTTTGAGCTCGCGCACCATCTCCGGCAGATGCCGGTTCAGCAGCGGCTCGCCGATGCCGTGCAGCACGACGCGACGCACCCGCGGCAACTGGTCGATCAGTGCATAAAAGCGATCCATGGTCAGGTCGGCCGGCGGCTCGGCCATGCCGAAGTACTGGGGGCAGGTGCGGCAGCGCAGGTTGCAGCGGTTCGTCACCTCCAGGTACAGCTCGTCCGGCAGCGTCGCCACCGTGGCCGCCCGGCCATCGTGCTGTGAGCGGGCTGCCGATGCTGCTTGAGCCGCGATTGCCAAGTTACCCTCCCTGCCGGCCTGGCCTTCCTGCGACGGCTCACGCCGTCCGCCCCCGCCCGTCCGACCCACGATGGTTGTCGTGGAGTGCGATCCTGACGGCGATGGGCTGTCGGGGCACCTAACCCTGACTTCCCTTGCGGGAAGTCTGTCCCTTCCCGAGACGGGAAGGGACTTCTGGAGCGCTCCCGGCGCCGTGCGACGGCGGCGGGGCTGGGGTGTCCTTGTGGGACGCACGGCGGGCTCGTGTCCCAATCATTCGTACGTTCTCGAACCAACCCTTCCCCTGAGGGGAAGGGAGCTTTCGCTTCAGCGAAAGCGGGGTTAGGCGCCCCGGCCCGGCTGCGTCGTCACCGATCGTAATCATGCGCGCCGTCCGCACCATGCCGCACCGGGGTGAAGTATTCTGCCGCAGAGCGAGAAAGCACGCCGGCGTGCGCACTCCGACCTACGCGGCGAAGCTGGGGCGCGCCCCGGCCGCGAGGCCGCGCAGCCGCTCCGCGTCGCGCAGGCGGATGCAGCGTCCCTCGATGTCCACCAGCCCCTCCTCCGCGAAGTGGTAGAGCACGCGCGTGGCGGTTTCGCGCGTGGTCCAGGCGGCTTCGGCGAGCTGCTGCCGCGTCAGGCCGGCAACGATGCCGTCTTCTGCCGCGTCCAGCAGTGCGCCCGCCAGCCGGCCGGGAACGCCGGCCACGACGGCCCGGCTCACCATGCGCTCCGCCGCAAGCCGGCGCCGCAGCAGCGCCTCCATGATTCCGGCCGCAAATCCCGGCTGGCGCGCCAGCAGGCGATCCATCAGCGCCAGCGGCACGGCACGCACGAGACAGGTCCGCACTGCCAGCGCGTTCTCGGCGTGTTTGCCGCCGTGCAGACCGTCCACGCCGAACAGCGCACCCGGCTTCAGCAGGTCGGTTACCAGCGGTGCGCCGCTGGCCGCCCGCTGGCGCAGATGCACGCGGCCGGAGGCGAGGATGTAGAGCGTATCCGCCGGCTGGCCCGCTTCGTAGACGTTGTGCCCGGCGGCAACGCTGCGTACGCTTTCACGCGGACGCTCCCCCGCAGCGCAGCGGGCCGGACGATAACGCTCGATCGGTTGCCGCATGGCTTCGAGACGGACTGGAGCGGTCATTGCTTTCCTCCCGAGCGGCCAGCCGGCCGCTCGTCACACCCTGAGTCGTAGACTAGTCGCGCGGCGTTACATGCTGCGGTACTTTCTTACAGTTCGGTGAACGCGCCGAAATCCGTCGGTCGCGGCACGGACCGCACTGCCCCGTGATGCACAGATCAGAGGAGTCAGAGGAGGCCGTATGACCCAGCACGACACACCCGCACTGCCCGGCATGCAGCCGGACGATCTCTATCGCATACGCTGGCTCAGCGACGCGCGGATCTCGCCGGACGGCGAACGTGTTGCCTTCGTCCAAACGACGCTTGATCAGGCCGAAGATGACTATCGCGCCCAGGTCTGGCTTGCCGACACGGCACGCGACGACGTGCGGCCGCTCACGCGCGGCCCGCGTCGCGATGGCGCCCCGCGCTGGTCGCCAGACGGCGCCTGGCTGGCCTTCACCTCACGCCGCGGCGAGGACGAAAAGGAACAACTCTACCTGCTGCCCGCGACCGGGGGCGAAGCGCGGGCGCTCTCCAGCCACGCCGGCGGCGTTGCCTCGCCCGCCTGGTCTCCGGACAGCCAGGCGATCTGCGTGGTGGGCAAGGTGTCGCTGGCTGAGGAGCCGGCGAAGGGCAGCAAGCAGGCGCCGCGTCCGCGCGTGATCAACTCGCTGAAGTACAAGCTGAACGCCGAGGGCTTCATCTACGACCGGCGCAAGCACCTGTACATCGCCGGTCTGGACGGCGGCTTCCGCCAGCTCACCGATGGCGATTTCAGCGACGACGAGCCGGCGTGGTCGCCCGACGGCCGGCGCATCGTTTTCGTCTCCGCCCGGCACGACGGCCGCGACTACGATCGCGTGAGCGACCTGTTCACGGTCGACGTGGTCAGCGGCGCGGTCGAGCAGCTCAGCGACGGCGCGATGACCGTGGCGTCTCCGACCTGGAGCCCGGATGGTCGTTATGTCGCTTTCATTGGCTATCGCGGCCCCGACGACGGTCCGCGCCACAGCCGCCTCTGGCTGATCGAGCCGGGCGGCGCGGCGCGCTGCCTGACCGAAGCGCTTGACCTGAATCTGAACACCGGTCTGCCGCCGGTCTGGGCGCCGGACGGCAGCGCGATCTACGTCGGCGCACACGATCGCGGCGCCGTGCCGCTGCTGCGCGTCGATGCGGCGAGCGGCGCGCTCAGCCGCGTGCTTGACGGCGAGCGCACGGTCGCCTCGTTCTCGATCAGCGACGACGGCCGCATCGCTTTCGTGGCGAGCACTGCTTCCGCGCCGGTCGAAGTGTTGGTGGCCGGATCAGACGGCAGGGACGAGCGCCGCCTGACGGCCCTGAACGACGAGTTCACGGCGCAACGACGGCTGGTTCCGGCCGAGCGGTTGACCGCGGACGGACCCGGCGGCCCGATCGACGCCTGGTTCATGCGTCCGGCGAACTACCAGCCGGGACAGGCGCACCCGCTGCTGGTGAACATCCACGGCGGACCGTTCATGCAGCAGGGCTGGGCGTTTCACGATGAGTACCAGGTGCAGGCCGGCGCCGGCTTCGGCGTGCTCTACTGCAACTACCGCGGCAGCTCGGGCCACGGCGAGGCGTTCGCGCGCAGCATCGTCGGCGAGCCGGCGATCAAAGAGGCGGAGGACGTGCTCGCCACGCTGGACCACGCGCTGGCCGCGTTGCCGGACATCGACCGCGGCCGGCTCGGCGTGCTGGGCGGCTCGTACGGCGGCTATCTGACGAGCTGGCTGATCGGCCACTCTGACCGCTTCGCCGCCGCCTGCTCCGAGCGCGCGATCAACAACCGCCTCTCGAAAGCCGGCACGGACGACATCAACACCTCGTTTGCCTACTTCCGCACGGAGCCCTGGCGCGACCCGGAGCTGTTCCTGCGCCTCTCACCGCTGATGTACGTGGAGCAGATGACCACGCCGCTGCTGATCCTGCACAGCGAGGAGGATCTGCGCTGCCCGATCGAGCAGGCGGAGCAGCTCTTCACCGCGCTGAAGCGGCTGCGGCGCGACGTGACCTTCGTGCGCTTTCCCGGCGAGAACCACGAGCTGACCCGCAACGGCAAGCCCAGCCACCGCGTCGAGCGCTTCGCGCTGCTGCTCGCCTTCTTTAACGATCGCATGCAGATCGCCACATCCACGCGCCAGGCCGAGGCCGCGGCGGCGGGCGGATCGGGTTGACGTGCCGCCTCAACCAATGCGACGAGCAGCGGGAGCGAAACTCCGCTCCCGCCGCTCGCGTCCAAAGAATCCGCCACCGCTGCTACCCGCAGGCCACCGATCGCTCCCCATTCAGGACGTGACCGGCAGCAGCACCGGCGGCGCGATCGTGACTTCGCCGCTGACCATCGTGCCCGTGAACGCCGGATTCGGGCCGAAGATCGCGTAGTTCAGCGGCGACTGCGTCGCGTCGAAGTAGACGGTGAAGGTGAAGCTGTCACCGGCGGCGCCACCGCCTTCGCCGCCGTCGATGGCCTCGATCTCGTAGAACGCCGGCTCGGTGGCCGTGCGCGAGCCGACAACCGTGTCCGCCGTACCGGCGTAGGTCGCGCAGCCCAGCGACCCTGTGAGCTTCGCCACGAGCAGGCCGGAGGCATTGCGCTTGATGCTCACCACCGCCACGTCGTTGGCGTACATGCCCATGAAAAATTGGTGCTCCTCGATCGTCACTGTGCCCATCGAGAACGTCGGCATGGCGAACGCCGATGGGTTGTCCTCGATGATGCACTGGGCGTAGTGCGCGTCGAAGCTGAATGACTCACGCAGTGGCACGGTGCCGTTGCCGTCGGGCGCCGGCATCTGTTTCACGTTTACGCCGGCGCCCGAAGCCGAAAGCATCACATCCTGCGCAAACACTCGATGACGCGGCGCGAGCGCGCCCGAGGCAGCCACGCCGGCGCCGAGCGCACCCGCGAGCCGAAGCATCCCGCGGCGCGGCACGAGCAGGCTGTGACTCTCACGCATCTCGCGCCTCCTGAGCCACGTTGGGCAGCAGCAGATCGAGCACCCCACGGTTGATCTGCGGGGTCGCGCCCGTCGCGGGCTGGATAATCGGCTGGCGGAAACTGCCGAGGGCGCCCAGAAACTCTCCGGTGCCGCCTGTGATGGCGCCCACCAATTGCGCCTGCATGCCTCCAGCCTCGTTAATGACCCCGAAGATCGCCCCACGGTTGTCGAGGTGGAACTGCACGAGGTTGAGCCGCTGATCTGGCGCCGAGGTCTCGGTCCCGGCGTTCGTCCAGGCGCCGAAACACTGATAGAACCCGATCTTCGTGCCTCCGCCGTCGTCCATGGCGAAGATATCCGCGTCGACGTAGAACCAGTCGCCGCGCTGGGCCGGTCCGCCGCCGGCGAGCGTGATGCTGACCGCGCCGGGCGGACCGGCGATGAAGTCCAACTCCAGGTGCATTGCCGTCCAGGCCGAAGCCTGCGCGGGCGCGGCCGCAACGCCGTGCCCGGCCAGGGCAAGCCCGGCGCCACCCGCCGCCAGGGGCACGGCGGCACGCAGCGCCATCCTTCGATCCATCCGGCCCATCGACCATCGCGGTTTGAACATGGAGACCTCCTGTCTAAACCCAGCCAGCAGATAGTGCGGAGTATACCTTTTCCGTCAAGTACCGATCCGGGAGCGAATAGCCAGCCGGTGAACACACTCCTGCCCTGCCTGGGCGCATTCGCAGCAGGACGCGGGCCATCTACCCTCCGGTCGCCGTGTGCCGGTAGAATCGACGCCATGGGCTCAGACGAAGATTCAGCGGCTGACAGCATGAGCGGCAACTCCGCCGATGCCCCTATGAACGTCAGCCGCGTGCGAATTCGCATGTATCACACGGGCTGTCAGGACGGACTCGCTCCGGCGTGCCATCGCCGCTGAGGCCGGGTGGAGGGCGCAGGGCATAGGGCGTAGAGCAGGAAGCGCGACGTGAGCGACGGTGGCGGAGCGGTCGAAAGATCGAGCCGCCCGCGGCGTTCGGCCCTCAATCCCCCGTCCCCTTTCTCCCAATCCTGGGAGAAAGGGGCGATCCCGGGTTGGAGCGATCCGTAATGGTGTCGGGTTAACCGTACCGGCCACGGAACGCACTACCCAGGATCGTCTCCTTCCCGCCAGGATTGGGGGAAGGAGACAGGAGAGGATGAGGGCCGATGGCCGGGCGATACTGCCGGTGGGCGTCGAAGCGTCTCCCCCACGCCCTGCGCCCTGTACCCTCGAGCGACTGAAAGGAGCGACCCATGGAACGCACCGGCACGCAGCTTGGCTCGCGCGACGATCCCTCGCCCGCCGCGATGCGCGACTTTGCCCGCCGCGCCGAAGAACTCGGCTACGAGACGGTCTGGGTGGGCGAATCGTGGGGCCGCGACGCCTTTTCCCTGATCACGTACATGGCCGCTGCCACCGAGCGCATCCAGTTCGGCACGGGCATCGTCAACGTCTTCAGCCGCAGCCCGGCGCTGATCGCGCAGACCGCGGCGACGGTGGATGAGCTTTCCGGCGGCCGGCTGCTGCTCGGCCTCGGCACGAGCGGCGTCAACGTGATCGAGCACTGGCACGGCCTGCGCTACGAGCGGCCGGTTACACGCATGCGCGAGTACATCGAGATCGTGCAACTCATCCTGCGCGGCCAGCGGCTGAACTACGACGGCGCCATCTTCCACATGCAGCGCGGTTTTCCGCTGCCGTTCAAGCCGCTGCGTCCGCAGATCCCGACCTATCTGGCGACGCTTGCCGGCCGCAGCCTGGAGATCACCGGCGAGCTAGCCGACGGCTGGCTGCCGATCTACTTCTGGCCGGAGCGCTTCGACCAGCTCACCGCGCCGATCCGGGCCGGCGCGGAAAAAGCCGGCCGATCCTTCAGCGAGATCACCATCAGTCCGTATATCCTCACCGCCGTGTCGAGCGACGGCGACGAAGCGCGCAACCTGATGCGGGCGCACATCGCCTACTATGTGGGCGGTATGGGCGTTTACTATTACCAGTTGGTTGCCAACTACGGCTTCGTGGAGGAGGCGGAGCGCATCCGCACGGCCTGGGCCGAGCGCGACCGGAGGCGCGCGGCAGGCTGCGTGACCGACGCGATGGTCGATGCGCTGACGATCAGCGGCACGCCGGTCCACTGCCGCCAGCGCATGGCCGAGTATCGCGCCCGCGGTGTGCAGGCGCCCTGTGTGTCGTTCCCGCACGGCGCGAGCGAGCAGATCGTGCGCGAGACGCTGGAGGCGATGGCGCCGGCGCGCGTGGCGGCGGGCTAGCGCGCCGTGCGGCGCACCTTCACCGCGACGGTCCAGCTCTACACCACCGCGGGCGCCCGCGCCGCCGCGGCCGACTGCCTGCTCTACATCGACGTGGCGCCATTCGCGCAGACCGAATGGGGCGGCACGCTCAGCAACGTTGTCGCCGAGCAGCCGCTGCGGGACGGAGCGTATATCCTGCGCTTACCCGGCGGCCGCACCGCGCGCATCACCGTGGCGCTGCGGCCGGGCGCAAATGCCAGCTTCATCGGCGAAGGCGCGCTTGCAATGTAGCCGGGTGGCGCTCCACCGCCGTCCGGAGGTCACGCCAAAGCCCAATCGCTCACTACTCACCATTCACTATTCACCACGGCGAAGGAGCCACACCCATGGACCTGCATCTGCGCGGCAAGAAGGTCATCGTCACCGGCGCCAGTAAAGGCATCGGCCTCGGCATCGCCCGCGCCTTCGCCGCGGAGGGCGCCGATGTCGTGCTCTGCGCCCGCTCCGAGGAGGCGCTCAAGCGCGCCGCCGCCGAGATCGCCGACGTTCACGGCGTCACCGCCTATCCCTTCGCCGCAGACTTATCGACGGCGGAGGGCGTGGCGGCGCTCGCCTCCTTCGGCGTAGAGCGGCTGGGCCGCGTCGATGTGCTGGTGAACAACGCCGGCGCGATTCCGGGCGGCACCATCGACAGCATCGACGACGACACCTGGCACCGCGCCTACGACCTCAAGCTGTGGGGCTACGTCCGCCTCTGCAAGGCGCTGCTGCCGCGGATGAAGCAGCAGGGCGGCGGCGTGATCGTGAACATCATCGGCAATGCGGGCCGCCGCCCCAGCGCGGGCTACATCGCCGGCGGCATCGCCAACGCCGGCTTGATGAACTTCACCGCCGGACTGGCGCAGGAAGGCGGACCGTACGGCGTGCGCGTGGTCGCCATTAATCCTGGCCCGATCCGCACCGACCGGCACGAGGAACTGGTCCTGAGCCGCGCCCGCGCCCGTGGCGTGCCGGTGGAGGAGGAACGGGCGCAGGCCGGCGCCGGCATCCCGCTCAAGCGGGTGGGCGAAGTGCAGGAGGTCGCGGATGTGGCCGTCTTCCTGGCGAGCGACCGCGCCGGCTACGTCAACGGCTGCGTCGTGCCCGTCGAGGGCGGCGGCACGATGGCGCTGTGAGCCGCGCCGCCGCCCTTGCCTGTCGTGCCGGTTTAGCTGTCGCGGCTACTGCCCGCCGCCCTGGAAGAAGGACTGCAACTGCTGGCCGGAGGGCGTCATCGCGGCGTCGACCTGCGGGCCGTCGAACAAGGCCAGCCCGCCGTAGCTGTCGGAGAACCCTTCCAGCGCGCCCCACTGCGCGTAGAAGAACGAGCGCTCGACGCCGAGCTGCACGCCTTCGGTGGTGAAGAAGTTGAGCATGTCCGACATCCACGCCTGCACGCCGGCAGTGTCGTACGAGCCGGTCGGCACCAGCTTATCGCCGACGAGCTGATAGCCAGGGAAAGCCCAGTGGAAGCCGACTTCGGTATCCCAGATCGGCATGCCTGCCTCGTCCGGCATGCTGTCGAGCCAGGCACGGAACTCACGCAATTGCTGCTTGTGCCAGTCTGTTGAGAGCGTGGGCAGGTTCACCCAATCCAGCTCGTATGTATGAATGGCCCATTTGTCGATCGGCGGCCGGGTGCCGTACATGTTCACGTAGTCGTTGTAGAACTCCGTGGCCCAGTCCATGCCGAGCGTGTAGCCGGGGCAGCCGTTGCAGGTCTGCGACCAGTTCAGCACGTTTGGCCCCACGATGATCGCCGTCGGGTCCGCGGCGTGAATGCGCGCCTCCCAGTCGTGCAGCGCGACGGCGTAGTCCGAGGGGCTGAGCGCATCAGA
Organism: uncultured Chloroflexota bacterium; assembly: GCA_937879875.1. Classification (GTDB taxonomy): domain Bacteria; phylum Chloroflexota; class Dehalococcoidia; order CAUJGQ01; family CAUJGQ01; genus CALFMN01. The sequence continues at coordinate 13,742 of CALFMN010000224.1, read as the reverse complement.
AGAGCTTGTGGTCGGCACATTGGGCTCGTTGCCGACCAGCCAGGCGGCACCCGGCCGTGAGGCAACGGCAGCCATCACCGAATCGACCGGCTGCGGCGGATTGAGGCGGATGATCGAGGCGCGGTTCATTCCCGGAACGTCGCCGACGCCGGCGTCGGCGGTCAGAAACCAGGTGGCGCCCAGCCGCGGCAGCGCGGATGGATCGCCGTTCGCCAGCACACCGACCAGATCGGTCGGCGCGGTCTGGCGCGCCGCGGCGCGGACAGCCGGCGCGGTGGGCCGGGCGATCGCCAGGCTGAGCATCACTGCCAGGCCGCTGACCGCAAACTTCACGGGAAAACTCATGCTGGCTGGCTCCCTTCGCCCACGATGCGAGCGGCACGGGCCGCACGCGGATCTCACATAGCGCTGCAGCAGCGCCGCTTGCTGAGTCCGATCTTCCACGCCGCGCAGAACGCGCCACACGGCAAGTCCGTACGTCATAGTATAACGCCGGACGGCCAGATTCGCGCGACACCTGCTCCAACGAACCGCATTGCCGGTGCTAAACGTCGCCCCGCGTGCCCAGGATCGCCAGGCTGCTGCCCTGTTCCCTGAGCCACGGGAGACGAGCGCACACGGCATCGTCAAGACGCGCAAGCGGCCAGGAGACTCTCCGGCTCGGCCGCAGCCCGAGCTTCTGCAGCGCCACAAGAGGATAACGCGTGAGCGTACCGTGATGTTCCACACGCGCGCCGGGAAATGTGCGAAACAGCATCTGCAGGCGCGGCGCCGTGAAGACCTCGCAGTGAACGCCTTGTTCGACCTTGCCGAAGATGCGCGTGCCGATTCCGTACAGCGGCGCCCGCCAGGGCTCGCAGGCGGCAAAGCGCCCGCCGCATGCGAGGACGCGGAAGAACTCGGGCAAGGCCGCGGCTGTGTCCATATGGTGCAGCGAGCCAGGGCAAAAAATGCCGTCGAAGCTCCCCGCGGCGAACGGCAGCTCCTCGCCGATCGCGGCCACGCAGCGCAGCCTCTCCGAGACGCCGGCGTGGGCCGCGAGCGCCATCGCCAGCCGCAGCTCGTCGAGCATCGGGCTGGCGACCCAGGCCTCAGCCGCGCCCGCGAGCAGCAGGATCACGGCCTGCACACCCGAGCCGCCGGCCTGCAACAGGCGCTTGCCCGCCAGCGGCGCAAGATGACGGTAGGCGCTGTACTGGGCGGGCAGATCGTAGAGCAGATCCAGCCAGCGAGCCGGAGGATCGGGAAACCGGCCGCGCGCGCGGGCATCCGCCTCCAGCGCGGGTGCGACCGAGGCGGCCACGGCGGAGGCCTTGAGCGATCGCTGGTGAGCGGCAGCCACCGCGTTGTAGTGCGCCATCTCCGCGTACGCTTCGGCGTAGCGCCGCTCTCTGGACGGCGCGCCGGCCGGTTTTGGGTCCGCGGCTGCTTCCGCTTGCGCCGGGATCGCGTCAAGCGCGGGCTCGACCGCCAGGGCCTCCGGCGCAAGCAGCACCGGAATCCCGTCTACCACCGGGTAGGCGAGCGCTGCGTCGGCCCGCAGCAGGACGAAGGGTGTCTGGCCTACGAGCCGCGGCCCGCGCGTGCGGCTCGGACGCAGCGAGCGGCCCGGCGCCAGCTCTGCGCACGCCTGCGCCAGCGAGAGCAGGCGCAGCGGCTGCCGCGTGAGCGGGCAGACGAGCAGCGGTGAGCCGGCGGAAGCGCTCATTGCTCCACGCTTCCAGGCACCTGCACGAGTTCCGTGTCAAGCCTCCGGCTGAGCGCGGCAAGCAGCGGCAAATCTACGCCGGCCGGCGTCTGTGCCTCTGAAACGGCCGCCACGATACGCCCACGACGCCAGATCAGCACCGCGCGCTCGCCGGGTCCGGGCGTAGCCGGGAGCAGCGACAGGGCAATCGTATCGGCCCCGCGATAGAGCGCCGCCGCGGAGACGGCTCCGTCCGGGGCGGACTGCTTGCCGGAGTCGAGCAGCGGCGTGGGCTCAAGGAACGGATCGGCGGCGTAGCGGCCGGCATTCGCGGGGGTCGCGAACGCGAGCAGATCGATACGCCACTCGCGATAGATCCCACCCCGGCTCTCGACCGCGCTCCATGTCACCAGCCAGTTCCAGCCGAGCGCGGGCAGGCGTGCGCGCGCCTGGTCTGCAGGAATGCCCGCGCCAGCGCTGACCCGTAAAACATCGACGACCGATGCTCCAGACAAAATGGCGGGATTGAGCAGTTGCACGGCGCCGCCGGAAGCGCCCGCGAGCGACTGCAAGGCGTTGCCGGCCGCGGCGCGGGCCGCGGCCGTCTCGCCGGCAGCCGGGGTCGGCACCCGCGCGACCTGGCGCGGATCGAAGCTGCCGGCGGCGAACGGCGTGGGCGCCGGCCGCGCCCTTCCGCTGGCCGAACAGGCGGAGAGCAACGATATGGCCGCGAGCCCAACTGCCGCACCGACGGGGCGCGGCAACCGCGGCGGCATCGGTTCCATGGCAACTTCCTGGCGATAGGTTCGGGCCGCCGCAGGCGGAGAGGTCCGGTCGCATGCTAGCAGAGCGCTCCTCACTGCGGCTCACGGCCCGCCGAAGCGCAAATCGAGCGTGGTCGTCCTTGCCAGATCGAGTTGCCAGACCACGGTTTGCCCTTGCAACGATCCGCCCGCGGAGATCATGCGTGCGACACGGCCCGGCGGCAGATGCACGACGACTGTGGTTGGCTCGCGGCTGACACCGGGCTGCTTGAGCAGAGTCAGGTGATAGGCGCCCGCAGGCGAGGCCGCAAAGCCCGGCTGCAGCGCGAAGCTCAGCGTGCGGCTCTCCTGCGGGCCGAGCGGCATGAAGAGGCCGATGCTGCGATAGCCGCCCTCGTCGGCGGTGCGGGCGTCCGCCGGCGCCCCGGCGGCGGAGCTGAGCGTCGAGCCGGGGGGAAGCAGCACGCGCAGGTAATCGCCGAAGAGGCCGGGCGCGGGTTCGAAGCGGGCCGCTTCCGGCAGCCAGCGGGCGCCGAGCAGCCGCTTCGTCGGGTCCGCGGCCAGCTCCGCGGTCACCGTGTTCTGGTAGGTGAGCCGCAGCTCCGCCCGCTGCGCGCGCCCATCGGGCCGCAGCCAGACCTCGTAGTCGAGGGAGCGCTGAATGTAGGGGCCGATCTTGTTGTAAGCCAGATTGGCGTCGAACACGCCCAGGACATCCCCGCCAGGCACCGGCGTCAGGGCGCCGTCCGCGCCGGCACGTTGCACCCAGGCGGCGGCCGCCGGCTCCGGCGTGTACAGGAGGATATCGCCGCCCGCGGCCGCCGCACGCAGCGCCTGCAGCACACGGATCTGCTGATCGCCTGACGCGCCATCGACCGTCGCCAGTGCGGCCCGCAGGACGGCGCTCAGACCCGCGCCCTTGGCGGCATTGGCGTTCTGTAGCTGGCTCAGCAGCGAGCCCGGTCCAGTAATCAGCGCCTGGGTGGTCTGATCGAACCAGTTTTGCGCCGTGAGCGGCTGAGGGAAGCCGGCGACGCTCAGCGGCCCTACGGCGCTGAGCAGGGCGCTGACGGCGTCGTTATCGAAGGCGAGCACACCGTCCGGTGTGATGCCGAGATCGCTCTGCACGAAGGCGAGCACCTGCCGGGCTGAAGCAGGAAAGTCGGGCGACCAGTTGGCGTCGCGCAGGGTCCAAACCGGTGCGCCGAGGTACTGCTGCAAGGGCGCCGGCGACGGCACCGGCGCGGCACTAGGCGCGTCGAAATCGTAGCTCGAGCGGTACTCCTGGAACGCGAGCTGGCCGCGATCGAGCGTGATCAGCCCGGTGCTGCCGATGAAGCCGCCGGTTGGGCGCAGCTCGGCCGAGTCCTGACCGATCACGAGATACGTGCGCGGTCCGTTGAAGCCGAGCAGCGCCCGCGCCGCGGCCGGCAGCAAGGCCAGCGCGTCCGCCTGCCGCGCGACGGCCGGCACGTTCGCATCGAACGCCGTGAGCTGTGCTCTGAGCGAGCGGAAGGGGCCGCGGTACGCCTCGGGATGCAGCCGCGCGCGCCGCGCCATCGCCTGGCGCAGATCGCGATCGCCCTGAATCAGCGCCGGTGCGCCCGCATCGAGCGCCGAGATGAGGCGCACCGCGGGCGCTGCCGCGCCGGGGGCAGCGTTCGTTTCGGTGAGCAGCGGGTCGAGACCGGCGGCCAGCCTGGCGCCGCCGCTGGCGACATCGGCGCCGGCGGCGATCAGATCGGGCGCTTCGGCCAGCGGCCGGCCGACGCCCGGCAGCCAGCCGAGCAGACGCAGCAGCGGCGTAGCCGGCGCGAGCAACAGCCGGTCACGCCGCAGCCGGCCAGCGGCATCGTTCAGCGTGCTGCCGGCCACCCGCACCTGGCCGCGGGCAGCCGCGCCCAGATCGCCGTGCAATACGCCGCCGACCTGCTGCTCCGCCGCCTGCACCTCATGGCCGGCGGCCAGCGCATCGCGCGCGACGACGGCGCCAAGCGCCGCCGCCGCGACGAGCAGCGGCAACGCCCACAGCGCGAGCAGACGGAGCCAACACCGCAGGCGCGCCCGCGCCGCGCGGTCGATGCACAGTGTCGCGGTCACACGTCATCCTCTGCATGACACCATTTCAGAGATCGCACCGGTCGCACCAGCGCGCCGCGCCGCACACCCCGCTCGGGTAAGCGAGAATGCCACGTTGACAGACAGACCGAAGCCGGCCAGGCGAAGCAGCCGGCGCGGGCAGTTCGTCATCGGAGCAGCAGCGCGGACGGACAGCGGCCCGCCAGCATGAGCAGGCGCGGAGATGGGTGCAGCGCGTGCCGGCAAGCGCCGGCCTGGCGGCCGGCCACTTCTCCTGCTGGACCGTCTAGGCCTGCAACGGCACAACCTGCGGCTCGCTCACCCGCTGGGAAGGCGTCACACCGTAGCACGGCGGGCTGTGCGCTACCGTTGTGGGCGTTCCTCGCGGTCCGCCAGCGTGGTTGTACCACCATCGCCCGGCTTCACACAGGGAATAGAGACGTGCGCGGCCGATCTGGAGTGAACCGATCCACGATCCTGTAACGCTGGCCGAAAAATGAGGACTCGATTGCACCCGTAAGAAACCGCGGCGTTTGCCGCCGCCACAGTAAGGGCCGCAACCGCATAGGACGTCGCATGAGTTTCGACAAGCAGCCTGATCAGGAGGAAACTCACGGCATAGGCGGCCAGAGCGAGCGCAATGAAGCGAGGCGCGTAGTGGCCGTGCCGGCCATCTGCACTGAAGGTGACGGTGTGGTGCCCGACGTAGGCGAACAGCGACGCAGCCGTCAGACCGAGCGCCGACGCAGCTTGGGGCCCGATGCGGATCGTTCGTTCCAGGGCGATAGACAAGGTCAGGTAGAGGAGGCCTGCGAGGCCGCCGACCACCGCGTAGCGGGTGGCCATCCGTGCCTCCACAACGGCGGCACGATGCGTGATCCAGCGCTCAAGTATGGCGAACCTCTGTTGGCTCCGGCTCAAATATGCTCCTCCTCCAATGCCATTCTCGGCGGCTGGCTCCGTCGCGCCGATTCGGGACTTGCCGCTGTGCGCGGGGACTGGGCGAACCATCGCGCGCCAGCGGCGGGTTCATCGGTGCCGATTCAACCACCGACGGGCGGGATGCTCAGGTAGACGAGGCGTTTCAGCTCGCGGCGCCCTTTGGCCACGCTGTCGAGGACCAGGCCGCACGCGAGGCTGATCACGCCCAGCACCATGATACCGGTTGCCAGGATGGCTGTCGGGAAGCGCTTCACCAGGCCGGTCTGGAGGAATCCGACCACGACCGGAATGCCTAGAGCAATGGATATTACGGCAAAAACCAGGCAAATGATACCGAAGAATGCGAGGGGGCGCTCATCCCTGAAGAGCCGGAGGACGGTTCGCAAAATCCTCAGGCCATCGCCATAGGTGTTGAGCTTGCTCGCAGATCCGTCCGGGCGCACGCCATATGCGCCGACGATCTCCGCCGTCGGCATGCGCAGCTTGAGGGCGTGGACGGTAAGCTCCGTCTCGATTTCGAAGCCGGTGGACATCGCCGGAAACGACTTGACGAAGCGTCTCGACAGCACCCGGTATCCCGAGAGGATGTCGGTGAACGACTGCCCGAACAGCAGGCCGATGGAGCCCGTCAGCAGCCGGTTGCCCAGCCGATGGCCCGTGCGGAATGCCTCTTCGGCACCATTCGCGCGGCAGCCCACGACCATGTCGAGCCGCTCCGTCACCAATCGTTCGACCAGCCGAGGCGCGAGCGCCGGATCGTACGTGCTGTCACCGTCCACGAGTACATAGATGTCCGTATCGACATCCGCAAACATGCGCCGCACGACGTTGCCCTTGCCCTGCAGCCGCTCGGCGCGCACCTCTGCTCCGGCAGCCTGGGCAAGCTCAGGCGTCCCGTCGATGGAGTTGTTATCGTATACGTAGATGACCGCCTCGGGCAGCGCAGCACGGAACCCGGCGACGACGGCGGCGATCGTCGTCGCCTCGTTGTAGCACGGGATCAGGACTGCAACTCTGACCGGACGCGGCGTGCGATCGGATTGCTCGCCTGCGACCGAAACAGCGACGCCACGGGACGCTGAAATCACCACGTAGTTGCTCCTCCCGGTCTACGAGGCGGCGCGAGCCTCGAGATCGCCGCACCAGCGATAATCTGCACCCGGCCTATGCCCGACCCGGTGCCGTACATCGACGGCTTTCCGGTGATGATAGCCGGTCAAGTTGGGGACTGGGTACTCGGCCTGCATGGCTGACAAACCATCCGCCTCATTGCGCCCGCGCTCGCCCTTCGTTTGTGCCGCTGAAGCCACTTCGGCCGGCCCTCGTGGAAGGTTAGCCCGCTGGCGGCAGACGGCCCTTCGGGCGTGAGCGGAGGCACAGCGGGCTATCGCCGAGCTACAACCAGCACGTACCCGGCTAGGTTTCTGAGCCGGAGCCAGCGAATGGTCATTTCGTACAGTGCGCTCACGCAATAGGCAGGAAAAAAGGCATCATAATAGTCTGAAGAGTAATAGAACGGCGTTATCTGTATCCCGGTATAGCCGTTTCGGGCAAACGTATCGTGAAGAGCAGAGTAATAGCATTTGTCGTAGTACACAGGAAATTCGATCACGCCAATAGTCTGTGGGCGAAGGAAGTGCACGATGCGCTTCGCCAGATTGAACGGCATCACACGGGCGACAACCGCAAACGGCGCGAATCGTCCGGGCATCAGATGCACAGCATAACCCCCGCTTCGTAGAACGCGGGCCGAGTGAGCGATGAATGCCTCAACGTCGGCAACATGCTCTAGCACGAGCCTCGACGCGATCAGATCGACTTCGCCGTCGGCAAACGGCAGTCCCTTCGCAGCATCCGCCACTCGCTTCTCATCGACGTCTGTGTTGTGGCGCAGCTCTTCCTCGGAAACGTCGACTGCAATGATTTTGGCGCGCTTGCTCTTGTCGACGAGCGACGCAAACGTGCAGTGCTTGCCGCCACCCACGTCGACGATCACCGGCGCGTCAAATTTGCTCGCGCACCTCACCACCGCATGGTCATACATCACCAGCGGATCGGCTTTGGCCTGCGGCAGCCGCCGCTCCAGCGCCGCTGACCACGCCTGGTTCAGCTTGATTGCCGAACGAATCACCGCCGTGCCCTCCCTCATGCAGCTATCGTCTTCGCGTCCAACGTCGCCGGCGGCGCGGCCGCCATGGCCGCGCCCGCACATCATGCCCGCTCGATAGGCCCGATCCTCGCGCGACGATGTCGCACCCGCTGGATGAGCGGCCATGCGAACAACACGAGCACGATGACGACGCCGATGAGCGAGATGGTCACGCTCGCAGTCCAGGTAGGCGGCCGGTAGCGGAAGTGCACCGTATGCTCGCCGGCCTGCACCTGTGCCCCCTGGTAGATGTAGTTCGCCCGTAGGTCGCGCGTGGACCTGCCATCCACCGTCACCTGCCAGCCGCCGTCGCCGTAGCCCTCGTTCAGCACCAGCACGCCGGGCGCAGTCATGGTTACCTTGACGGTGATATCGCCGGCAAGGTCGCGCACGATCGTCGCCTGGCCGCCGTTGCTGGCGATCGGGGCGCGGGACTCAATCACGGCGTCCGCGCCGGGAACGTGCAACTGGTCAAGCGCGGCGAGCGTCGCTGCGTCGCCCTGCGTGGCGATCACGCCATCGGCGACATACACGCGCGGCCGCGCCCCCTCGACGCGATAGAGGGTCGTGACGTTGTCATGCCAGACGGGCGTCAGCGTATCGGCAGCGGCCGGCTCATACATCCGCAAGGACAATGCGCCAGCGGCCGGCCGCCCGTTGTGCAAGAACTGTGCCCCTTGCATGAGTGGTTGCGCCGTGCTGAACAGCCGAATGCCGCGCCCCGATGCATCGCCGGACGGACGGGCAACGGCGACGCGCAGCCGTTGCCCGGGCTGGACCTCCACCGTGGGAAAGGCAGCCAGCAGCCAGGAGCCGGCGCTACTAGCCGCGACCGGCGCAGCACTGGTGGCGAGCACTGCGCCGGAATCCTGATCTAGCAACCGGACCGTCAACGGCGGGCCCGGCTGCAAGCCATCCGCCTCCACCAGCAACGCCACGGCCGAGAGTTGCGTTGACGTCGCGGCTACATCCTCATCAACCTCGTCGCCGGGTGCCAGAGCCACTGCGGGCTGATCACCCAGCCCTTGCTGCTGCGCCTCCAGATGTGTGCCAGTACCAGGCGGCTCCATATCTCCGCTTTGTACGAGGAACAGCGACACGTCCACAACGGCCAGCAGATGCCGGTCGGGCGTCAAGTTTGTAGCCTGGGTGAATTCGCTGCTCGCCTCCGGACCAAGCCGATTGATCGCATGCAGCAGCTTTCGCGGCCGGCTGAGGAACGCGTAATCCGGAGAAGAGCTTACGTTCCGTAGTCCGTAGGGGTAGATGTAGCCGGGGTGGACCGGAGCCGAAGGCATGGCCACCCTTGCCTCAGGGCCAAAGTAGTGGATGGCGTCAATTACCGGCGCAGGTGGATACAGAAGTTTTCTCCCTATACTCGGCTGAAATCGTCCCGCAAAAATGAACATATCTCCCAGCACGAGGAGAATGATCGCGGCAGCGAAGCTCGTCCCGCCGAGTCTACCGCCGAGGCGTAACCGGACAAGACAGACGCAGAAGACCACTAGGGCCGCCGCCGCCAGTACCCAGGCCTCCCGCCATAGGTCAAAGTCGACTGGCGTTCCCCCTCGTCCGAGGAGTTTAATAGCGGCCAATATGTCTATCTTAGACATCAGTGCTCCGGCCGCAAAGACAGCTCCAGCAGCGCAGACACTCGACACTTCTAGCAATCTATTCGGGGAAATACCGATTATGCGTCGGTTGTTCCTGCTGTGCACTTCAGGTTCGAGTAGGGTATGAAGACCAATTGCGGCAATGCCTGCCATTGAAAAGGAGATGATGAAGTCCATCCAAGCCGAGACTATCACTCGAAAGATCGGCAGGTTGTTAAGCAATGAGATCGGCTCAATATTATAAGCCAAGCTTGTTGCGACGACTACCAACACCATGAGGGTCCAGATATGTTGAGAGAGCTTTGATGCCTTGAGAAATAGCGTGTAGACAGCAATGGAAAGAGTTGTAATGCCACAGTAACCGACGATGACAGAATAATTGAATTCAGGTTGACCAGACAGTCCGAACGCGTAATACGCAGGATTTCCTCTGAGAAACGGGACAGCCCAGAATGCAATCTCACTGATTGCCAGATGAGCTACAGGTCTGCTCTCTCGGACCGTTTGTTCGTAACTTCCGAGAACATAGTGAGCTGTGGGAATAAGCTGTACGGCAGCGATAGTAATGCCGACTAGCAAGCTAACAGCACTGATACAGATTATGCGAGCCGAATGGCGTATACACTTCGGATTTCTTGCCGAACAACCTAGCAAGATGACTCGGACAACTGTATATAGGCCGTCAAAGAGCAAGACGTGTGCTGACGTTTCAACGTGGCCGCCAAGGAGTTGAATTGCTGTGAACCCAGCCAGCGCACCCGACCACCAGGTGATGTGCCGTCTTCCCTGAATAATCGCTTCTATGCAGAGTATGGTCCAAGGAAACCAGCTGGCCACTGGCGCCTGTGTGTGATTGATCCAGGTGATGAACAGGCTGCTGAACATGAACGCGGCGCTGCCCATAAACGCCGCGGGACGTCGCAACCAAATCAGCCGAAGATATGCATACATGCCGAGGCCGGCGATGACCGGCGTGATCATCACCAGGAACTGGAGCGCCAGCATCAGCGGCATGCCGAGGGAGATGAGCGTGATCGGGTAGAGCACAGCCGGGAGGTTCATGGCGAAAAACGGCGTCCCGCCCTGCGTGTTCGGGGACCAAAATGGAAAACGAAAGTGGTGCAATTCGCGGCGGGTAAACAAGTACCACGGCACCTGTGAGTCGGCCGCGTCGTTCTCGATGGGATTCTGAAGGCCATCTTTGACGAGCGCTGCGTACTCCGGCTGCTGATTCCACGGATAGCTGACGCCCAGCGCGTCTAATGGGGTGGTAATCTCACCCCGCCGCAACTGAGCTGAGAACAGCAGCACGGTGAGAGCGACAAGCCCCGCCGGGTACAGCCAGCGGCCGGGGTCGCGGAGCAGCCGGCACCAGCGGGGAGCCTGCTGGCTGGGTTTCGCCGCCGTGCGGCTTGCTGAAGGAATGGGTGCGCCAGCGGTCGCTGCGGAACTTTCCTCTGCCACACCGCTAATCCACCGCGACCGCGTCGCTGTTCGAGACCAGCCGCTGAAACTCGGCCATGAACGATGCGTCAAACGCGGCTGTCGCTGAGCGAGGCCACGCCACCCGCGAACCGGCCAGCCGCGCGTCTGCGTCGCCTACGCGATGGACGGCCGCGGCAAGCCCGTCCACGATACAGTCCACCGTTGGCTCGACACCGATCAGGTTCGACGAGATCGCGGCCAGCGCCTCCGCGGTCTTATTCGCAAAGGTGCTGGTCACCACCAGCATCCCCGCCGTCGCCATCTCGATCGGCACAAGGCTCGGGTGCGGTGTGTCCATAAGGCTAAGCCCGACGTCGTGTTCGAGCAGCAAATCACGATATGCATCCTGAGCCAGCCGCGGCACGAGGTGCAACTCACGCCCCCCGGCCAAGCGCAGCCTGCCCGGCCCTCCCTGCTTTCCTACTCCGAAGAACTCCCAGTTTTCGTCAAACACGCCGCGGTCAATCGCTTCCGAGAGCCCGAGCACGGCCAACTCAAACATGTTCCGCTCAGCATACTGCTCCGGCCGCGCGTAGACCAGCACGCGGCGGGTCGAGCGCGTCCGCAGCGTCTCGCGGCGAATCGGACCCACGTCCGTTATCGGGTTCAACATCACCATGGAGCGTGCCATACCATACTGTTGGCCTCGGCAGAACACGCCTAGCCGTCGCTTCATGAAGTAGTCGCGAAGCAGCGCGGTCGAGAAGATGGCCCCGTGCGGCAGGCTGTACGCGGCCCGGGTGAATGCAGCAAGTGTCCCCGCAGCATGGAACAGCGGCTCGTATTCTTGGATGAGGAGGACGAAACGTTCCTTACCGAGGCATCGCGTCGCTGCGCTGGCGACCCAAGCCGTCCACGTTGAGGTTGCGATGAAAAGATCATCGTCGCCTACCTCCAGCGGCGCATGCCGGTCCCCAACCTGGGCTACCTCGACGCGCGAGAACAGCCCTGACAGTCCCGAGAACGCCTCGATCTTGCGCCGCTCGTCGGCTCCCACCCCGCCAGCGGCCTCCAAGGCTACGATTCGCACGTTATAGCCCTCTAGGGCGAGCGCCTGCGCCAGTCCGGCGATCGTAATGTAGCCACCGTAGAAGTAGTTCGATTCCAGCATCTGCACCAAGATGTTGACGCGGTGAACTGGCCGGCTGCGGATGCGGAGTTTCAGCGGCATAGCCTTGCTGCGGATCCAGCGGGCACGGTCGCCCAACGGCCCGCCAAGAGCCTCCTCCACCACACCGCAGTCGAAGACCGGTTGAATGAACGTGTCTGTTTGCGCCGCCGCCCGCTGCCAGAGCACCCCTTTCAGCAGTTGCAGCTCTGCTCCCGTACGTCCGCCACGATGAATGCTCCACTGCAACGCGCGCCAGGCCAGCCAGGCCATGCCGGTTCGTTTGGACTCCAGTGTTGTCAATCGCTGCACCGCTCGGCGATCGCGCTCGGACATCCGCCGCCCGCAACGAGTCAGCACACTGCGAGCCATCAGTTCCCGCGGGAGCACATCACCGAAGTACACCTGCCGCCAGCCCGCCACAATGCCGCCATCGTTCCGACCCTCACCAACCGGTAGATCCCGGTTGCTCGCGACCATCTGCCGATGGGCACCAAGCTCCAGCCAGAAAAGGCGCCGTGCGTTCTTGGGCGGGTTCCAAACGCCGATCACGTTCGTGTCGTGTTGCACGTAGTCGTAAAGCGGCCGCGCGACATACGCCACTCTTCCGGTGGCAAGTGACACACATCCTATCCAGTGATCGTGAAACATTGAGCCAAGCTTCGGAGGAAACGGCAGTACATCCTCAAGCAGCTCACGGCGAAACATTAATGCTGCGCCGGTAATGCAGTTCTCCAGAACTAGCTGCGACAGGTTACGATAATTGTTCCGTCGCTTCGTCCAATACCCCGAAGCTAGTTGACGTCCCTTGTCGTTCACGATGCGCATATCACTGTAGGCCAGTGTCACACCGGGGCTGAATTGTCGCAGCAATACGTCTAGTTTTTCAGGGTACCACTCGTCATCTTGATCCGCCATCGCGACGAAACGCGCCTGACCTGGAACCAACCCGAGGCATCGCTCGAAGTTGCGATAGTGACCGAGATTCGTGGAATTTCGCTTCACAAGAAAGCGATGATCGTTTTTGACGATACGCTGAATCTGCGCGAAGAGGTCAGGCCGCGAACAGTCGTCGCTGATAATGCAGATCCAGTCTCCATACGTTTGGGCCTGAATCGAGCGAATTTGTATGGCGAACAGCTCAATTGGCGGATTGTAGGTCGCCATGCAGATGGCGACGGCGGGCGCTCGCTCCAGCCCAAGGTCGGCGGGTGTGAGCGGTACCGGCGCGTCCGGGGCACACCGGGTCACCGTGTGTGTGCCCACATGCAGCGAGCGCCGCACGCCGCCCGCAAAGTGGGCCACGATCGTTATGGTCACTGCCGAGGGTTGCGCCGCACCCCGTACCGGCACGAGCGCCCAGAAGCCGCTGTAGAACGGCAGGTCCGGCGATGCGGCCAGTGCCTTGAACTCATCCCGGATGTCGCCACGCGGCATGCCCTGCGCGTTCACCGGATGGCGTACCCCATCCACGTCGACTTCGACACGCTCCAACCTTCGCTGCAAGTGGAAACAGTAGCCGCTGATGAAGAGCGTGGTTCCGCGCCCCACGCCGATTCGTTCTGGAATGGGATCGATGGCACAGCGAAAGGCTGGATCGACGGGCCGCTCGATGCGCGCCAGCGGGATACCCGAGCGGAGGATGCGGTCGCGGATTGGACGCAAGCATGGCTTAAGGGAGGCGGGGATCCACCAGTAGCGCGGACGAGACATGCGGGTTCCTCGAGGGGCAACTATGGCTGGAGCATCAAACCTTGCAGTGCGACGGATTTGCGATCCGGCGGAAGCCCGCGGCGTGCGCCGTCTGAGCGAGCCTCACGATAACACGAAAATCGCATTGCGGCAAAAGGGTCAGGTTGAGGGGTATGGCCCAAGGTTGTGGGTGAGGGTGTATGCGGATGGTTTGGAGGCGTAT
>CALFMN010000223.1 GCA_937879875.1 uncultured Chloroflexota bacterium | reverse complement strand
TCATCACGCCGCCCATGCAGAAGGGCGTGGAGTGGTGCTCGTTGAGCATCAGCCCGTCGAAGCCCATCTGCTCGGCGTAGACCTTCTCGTCCAGGTAGCGGTTGTACAGCTCCGCGCCGAGCTTGGAGTCATAGGCGCCGTTGCTGAGGCCGAGATCGGTGATCGGTCTGCCCGTGGCGCCGAAGTAGCCGGAATTAGGGTCCTGGTACGGCCGCTCCGTGAAATAGCCGATGAACATGGGACAACTCCGTTGGTCATAGGGGGCGAGCCCCCTTGCACCCCCGACAGTGAGGTCCGCTGCGCGGACGCTGATTTCACTGCCAACTAACCCAAGATCGTACGTCCATGCCGAAGATTACCCGGCTGGGGCGCAGATTGCACCTGCCAGACCGCGCCCGGCGCTAGAGAATACGGCCGCCGGGCATGTTCACCCACATGCTCATCTCGTGCGGCGGCATCACCGGCTCGGCGGCGCACACGTAGTTTGGACCAAGCTGATCGATGCGCGTGACGCCGAGCAGGCCCATCGCCACACTGATCTCGTGCTCCAGCAGTTCGAGCACGCGCAGCAGACCGGCGCTGCCGCCAGCGCCAAGTCCCCAGCCTTGCAGCTTGCCGATCGCCACGGCGTTCGCGCCCAGCGCCACGGCCTTGAGCACGTCGCTGCCGCGCTGCACGCCGCCGTCGAGCACGATCTGCGCCCGGCCGTTCACTGCCTGCACGACCTCCGGCAGCGTCTCGATCGCACCCTGGGCGCTGTCGAGCTGGCGGCCGCCGTGGTTTGACACCCAGACCGCGTCTACGCCGTGCTCGACCGCCAGCGCCGCGTCTTCGGCCGTCGCGACGCCTTTGAGCATGAACGGCAGCCCGGCGATCTCCTTGATCATGTCCAGCGTTTCCCAGGTCAGCGCCGCGCGGTACTTCGGGTCCGCGGGCGTGCGCCGCGTGGGGGTCGTCCAACCGCTGAGCAGCGGACGTTCGCGGCGGCTGTAGACCGCGACATCGACCGTGAGACAGAGCGCCGTGTAGCCAGCCTGCTTCACGCGCTGCAGAATCTTGCGCGTCCACTGCTCGTCGCCCTGAACGTAAAGCTGGAAGATCTTGGGCGCGGGCGCACTCGCGGCGGTCTCTTCAAGGCTGGGCTCGGTGGCGGAGCTGACGACGTGGATCGTGCCGAACTCGGCCGCGGCGCGGGCCGAGGCGACACCGCCTTCCGGTGCGAAGACCTGCAACGAGCCGATCGGCGCCAGGATGACCGGTATGCGCAGCGGCTGGCCGAGCAGCGTCGTCGCTGGATCGATGCTCGAAACGTCGACCAGGATGCGCGGGCGGAAGGCGAGCCGGTCGAAGCCCAGGCGATTGCGGCGCATGGTCGTCTCCGACTCAGAGGCGCCGACGAGATAGTCCCAGGCTCCCTGGCTCAGATTGCGCCGCGCGGCCTGCACGATCTCTTCGTTGCTCAGGAACTCACGTGCCATGCGTTTGCCTCCCTGTCCGAAGCCTGGCTCAAGCAGTGGCGGGCGTCGTTTTCGCCGGCGCGCCCTCGGCCGTGAGCGAGGCGATCAGCTCCGTGCTGTAGCGGCCATCCACAAACAGCGCGTGATCGAGGATGCGCTGCAGCAACGGCAGGTTAGTCTTCAGTCCCTCGACCGCGAACTCGGCCAGCGCGGCCTGCATGCGGCCCAACGCCTCGTGGCGATCCGCACCCCAGACGACGAGCTTGGCCAGCAGCGGGTCGTAGAAGGGGCTGACCACGCTGCCCTGTTCGACACCCGCATCGACGCGAACATGCTCGCCGGCGGGCGGTCGCCAGAGCGCGATCGTGCCGGGCGAGGGCAGGTGCGTGTGCGGGTCTTCGGCGTAGATGCGGCACTCGATCGCGTGGCCGTCGCAGCGCACCTGCTCCTGCCGCAGCGGCAGCGGCTCGCCCGACGCCACGCGTAGCTGCCACTCGACCAGATCGAGCCCCGTGGTCAGCTCGGTCACGGGATGCTCGACCTGCAGCCGCGTGTTCATCTCCAGAAAGGAGAAGGCGCCGTCGGGCGCGAGCAGAAACTCGACCGTGCCGGCGTTGGTGTAGTTCACCGCCGCCGCGGCCTGCAGCGCCGCCGCATGCAGCCCGGCGCGCAGGTCCGCACTGAGGCCGGGCGCCGGCGCCTCCTCCGTGACCTTTTGGTGGCGGCGCTGCACAGAGCAGTCACGGTCGCCCAACGCGATGAGGTTGCCCGCGCCGTCGCCGAAGATCTGCACCTCGACGTGCCGCGCCCGTTCGACAAAGCGTTCGAGATAGACCACGTCGCTGCCGAAGGCACGGGCGGCCGAGCGGCGCGCCCGCTCAATGGCGGCGCGCAGCTTTGCCGGTTCGTGCACGATCGTCATGCCGATGCCGCCGCCGCCCTCGCTCGCCTTCACCATCACCGGGTAGCCGATGCGCTGCGCGAGCGCTTCGGCATCTATGCCGGCGTGCAGCGGCCCGTCGCTGCCGGGCGCGAGCGGCACGCCGGCGGCGGCCACGCGCGCCCGCGCCGCGGTCTTACTTGCCATCGCCTCGATCGCCTCCGCAGTTGGCCCGATGAACACCAGGCCCGCCTCGCGCACCGCGCGAGCGAAGTCGGCTCGTTCAGAGAGCAGGCCGTAGCCGGGGTGCACGGCCTCGGCCCCGCTGCGCCTGGCCGCGGCGAGAATCGCCGGAATCGAGAGATAGCTCTCGGCGAGCGCGGCCGGGCCGATCGGCTCGGCGCGGTCCGCGGCGCGAACGTGCAGCGCGTCGGCGTCCGCGTCAGAGTAGACGGCGACGCTTTCGACGCCGAGGCGGCGGCAGCTACGGGCGATGCGGCAGGCGATTTCGCCCCGATTGGCGATCAAGAGACGGCGGAACATGGGTCCTCCCGGCCGGCGCGGCCAGCGCCCGCCCCATTGTGCCGGGCTGGAGGCGTTGCTGCACAGGGGCGATGCTCATCGCTTGCTGATGCCGCCGGCGGCGCGGGTGGCAAGGATCCGGCGGCGCAGGCCCAGGACGGCCCGCTTCAGACACGACCCCCGGTCTTGAGAGGAGACGGGACGGGAGTTGTCAGGGCCGTCGTCGCCGCGCGGGCTCTTGCCTGCCGGCGTTGCGTTGCAGACCGCGGTAGTCCGGCGCCTGGATCTCCATGATCATCGAGACTTTGTCGTCGTACATGCGCGACACCCAGGCGCGAGGCAGCGCGTCCAGCGAGCCGGACACCGTGATCACCGTGGCCAGTCGCGCGTTGTAGCGGTAGTTGAGGATGCGGAACAGTGTCTCCTGCGCCCAGTTGGTGGCGCTGTGCACGCCCAGGTCGTCCAGCACGAGGAACGGCGCCGTGCGGATCTCTTCCACTACATCGCGGCGCGCGCCGTCCTCGGCATGCATCGCGGCGCGCAGGTGGTCGAGCAAGTCCGGCACGACGACGAAGCGGGCGAGCCGGCGCTGCTCGCGCAGCGCATGGGCGATCGCTGCCGCAAGATGTGTCTTGCCGCTGCCCGTTTCCCCGAGCAAAACCAGCCAGCCTTCCGGATGGTCGGCAAAATTGCGCGCGGCCAGCAGCACGCGTTGCAGGCCGCGAGAGACCTGCTCGGTGATCTGCGGCGGCGCCGGCTTGTAGTTGAAGCCGGCGAACGTCATACCCCGCACCAGCGGCAGCGTGAGCGCATCGGGCAGACCGCGGCCCTGGCCCGGTCCGTCTTCGAGCACGTGTACCCGCGTGAGCGTCGGATCGGAGAGGCGCGTGCGGATGCGCTCATCCAGATCGTCGAGCGCCACCGAGCAGGTGAAGACGGTCGGCGCCTGCGCGTTGTAGCGATGGTTGAGGATTTGAAAGAGCTTCTCCTCGGCCCAGGGCGTGCTGAACTGCGTGCCGAGCGCGTCGAGCACCAGCACCGGCGCCGAGCGCACGGTTTCGAACAGCCGGTCGTAGGGCAGTTCGCTGGTCGGCGCGTAGGCGGCGCGCAGGTGATCGAGCAGATCCGGCACTACGCTGAAAAAGACGGGCACGCCCTGCTCGATGAGCTGATTCGAGATCGCGGCGGCGAGGTGCGTCTTGCCCGTACCGCTTTCGCCCACGAAGGCGATCCAGCCTTCCGGCGCTTCGGCGAAACGTTCGGCATCGGCAAGAGCGCGGGCGAAGCGTTCTTGATGCGATGGCTCGGGGCTGCGGCCGCGCGGCAGCAGCGTGGCGAACGTCTGGCGGGCGAGGGCGCCGAGGTTGCTGTAGCGCTGCAGCCGGTCCTGCCGCTCATCGTCGTGCTCGCGCAGCACGCACACGCAGGGGATGGCCCGGCCGAAGTCCGGATGCCCGAAGGCGACGGCACGGCGCACGAAGCCGATGCCCGCGCATTGGGGGCAGTCCGGGTCGCCGGCGCCCGCCTCGAGCGCCACCGCCGCGGACGCCTCGGGCAGCGACTCAGCGCTGAACGTGACGCCAGTATCGCCCGGCGAGGCTGCGGCCCTCGCCTTCAGCAGTTCTTCTAATCGCCTCAAGGTCCGGCCCTTCGCTCCGCCAACGTTGCAGGATGCGTTCAATATAGCGCCAACTGCGCCGGTTCAGCGCCACCGCCTCGCGGAACGCCGCCTCGATCCACGGCCAGGGAAACTCCGCTTCGGCCTCGCGCAACTGCTCGGCCAGCAGCGGCGAGATCACGCCGATATTCGCCTCGTACAGCGCGAAGATGTTCGGCAGCGGCCCGGCGAGCGCATCGATCGCTTCGTCCGGCGCCTCGACCATTTGCAGGCCAGCGACGCCGCGCAACAGGGCGAGGCCGGCCGGCGTGTGCACGGCGTACAGATCGATGTTCCTGCCGTCGCGGCGACTGACTGCGCGCAGCAGTGTACCGCGCCGCACCGCCGCCGCCAGCCCGCGGCTCAGCGCCGCGATCGCGCCGCCCTCCAGGCGCTCCAGCGTCCGCAGGAGGGGCAACTCGGCGCGCAGCTCGCTCTCGACGAAGAAGCGGTTGGCGCTGCGCTTGCGGCCGAGCAGATAGAAGGCGTACAGCGTGACCAGCAGCTCGGCCTCGTCGTCGATCGCCGGCAGCACGTCGCTGAAGAAGAGGCTGGGCACCGGCGTGGCGCGCGCACCGGCCGGAAAGCCGCCGCGCCCGACTCTCGCGCCCTCCGGCTCGGTCATGCCGATCCGTCCCTTCCGCTCGGCCGTCGAAACACTAGTCGCGCAGGTGCAGGTCTTCGAACTTGGTCGTGCGGCTGTGGAAGCGCAGATCGACCTGGCCGGTGGGGCCGTTGCGGTGCTTGGCGATAATCACCGAGGCGATGCCGGTGGGATAGGAGCGGCCGGGCTGGTCGGGGTGGGCGTCCTGCCAGTCGTCTTTACGCATGTAGGCGTCTTCGCGGTAGATGAACATCACCACGTCGGCGTCCTGCTCGATACTGCCCGACTCGCGCAGGTCGCTGAGCATGGGAATGTGCGGCGTGCGCGACTCGACGGCGCGCGAGAGCTGTGAGCAGGCGAGCACCGGCACGTCCAACTCGCGGGCGATTTGCTTCAGCGAGCGCGAGATGAAGCTGATCTCCTGCACGCGGTTCTCCTGCCCGCCGGAAAAGCCGGAGTGCATGAGCTGCAGGTAGTCCACGATGATCAGGTTCAACCCCTTCTCGTGCTTCAGCCGGCGGGCGCGCGAACGCATTTCGGCCACGGTCAGCGCCGCCGTGTCGTCGATGTAGAGGCCGAGCGACGAGAGCCGGCCGACGCCGTCCATAATGTCGCGCTCTTCGTCCTCGCGCAGGTGGCCCATCAGCAGCAGCCGGCTGTGATCGATGCCCGACTCGGCTGACAGCAGGCGGACAGCCAGCTGATCGCCGGACATCTCCAGCGAAAAGACGGCGACCTTCGCGTCCTGCGCCACGGCGGCGTTGCGCGCCATCGTCAGTGCGAGGCTCGATTTGCCGATGCCGGGCCGCGCTGCGAGGATGATCAGGTCCGAGCGGTGCAGGCCGCCCAGATACGTATCGAGCGCGGGGAAGCCGGTGCGCAAGTAGGCGATCGAGTCGGCCGTTTCCGTCTCTTCGGCGTGAACGTCGGCCAAAAACTGGTTGAGCAGATCCTGGATGTGCTGAAAATCGGCGACGCCCTGCGCCGAACGCACGGTCATCAACAGGTTTTCGGCCTTCGCCATGACCGAGTCGAGCTCGGGGCCGCCCTCCCAGGCCATCTGCGCGATCTGTTGACCCGCGGTCATCAGCCGGCGGTACACCGAGTCGCGTGCGACGATGCGGGCGTAGTATTCAACCCCCACCGCGGTCGGCAGATCGGTGGTGAGGCGCGCGAGATAGGCGGAGCCGCCGATCGCGTCCAGCCGGCCCTGCGAGTGCAACTCGTTGGCGAGCGTGATCTGGTTGATCGGCTCGTTGCGCTGCCAGAGCGCCAGGCCGGCGTCGTAGATCCAGGCGTTGCGCTCACGGAAGAAATCGTCGGCGCGCACGATCGGGGCGACCTGATAGATCGCCTCGTCGCTGACCATGATCGAGGCGACAATCGCCTCTTCGGCGGCGACATCGTGGGGCGGCAGCTTCTCGGTGACCATGACGCCCGCCTCCGGCCGCGCGGCGCCTCCGCCGACTGATCGACTGTAATGGTATAACAAGAGCGGGAGATCCCCGCAAGGATCTCCCGCTCTTGTCCGTACAGATCGGCGCGTCAGGTCTAGACGTCGTCCTCTTCGTCGATTTCGTCTGCGTCAGCCGAGTCATCAGCGGCAGCAGTCGCCGCAGCAACGGGAGCAGGCGGGAGTGCAGTCGTGCCGCGGCCATCGTCTTCGCCGCGGACGTGCACCTGCACATCCGCGCCGACGTTGCGCGTGAGGCGTACGTGGATGGTGTAGTCGCCCACCTGGCGGATCGGCTCGCCCAGCTCGATCGTGCGGCGGTCGATCTCGGTGCCGGCGCGGGCGTCGATCGCCTCGGCGATGTCGGCAGCCGTGACCGAACCGTACAGCCGGCCCGTTTCGCCCACGCGGGCGCGCAGCACGAAGGGCTCGCTGCCGATGCGCTCTCTGAGCCGGGTTGCGTCTGAGTCGAGCGCGACCTGGCGACGCTCTTCACGGCGCATGGCGGCCAGGGCGCGCTCGACCGCGTCCTTCGTCGCCGGCAGCGCCACGCCGCGCGGCAGCAAGAAGTTGCGCGCGTAGCCGTTCTTCACGTCCTTGACATCGCCCACGCGCGGGCCATTGGGAACCGTTTCGAGGAATACGACCTTCATTGCGGATCTCGTCTCCATGCTGTTGCGCCCGGCGCAACCTGCTCACGCGGACGCCCGCACAGTGTATAAGCCGCGCCGAGCGCCGCTCAAGCGCGAACGATGCGTCGAAAGCGAAGCGTCGGCGTCAGGCAGGGCACCTAACCCCGCTTTGGCTGGCGCCAAAGCTCCCTTCCCGACACGGGAAGGGTTGGGGTCGAGGACACACGGGCGTATGGCAGACAATCCTCGCGTGTCCCGCGAGGACACCTGAGCCCCGCCGCCGTCGCACGGTGGTTGGAACGCTCCAGAAGTCCCTTCCAGTTTCGGGCCATAGCGCAGCGCAACCGTCGGAGACTTCCAATGACAGGTTTCGCTTCAGCGGAACCGGGGTTAGGTGCCCCGCTCCGTCTGCCGCGCTCCGAATCTTGAGCGAAACCGCATTAGTCTGCGCCTCAGCGCATCGGCACGATGCCTTCGCGCACGGCGTAGAGCGCGGCCTGCGTACGGTCGGCAAGGCCGAGCTTGCTGAGGATGTTGCTGACGTGGCCCTTGACCGTGCGCTCGTTCAGCACGAGCTCGCGGGCGATCTCCTTGTTGCTCATGCCGCTGGCGATCAGCCGCAGCACCTCCAACTCGCGCGGCGTGAGCGCGGCGCCGGGCGGCTCCTGGCGGCTGGCCGGCTGCGACACCTGTTCCATCAGCTTGCGGGCGACGTCGGGATGCAGTTGCGCCTGGCCCTTGTTTGCGCCCTCGATCGCGCGGACGAGATCGTTGGCGGAGACGTCTTTCAGCAGGTAGCCGGTGGCGCCGGCGCGCAGGGCCGGCATAATGTGCTCGTCGTCGGTGAAGCTGGTCAGCACGATCACGTTGGTTTCGGGGCTGACCTCCTTCACGGCGCGCGTGGCCGCGATGCCGTCCATCTCGGGCATCAGCAAATCCATCAGCATCACGTCGGGCTTGAGCTGCCGCGCCCGATCCACCGCCTCGCGGCCGTTGCGCGCCTCGCCAACCACTTCGATCTCGTCGCTCAGGTCCAGGTAGGTGCGCAGCCCTTCGCGCACCACGGCGTGATCGTCGACGATCACGACCCGGATCGCGCCTTCATCCGCCATGCGCCTGTCCTCCCGCCTTTCAAACAGGATACAGGCACACGGGCCGGGCCGGCCACCGTTCAGCCTGCGGCTGGCGGCGGTTCACCGCTGCAGGGCAGGGTGACGCGGATCTCCGTGCCGGCGCCGGGGGCGCTGCGCAGCTCGAGCGCGGCGCCGGCGAGCGTGGCTCGCTCGCGCATGCTGGTCATGCCGAAGCCGCGGCGGCCTGCCGGCTGTGCCGCCGGGTCGAAGCCAATGCCGTTGTCGCGCACCAGCAACGCCGTGCAGCCGTCATCGAAGTTCAGCTCGATCGTTACCGCCGCTGCCTGTGCGTGCTTGGCAACGTTGTTCAGCGCCTCCTGGGCGATACGGAAAAGCGCCTCCTCCTGATCCAACGGCAGGCGTCGCTCGCGGGCGATCGCGATGCTGACCGTCACGCCCTCGCGGCTCTCGAAGGCCGCGGCAAACTTGGTGATCGCCGACACCAGGCCCTCCTGTTCGAGGGCCGCCGGCCGCAGTTCGAAGATCAGCGATCGCATCTCGGCGAGGGCGCCGCCGGCCAACTCGGTGAGCCGTTCGACGCGTTCGCGGGCGCGGCTGGCATCGCGGTCCATCAGCTCGGGCAGCGCCCGCGTGATCAGCGAGATGCTGAACAGCGACTGTGTAACCGAGTCATGCAGCTCCCGCGCCAGGCGATTGCGCTCGTCCACGACGGCGAGGCGCCGGCTCTCTTCAAACAGGCGCGCGTGCTCGATCGCGATCGCCGCCTGCTCGCCGAAGGTTCTGGCCAGGCCGATCTCGGTTTCCGAGTAGGTACGAACCTCGTTGTGATAGAGGACGAAGACGCCGCGCAACTCGCCGCGGTAGCGCAACGAGACGAACAGCATCGAGCGAAAGCCCTCGCGGGTGGCTGCATCGCGCAGCGGGCCCATGCGCGGGTCGGTGGTCGCGTCGGCGATGTAGCGGTAATCCGCCGGCAGCTCGGGCGTCGATGTGCCTTCGGGAGTCTCGTAGCGCTCGCGCACGGCGGTGAGGTAGTCTTGCGAGAGGCCGCGCGCCGCGACGGGGTTCATCTGCCGCGTGGTCGGGTTTTGCATGTAGATGGCGGCGCGGTCGGTTCCGAATAGCTGCGCCGCGGCGTTGAGCGCGTGATCGAGCGTCTCCTGCAGATCGAGGCTGCCGGCTACGGCGGAGGTCAGACGTTGCAGGGCCCGCGTCTGGCGCAGGCTCTCGTCCATCTCCTCGTACAGTCGCGCATTGGCGATCGCGACGGCCGCCTGGTCGGCGAGCGCCGAGAGCAGCGGCAACTCGTTCACGGCGTCGGGCCGCGGGCGCGTGTCGTACACGAACAGCGCCCCCTCGAAGCGGCCCTTCGCCACGAGCGGGATGCAGACGCTTGCCAGCAGGCCGGCCTCAAGCATCGCCGCGCGGCCCGGACCCGGCGTCATTTCGGCGCTGACGTCCTGCACGACTGCCGGACCCTTCGTGCTCATCACCAGGTGCAGCACGCTGCCGCGCAACGGCGGCGCGTTGATGGGAAATCCCGTGAGGCTCTTGCGGAACGACTCGGGCACATTGACCGAGGCCACGAAGTCGACGAGCAGCGTGCGTGGCTGCAGCAGCGCCAGCGCGGCGCTCGGGAACGAGCTGTGCTCGGTGGCAACGCGCACGATCGCTTCGATCACGGGCTGCATGTCGATCGAGGCGCTGAGCGCCTGCGCCACCTGGTACATCGAGGCGAGCTGAGCCAGCCGCCGCTCGGCGGATTCATAGAGGCTGGCGTTTTCGATCGCCAGCGCGGCCTGGCTGATCAGCCCCGCCAGCGCGGCCAACGGCTCGTCGCGGAAATAGCCCGGCCGCGAATCGCCCAGGGCAAGCACGCCGATCACCTGGTCATGCGTCTTCAGCGGCAGCCAGAGCAGGGCGCGGATGCCGGGAATCCGCGCACGAAACTCGCCTTCGTAGGCGCTCAGCCGCGTCACGTCGTCGATGATCGAGGGTTCGGCGAGCAGCGCTGAGCGGCCGATCATGGTCGTATGCAGCGGTATGCGCTGCCCTGGCGTCAGCGTCGAACTGGGATCGAGGCCGATGCCGCCCACGAAGCGCAGTTCGTTCGCCTCGACGTCGATCAGGCAGATCGCACCGGCCTCGGCGCCCGTCTGGCGCATGGCGGCCTCGGTCACGCTGTGGAGCGCCGCGCGCAAGCGATCGGCGGGCGGATCGGCGTGCAGAACCGTGGAGGACATGGGGCAAATCCACGCGAAAGGGCCGGCTGCGTGATCGCTGGGCGTGCGCAGAACATCCCGACCCGAATCGACGTGTATGATACCAGATGCTGACGATCCGTACGTTTGTGCGGCTCGCCGCCTGCCGCAGGAGCCAGGCTGTTGCCGTTTCTCGACATAAGCGAGTTGTATCTCTGGTACGAGGACGCCGGCCCGCGCGATGCGCCCGTCGTGCTGCTCGTGCACGGCGCTGGGGGTTCGCTCAAGGAGTGGGATGCGCTCGCAGCGGCGCTCGCCGGCGAGTTCCGCGTCGTGCGGCTGGATCTGCCGGGCCGCGGCGAACCGCCCGCTCCCGCCGACACGGCAGTATTCGAGTTCGATCGCCTCGCAGCGCTGCTGGCCGAACTGCTCGACGCGCTGGACATCGAGCGCGCCTATCTGTGCGGCCACGGCATCGGCGGCCTGCTGGCGCTGCTGATGACCCTCAGCGCACCCGAACGCGCCGCCGGCCTGATCCTCGCCGGCACGGCGCCGCAGCCGCTGCCCGACGCTCTGCGACTGGCACTCAGACCGGAACCGGGCGCTGGCCCGGCACCTGCAGGCCTCGCCGGGCTACGGAAACTGGCGGAGGGCGTGAAGCCCATGCTGGCGTCGTATCCACCAATAGAACCCGGCAGCCACAGCGGTGAAGCGGCTCAGGCTGCCCATGATCCGTCGCAGCAGGCGATGCTGGCGAGATGGGCCGCGTTCGACGGCGTGGTGGATCGGCTCGAAGCGATCACGATCGAGACGCTCGTGCTCGTGGGCGAGGGCGACGCGCCGTTTACGCAGGAGGGCGCCGAGCTGCTGCACGGTTGGATGCCGTTCTCGCGGCTGGTGCGTGTGCCGGAGAGCGGCTTCCGGCCGCACGCCGAAAACCCCTCCGCCTTCGACGAGGAAGTGCTCGCCTTCCTGCGCGAGGTCGAGGGGTTTCGGCGTGACGGCAACCGGCTGTAGCCGTCCGGGGCGCCTAACCCTGGTTCCGCTTGCGCGAAACCTGTCCCTTCCCGAGCCGGGAAGGGACTTGTGGAGCATTCCCCGCGTCGAGCGAGGACGACGGGGCTGGGCGGTTCCCCTGGGACGCGCGACGTGATCGTCTTCAGCGCTTCCGGTGATCCTCATCACACGACCCTCCCCCTGTGGGGAAGGGAGACGCGGCGTCAGCCGCGGCGGCGTTAGGCGCCCGATCAGCCCTGATTGGTCATGATCACCGTGCCGGCGGCGGAGAACATGCCGCCGGGGCCGTGCGCCAGGCTGATTTTGACGTTCGGCAGCTGCGCCTCCGCCTCGCCGCGGAGCTGGCGAACCGACTCTTGCAGCGCGAACATGCCGTACATGCCGGTGTGCGTGTAGGAGAGGCCGCCGCCGTTGGTGTTGACCGGCAGCTCGCCGCCCGGCGCCCCGCGCATCTCGGCGAAAAACGGCCCGCTCTCGCCCGGCTTGACGAAGCCCAGCGCCTCGAGCGCATACATCGGCGTATGCACAAAGGCGTCGTAAAGCTGCAGGTGATTCACGTCCTTGCGCTCGATGCCGGCCAGGCGGAAGGCGCGGTCGCCGGACGTCTTGAACGAGCGAGACTCGGTGAAGTCGTGCATTGTGCTGACCATCACGTCCTCGCACGATTCGCCCGTGCCCAGTACGTAAACCGGCGGCTTCTTGAAGTCGCGCGCCTTCTCCGCCGTGGTCAGAATCAGCGCGCCGCCGCCGTCGGTGACGAGGCAGCATTCCAGCAGGTGCAGCGGCCAGCTAATCAGCCGCGAGTTGAGCACGTCGTCGATCGTGATCGGGTCGCGCATCATCGCGCGCGTGTTCTTCGCCGCCCAGGCGCGCGTCGAGACGGCGACCGCAGCGAGTTGCTCCTCCGTCGTGCCGTACTTCTGCATGTGGCGCACGATCGGCACCGGGAACTGCGACGGCGCCCCGAAGGTGCCGTAGGGCGCCTCGAACTGGCCCGGTATCGAGCTGGCGCCGCCGCCGAAGCCGCCCTTGCCCACGCGGGAGCGGCCGCTCTCGCCGTGCGTGATCAGCACATAGTTGCAGTAGCCGGCCGTGAGCGCCGCCACGGCATGCGAGACATGGATCATGAACGAACAGCCGCCGACCGACGTTCCGTCCAGGTACTGCGGCACGATGCCGAGATAGTCGGCCACGGCCACGGGCGACTGGCCGGCGCTGGCGATGCCGTCGATCAGGTTCTTATCGATGCCCGCGTCGCGGATCGCGTTGCGCGCCGCGTTGGCGTGGAGCTGAATCTCGGAGACGTCGGGAATGACGCCGACCGTATCGGTCTCGGCGGCGCCGATGATCGCCACCTGTTTGCGCAAGTCGGGTGCCATGGCCTACGCCCCCTTCGCCGGCTGGAAGCGCGGCAGCGTGATCGTCTCGTTCATCTCGGCAAAAATGACTTCGAGCGGCATGTCGGGCTTGAGGTTCTCCGGCTTCGGCTCGACGTTGACGATGTTCGACATCAGATGCGGGCCTTCGTTCAACCTCACGACGGCGATCACGTACGGTGCTTCATCCTCGAAGCCCGGCGCGGGCCGCTGGCTGATCACGTAGGTGTGCAGCGTGCCCTTGCCGGACACTGTCCGCCACTCAATGTTGTCCGAGAGGCAGGTGGGGCAGAACGCGCGGGGATAGAAGAAGAAGGCCTTGCAGTCATTGCAGTACTGCAGGCGCAGCTCGTGCTGCTTGCAGCCGTCCCAGTAGGGTTGGGTTTCGGGCGTGGGCTGCGGCAACGCCCTCTGTCTGCGCGTGGTCATGCGAGGTTGCCTCCTGCGCCGGGCGCTGGCCCGGGTGTTGGGTAGGGGCCTCGGGGACGCCGCCGGTTGGCGTCTGACTTTGTTCTACGCAACGCGCACGCTGAGTCGCAAGCGCGCCGCGGACGCCACGGGCCGTACGATGGACACGGCTGCAAATCTCCGAGCGACCCGGGGTCTGTACAGCCGAGGGGCAGTCGATGTATTCAATCAGCTTCGAGGTTCGCACGGGCAGCGCGCCGGCCGTCGTCGAGATCACCCGCCTGATCGAGCAAGCGCTTGCCGGCCGCGGCGATGGCCTGGCGCACGTTTTCGTGCCGCACGCCACGGCCGGCCTTGCCCTGATCGAGACCGGCTCCGGCAGTGAGCGTGATCTGCTGGATCGGCTCGATGCGCTGCTGCCGCGCGACGCCCGCTATCACCACGAGCACGGCGCCGCCGGCCACGGGCGCGACCACCTCGTGCCGGCCTTCCTGCCGCCCGCGCTCGTGCTCCCCGTCCGCGGCGGCCGGCTTGAGCTGGGCAGGTGGCAGTCGCTGGTGCTGGTTGATACGAACCTCGACAACCCCGTGCGCACCGTGCAGGTCACGTTTCTGCGCGCGGCGAAGGAAGCGGAGTAACGGCCCTCCCTGGTTGCGCGGGGCACCTAACCCTGACCTCGCTTGCGAGGTCAGGGTTAGGTGCCCCGCCCGCTCGCGGCGCTCGGGAGCGCTCCCCAACGGGAGCAATCCCGGCAATTGACCAACCGACCGGACCGCCCTACCATGCCGCTCGGCGGGAGCGACGCATCCCGTTGCTTGCGCACGAACGGTGGACAGGATCAGCATGCTCGTCGAAACCGGCATTCCCACCAACGATCTGCGTGCGGCTGGCGCAGCGGCGCGGCGGCTCGAAGCGCTCGGCTATGACGGCGTCGTCACACCCGAAGTCAAGAACGATCCGTTCTTGCCGCTCGCGGTCGCGGCGACCACGACCGAGCGCGTCTCGCTTGGCACATCGGTCGCGATCGCCTTTCCGCGCAGCCCGATGATCACCGCGCTGATGAGCTGGGACATCCAGCGCGCCTCGAACGGCCGCTTCATTCTCGGGCTCGGCACGCAGGTGAAGGGCCACAACGAGCGGCGCTACAGCGCGCCGTGGGTAGGGCCGGCCCAGCCGCGCATGCGCGAGTATGTGAGCGCCCTGCGCGCGATCTGGCACACCTGGCAGACGGGCGAAAAGCTCGATTTCCGCGGCAAATACTACACGCACACGCTGATGACGCCTGAATTCAACCCGGGCCCGCTGCCCTCGGGAGCGCCGAAGATCATGGTCTCGGCGGTCGGGCCGTATATGGCGCGGCTGGCCGGCGAGCTGTGCGACGGCGTGCGCATGCACGGCTTTTGCACGGCGAAGTACATCCAGGACGTGATTCTGCCCGAGCTGAAGATCGGCGCCGGGCGGGCCGGGCGCGATGCAAAGACGCTCGAAGTCTCCGGCGGCGGCTTCATCGTTACGGGCGAGACGCAGGCGGACGTCGAAAAGAGCCGCGAGGCGGCGCGCACGCGCGTCTCGTTCTACGGCTCGACGCGCACCTATCACGGCGTCTTCGAGGCGCACGGCTGGAGCGAGATCGGGCCGCGGCTGCACGAGCTGTCGCTGAAGGGCCAGTGGGAGGCCATGCCCGGCGCCGTGCCCGACGATGTGCTGGAACACTTCGTCGTGGCCGGCACGTACGACCAGATCGTGCAGCGGATTAAAGAGCGCTTCAGCGGCATCTGCACCCGCGTCTCGCTCTCCTTGCCCACGCACACGCCGGAGGAAGAGGAGCGGACGAGGGCGATGCTGCGCGAATTGCACGCGGAAAGCGCGCCCGCGTCGGTACGCTGAACTGGACGATCTGTATCCGCGCCGGCACTGCCGAATCGGCCGCGGCGCCACGCCCGTGCGGACGCCTCAGGCGCTGGGCAGGCGGATCGAGGCGCTGCCGGCGGTCCGCCGCACATGCTCGATGAAGGCGACGGCGAGCGGCGAAAGGTGACGGCCGCGTCGCGTCGCCCAGCCGATGCTGCGCTGCAACTTTGGCGTCAACAGGCGAACACTCAGCAGGGCGCGAAACTCCAGCGTGCTGGTGACAGGCGCGAAGCAGACGCCGGCGCCCCGTGCTACGAGCTGCAGCAGCGCATGCTGGCTGCGCATTTCGACAGCGCTCTCCAGCCGCAGGCCCAGCGCCTGCGCCTCATGCTCGAGTTGGGCGCGCAGGCCATGCCCCGGCATTGAAAGCAGCAGCGAGGGCTCCGACAGCGCCTCGCCAAGCGCAATCGCCGGCTTCGCGGCCTGCCCGTGGCCGACAGGCAGCGCGAGCACAATCTCCTCGTCGAACAGATGGTGGATCGCCAGGCGCGAGTCGGCCAGCGGCAGCACCACGATCGCCAGATCGGCCTCGTCGGCCAGGATGCGGCGCAGCGCGTCGTCCGTGCCGAGCATCTCCACGCTGATTCGCGCCTGAGGGCTCGTATGGCGCAGCGAGGCGATGGCCGGCGGCAGAATGTTGTCGGTCACGGTCTCGGTCGCGCAGACGCGCAGCGAACCGCTGACGGTGGAGCGCAGGCCGGCGATCGCGCTCGTCGTCGCGGCGAGGTCGTCCAGCATGCGTTCGGCGCATTCGGCCAGCAGCAGGCCGGCGTCGGTCGGGAGCACGCCGCGGCCCACGCGGTGGAAAAGCGGCGTGCCTAACTCGCGCTCCAACACGCGGATCTGCTTGCTGATCGACGGCTGAGCAACATGTTCGGCCTCGGCCGCGCGCGTGACGCCGCCGGCGCGCACCACGGCCCGCAGATAGCGCAGCTGGTGCAACTCCATCTCATGCCTCATGACTATGCGAGCGATGCGATTCATATCTTAGACGTGTCGCCGGCGCGGCGCCGATACTATCGGTACCGCCCCGAGGAGGGAAATCATGAACGCCGGTTCGGATCGCTCGGTCGAAAGCGTGCGCGAGCAGTTCGGCGCCATCGCCGCCGCGTATGCCGTCAGCGCGGTGCATGCTTCGGGTCCGGACCTGGCGGAGTTGATCGAGGCGGCCGAGCTGGCCGGCAGCGAGCGCGTGCTCGATCTCGGCTGCGGCGCCGGCCACACCGCGCTGGCCGCGGCGCCGCGCGCGGCCGAGGTCGTCGCGGTGGATGTGACGCCGGAGATGCTGGAAGTCGCGGCGGGCCTGGCAGCGCAACGTGGTCTGACCAACGTCGAGTTCCGTCGGGCCGACGTGCTGGCACTGCCCTTCGCGGACGCCAGCTTCGACGTCGTGACCAGCCGCTATAGCGCCCACCACTTCGGCGATCCGCAGCGGGCGCTCCGCGAGGCGGCGCGGGTGCTGCGGCCGGGCGGGCGCTTGCTGCTGGTGGACACGATCGCGCCGGAAACGCCCTTCCTCGATACGTTCTTCAACGCCGTCGAGCTGTTGCGCGACCCGTCGCACGTGCGCAACTGCCGCATTTCCGAGTGGGCGCGACTGTTCGACGCCGCGGGCTTCGCCTGCGAGACGCTGCTGGAAGGCACGATCCCGCTGGACGGCGATGCCTGGGTCGGACGCAGCCGCACGGCGCCCGAGCGCGTGGCGGCGATCAAGGCCGTCTTCGCCACGGCGCCGCCCACCGCGAGCGAGGCATTCAGCCTGCGCACGGGCACCGAGTGGGGCTGGACGATCCCGATGGCATTGCTGCGCGGCCGGCTGGCCCCCTATCCCTCGGCTGCGTGACATCTGCGATGCAGGTTCCCCCAATAATAGGGGGAAGGAGAGACGAGAGGATGGGGGCCGGGCTGCCAGGTTAGACGGTGACGCCAAGCACGGCGCTCACCCGCTCGCGCAGCACCTGCTCGGCCTGGCTGGCGATGCGGCGCACGATCTCGCCCGCCGGCTCGACGCGGTGCACGAGGCCGGCGGCTTCTCCGGCCCAGACGGCGGCAACCTCCGGGTCGTCGGCCTGCCAGGCGGCGACGAGTGCCTGCTGCGCCTCCTGCCGATGCTCGCGCAGATCCTCCTCGTGGCCGTGCCAGCGCTCGCTGAAGCGGTTGCGCACCACGCGCCCGGCTACACCCGCCGGCCATGCGCGGCCGTCCGCGATGTCAAACACGGACGTGTAGACGGTATCGGCGGACTCCGCCGCCAGCACGCGCCGCCGGCGATTCGGTGAGACGCCGGACTCTGCCGCCGCGAGCAGCGCCGTGCCGAGCCAGATGCCCTCAGCGCCGAGCAAAAGCGCGGCCGCCAGGCCGCGGCCGTCCGCGATGCCGCCGGCCGCGATCACCGGCAGCGGCGCAACGGCGTCCACGATCTGCGGCACCAGCGGCAAGGTGGCGAGCGTGCCGGTGTGGCCGCCCGCTTCGCCGCCCTGGGCGACGATCAGGTCAACGCCGGCACGCGCCGCCTGGCGGGCCTCTTCCACCCCGCGCACCTGGCAGATGACCGTCGCGCCGATCGCTCGTGCCTGTTCCATGTACGGCGCCGGGTCGGCGAAGGAATGCGCGATCACCGGCGCGCGTTCCTCAAGCGCGACCTCGTACAGGCCGGGAAAGTCGGGCAGCCAGTGGCTGATGAAGCCGACGCCGAAGGGCCGTTCGGTGCGTTCCCGCACAAGCCGAATCTGCGACCGCAGCCAGTCGCGGCCCAAAGCCATGCCGCCGATCAGGCCGAGTCCGCCCGCCGCCGATACGGCCGCCGCGAGTTCGCCGTTCGCCGCCCCGCCGCCCATCGGCGCATTCAAAATCGGAATCTCGATGTTCAGCAGATCGCAGAGGCGCGTTCGCAGCATGGTCGCTCTCCCCGTGGCGTGGTCAGCCTCCGATCATCATACGCGCGGTGGCGGCGCTGGCCCGCGGCCCTCAGCCGCGCGTATACTCCCGGCGTGAACGACGCGCTCGGCTGGCTGACGCTCCGCGACTGGCTCGCCATCCTCCGCATCGGCGTGGGGCTGTGGTGGCTGGAGAGCGTGCGGCATAAGGACTTGCCGAACTTCCTGCGCGGCTCGGCAATGAACTGGGTCGATTCGCTGACGGCGAAGCATCCGCTGCCCGCGTTCGCCGGCGTGATCCGCCGTACCTCGCTCAGCAGTCCGCGGCGCCGGGTCGTCACCTCGTGGCTGGTGGTGATGGGTGAGTTTTCGGTCGGCGTCAGCCTCACACTCGGCCTGCTCACGCCGGTAGGCGCGATCGTCGGACTCTTCCTGAACGCGAACTACCTCTTGCTCGCGGGTTTCACGGACCAGGGCGAGCAAGGCCAGAACCTGATGATGATCCTCAGCGAAGTCGTGATCCTGTTCACCGCGGCTGGCACGACCTGGGGCTTCGACGGGCGCCTGTTCTGAGGCGGCGCGTCCGCGGGCCTCATCCACGCTGCTATACTTGGTGAAGCACGTCATGGTTCGCGCAGGGCCGCCGAGTCGCCGGCGCCGCGCCGCCTTCACGCTTCCTGGACCGGAGCTGCCGCCTGCCCATGACCACGATGACCAGCGAGAACTATCTGATCGCCATCTGCACCCTCACCGACGAGGGCGAACAGCCCACGCTGGCGCGGCTGGCGGCCTTCTGCGGCGTCAGCGCGCCGACGATGGGCGAGGCCGCGCGCCGGCTCGAACGCGATGGCCTGGTACGGATCGAACCACGGCGTTCGGTGGAGCTGACGGCGCAGGGACGCGAAATCGCCGACACCTTGCTGAGCCGTCACCGGCTGATCGAACGCTGGCTGACGGACGGCCTCGGCCTTGACTGGGCGACGGCGCACGAAGAGGCGCACCGGCTGGAGCACGCCGTCTCACCGCTGGTGGAAGAGCGGATCGCCGCCTCGCTGGGCCATCCGGCGACCTGTCCGCACGGCAACCCGATCCGGCCGCTGACGGACGAAGAGCGCCGCACGCCGCTGGTTTCGCTGGACAGCGTGGCGGCGGGCTCTGAAGTCCGGCTGCGGCGCATCTCCGAGCTGGCAGAAGACAATCACGCGTTGATGTCGTTCTACGAAACACACGGCTTCCGCCCGGGCGCGCGCCTGCGCGTGCGCGAGCGCGGCTTGCTCGGCGGGCCGCTGACCGTCGATCTGGAGGGCAGTCAGGTCGCGATCGGGCCAGAGGTTGCCCGCTATCTCTGGGTTTGGCCGCCACGGCCCGGGTCAGCCGGGGCCGATGTCGAAGAGCGCGTCACCGTCGGCGCGGACTGACGGGCGCGCTGCCCGGCCCGGCGCAGCCCGGCAGCAATACAGGGACACGCCCGGTCGTCGCAGAGGCGCATTACTCGCATCCGCCGAAAGTGAACCCTCGTTTGTGAGCCGTTCTCAGTATGCCTCACAACCTCACGTGTGAAGACCAGCGCGACGAGTTCTGGCACAGCTACGGTCGAGGCGATGGAAACCAGGTGCGGCGGTGAGCCAGCGCTCACCTATCGAAGCGTTCCATCTGGGTCGCCAGGGAGACGATGTTTCCGGGCGCAAACAGCTTCATCAGCCTCTGCAGGGCATTGCGCCTGGCTGCCTCACCGACCGCAGGCATCAGCAACATCTGCTCCGCGTTGGCGCCAATATCCGCAAGGGCGCGCACGGCGATAGTAGGCGAGGGCGACCGGGTCGATGGCCGTGCTGCCGTAGCCCTGCAGGAACCACGCTGCTTCGCGCGGGCCGGCAGGGTAGCTCCCGAGTCCGCCCACGCCCATCATCAGATCGCACTCTTTCGGCGCGAGCAGAACCTCGTCCCAATCCACAATCCAGAGCTGGTCGTCGGTGTCGATGAGCACGTTGTTCGGATGCATGTCGGCGTGACAGAGCACCAGCGGGGGGCTTGAAGCGCGAAGCTGCTGCCCAAGCGTCTCGAAACGGGCAACGAGTGCCTGAATTTCCGCTCGCTTAACCCGCCAAAACGCCGCCAGATCGCGTTCGCTGGGATCCGTAAAGCTCCGCAGTGCGCTGCGTGTCTCCAGCGCCTTGACGACGTCGGTCCACGGAGCCTGGCGTTGGCGCTGGAACAGCTACGTGAGCGTGAAGGCTTCGCGGGGCAAGTCCCGCGCAAGCTCAGGCGCAAGCGGCGTGTCGTGAATCTCTCTGAGCGCCGCACCGTACCTGACCCAATGCCGCTCGTGCAAGCCGTGCTCCGCTCCGGTGATGCCATCGATGAACGGGTAGAGCGTGAGCGTGAACCCGTCGACGTCGCCCCACAGCCGCCGGGCACGGGCAGGAATCGGCGCGACGACGTGTGTCACCCCGTGGTCCGCGAGGTAGCGCGGGACGCGCAGCCCCGCCTCGTTCGTGACACCCTGGCGGAGCTTGAGGAAGTAGGCAGCTGCGTCCGCTGTTGCGGCGCGATAGGCCCAGGCCAGCGCATCTTGCCCCAGTGGGAGGAAGGCAAGCGTCGTCAGGCGGAGGCCGTAGTGCTGGCGCACGGATGCGACGATGCGGTCATCAGGAAGGTTGGCGGGTTCGAGCATGGCCAGGGACCGTCTCCTAACGCCAACGCGTTGCGGGGCCATTCTCCCAAACTGCCTCCGGCATCGCCAGCAGACGCAGAAACGACACAGCCGCTGCGCAGCCGGGAACGCTGGCCCGAAGGCAGCATGGCCGCACGGCGCAGTTGTCGCAGCGTCATAGCCATGAGGGCGCGGACACAACCAAAGGCGTACGCGCGCGCTGTCAGCCGGCGGATACAGTTCGGGCCGGCTAACGGAGGGGAGCGGGCGCTTCGATCCTTCGCAAGCAGAGCAGCCACGCCGGGCGCCGCTCGCCGGCGCCGAGGCGCTTCGCCCAGGTCGAGTGGCTGGCGGCCACATCGGCCGGCGTGGCCGGCCGGCCCTCGGTGAGCATGAGCCCCCACGCCGCATACTGGCGGGCGAGGTCGGCGACGGCGTCGCCGTCGAAGGCGTCGGTTCCGGCGATGTGGTCCCGCGCCGTCACCGAGAGCAGCAGCGTGACCGCGGCGCCGGGTCGCGTTACCCGCGCAATGCCGGCCAACAGTTGCGGCTCGGCGCCAAGCAGACCGCGCAGCAACGAACCCCAGGGAAAGTGCAGCGTCAGTGCGGAGGCGAGTCCGTCAAGCTCCGCGGGGAGCGCCTCGGCGGCAGCGGCCACAAATTGAGCGTTCGGCAGACCGCCACGACGGGCGGGGCGCGCGGCACGCCGGGATGCCTCCGCCAGCGCGGCGCTGTCGGCATCAACACCGATCACGAGGAGATCGGGGCGGGCTGCTGCGGTGGCCAGCACGAAGCGGCCATCGCCTGTGCCGAGGTCGAGCACTGTTTCGGAGTAGCGGGCGGCGAGGGCCGCGAGTTAGCCGACATCTACCTCGGTCACGCGACGGCCGTTGACGAGGCGCATAGCCGGTTCCGTTCCAGGCCGGCCGCGCGAGCGCTGCGCTCCGGCAGGGGTACTATGCCGCAAACGGCAAGCTGGTCCGTGACGACCGCGCGCCTTCAGCGGCAGCTCGATCATAGCAGAGTGCTGCAGCGGTCGCGCGGTCACGCAGACGCTCGGCGCCGCCGGGGACGATGCACATGATTGACCGCTCACAAATCGGGTTCATTCAATGGCTTTCGGATGGTTAACCACGCCGGAGGGCCGCGTTCAGCGGGTTGTCTCGGCGGGCTGCGGGGTGAGGCCGAGCTGCCGGTAGAGGCCGACTACGTCGTTCTTCACCCAGGCCTCCACCATGCGGCCGTCGACGAAGCGGACCATCGTCATGCCGGTCATCAGCACCGGGCGGCCGGTGGCAGCTACGCCGAACAGCTCGCCACGATGCGTGCCGCGCATGCTGGTGCGCGAGCTGACCATGTCGCCCTCCGCGACCTGCTGCTCGATCGTGATCTGCAAATCGGGGAAGGCGCCACGGAAGAGCGTGATCACGCCTTTGATCCCGTCAGGACCGGCTGGGGTGCCGGGCAGCGCATCTTGATAGATATACGTGGGGGCCAGCAGCTCATCGACCGTCGTCAGCTTGCCTTCGTTGAAGCCCTCCTCGATGAAGCGGCGGTACAGCGCCTTGTTCTGTTCGGTGGACATGCCATTCCTCGCAATGCCTGCTGCGGCCGGCTCCGCGCCGGTTCGGCTTTGAGGTTACGGGAGCGCTACTGACATCCTCCTGTCAGCAGCGGCAAGCCGCTGTCGGGTTTCCGCCGAACTCCCTTTCAGGAGTGAGGCTACGCCACGGCGGCCTGGCGCGGGAGCCTTTCCGTCGAGAGTCGTGCCTCACAGGCCGTCGCGTCTGCACTTGCCCGAGCGACGGCTACCGCCAAAAACCCTTGAACGACGGGCAGCATCACAACCAGTCGGCCGATCAAGGTCGCAATACGGTCCTGGATCGACGTGCCACGAGACGGGCGGTTCGAGTCGGAAGCAGACCGCGGTGGGCGGCTGGTCGTCGCCGAAGACGGTGCGCAGGGCGCCGCAGATCTCGCCCAGCGTGGCGTACGCCTTCAGCGCCTGTATGATCGGCGGCATCAGGTCGGTGGTGCCTTGCGCAGCTTCGGTCAGCTCGGTCAGGGCGGTGCGGGCGAGGGACGGCAGGCGCCGGCGCTGGCTCGACATGCACGATAATCCTCGCATCCGCAGAAAGATAACCCTCGGTTGTGAGGCATGCGGAATCTGTCTCAGAACTCCACGCGTGGATCGTGCGGAGGCGGGTTGTGAGACGGGAGTGATGATGGGTCAGGGCATGCTGGTTGGTCTGGGCGTGGCGTCGCGACCCGCTCGGTTGAGACGCTTGGTTACGACCCTTGCGACCGTCTGCGGAGCGGGACCCGCCGCAGAGCGGCACCTGGCCTACGGGGTCGCGCTACTGCACGAGCATCTCAGGGCTGATGACGACTGGGGCAGCGGTCGCGTACAGCCAGACCCCCTGCCCGGGCTTCAGGATGACCGCCTGGCGCACATCACTGGTGCGCGGCGCGTCCTGATAACCCGTCGCCGGGTCATAGACCACGGCGCGGTCAAGGGTGCCGCTAATCAGCGCCGCGGTTGGAAAGGGGTTGCCAACCAGGGTGTATTGACCGCGAGCAAGCGCCAGGGGTCTCGTTCCCGCGCTTGGCCCTAGCGCCAGCGGGGTGGTCATGGTCTGCGAGAAGTACGCCCAATATCCGACTCCGGCTGTCAGCGGCACACCGGCCGGCACGGTGCGGTAGGCGGTCGCGCCGGGGTCCAGCGTGTAGAGTGGGCTGACGGCCCCGGCCAGTGTGGTCTCCGGTGGACCGGCCAGCAGGTTCCAGCCCGCACGCACGGCGACCGCTGGTGGCGTATCCAGCGGCAGGGTGCCGATGTTCACGCGATGGGCGAGCGGGGGACCATTCGGTTGCACGGCCGTGCAACTGACGTGCGGCGGTTGCTGTCCGGAGGCGTCGCACTGGGCGTTGAGGTCGTCTGGCGTGGCAACCAGGACGATGCGTCCGGGCTCAGCGGTCGCCGCCAGGGTGCCCAATGCATCCGCGGTGTAGGTGACTGTCACCGGTGTATCCGCCACGCTCGTGACGACGAGTTGCGGACTCGGCAGCGGACCGACCCGCGGCGGGCTGAAGACCGCACTCCCATAGGGCGGGAGCGCCACGCTTCCGGGGATGGGCAGCGGCTGCGCCAGGGCGACCGCACCCATCACGCGCACCGCCGGGGTCAGTGCCGCGGCACCACCTGCCAACACCGCGGCGACCACGCCTAGACCGCGAGCCTGCCACGACGCGCGCGCAGACCGCACGCGGTCAGTCGCCATCGCACCAGCCACGGACCGCCGTCGATGCGCGATAGGAAGAACTATCTCCATTGTAGTTCGCCCTCCCGCCGAGTGGACGGTCGCAGTATATCTCGCGGCCGGCGATCTGGATTTCGGTGGACACCACGCAGCCGAGCCCGGTCACGGGGTCTACTCGGACGATTCGTGTATACATGTCCAAGAGGCGTGCCATACGCAGTTTCAGATCTACAATGATTGCAACGGAAGATTGATTCTCGGATCCGTCGAAGATGCATGTCCGTGTGCGTCGCAGGAGGGATGCAGCCAGACCTCCAATTGTTTCGGCAGTCCCTACACCGATCCCAATTATACGACTCCGCTGCTGGACCTTACCGTTGGATACTTCATCGCGCTCGATGGGAGCCTCGATGATGGTAGAATTCCCATCGATGCATAGGCCGGGCTGTCCGAAGTAACAGAGAACGGCCAAACACCAAGCCTCCGGGAAGACAATTAGGAGAGTGGGCACGATGGTAGCCGTTTCTCGGCGAGCGTTCCTCAAGGTCGGTGCCGGGCTCGTGGCTTTCATACCAGCGGCACGAGCACTCGCTTCGGTGCATGGAAACGCGGGTGCTCAAGCGACCGGCCAACCTGCCCCATAAGTTGAGAACTATGTTGGCGGATCGGTCACCGGGGTCCGGCCGAACCAACTTCAACTGCACAGCGTCGATGGAAATTATATTCTCCAGCTTTCTGCTAGCAGCCAGATTTGGAAGGGGGGCTGGAATCGTCATGCAACTGTGGAGGCTGGCGACCGCGTCGACGCGCGGGGTACCCGGCGAGCGGGAGGCTACTTCGATGTCGAGCGGATGTGGGTAAACATCGTCAACCTCATCGGGCCAGTCTCCAATCTTCACGAGGGCACTGACGCCTTGCAACTCATCCAGCGCGACCGCTTCCACGGGCCACTCTCCGTCAAAATCGACCGCCAAACGGCCATCGCGTCCAGTACCGGTGAGCGGCTGTACGCACCAGGTCAACTGAAGCTGGCCCAGGGAAACGTTATCCAGATCATTGGCGAACTGCTCAAGGACGGCTCGGTGCGCGCCACTCGCGTATTCTCCTGAGGAAGGTGCGAGGTGAGCCTGACCGCATTCGCTTTGGAGTGCTATTTTGCGGCCGTGCTCGCGGTGTCGGGCTTGGCGAAGGCGGACCAGCCCGAGCGCTTCGCCATGACACTGCACCGTCATGGCATACTTCCACGGAGGAGCATCCCGGCGATCAGCCGCGTATTTCCTCGGGCTGAGGTGGCCTTGGCAGGCTGGCTCGTAACCGGGGTGGCCACCCCTGCCGCTATCTTGGTGATACTGCTCCTGTTTGCCGTGTTCGGCATCATTGAGACGATCCTGGTTGTGACACGGCGCGCCACGGAGTGCGGTTGTTACGGTGTTGCCTTCCCCCAGAAGGTGGATCGCGCATCCATCGCAACATCGATGATCGTAGTACTGCTGGCCGGTGCGGACCTCTGGCTGACGAGGCAGACGACGCCGCTGA
Source organism: uncultured Chloroflexota bacterium (assembly GCA_937879875.1). Lineage (GTDB taxonomy): Bacteria > Chloroflexota > Dehalococcoidia > CAUJGQ01 > CAUJGQ01 > CALFMN01. The sequence continues at coordinate 14,330 of CALFMN010000223.1, read as the reverse complement.
TCTGGTATTGGCAGCCAGGACGCATCGCTCTGTTCGTCACGGGCGTGGGGTGGCTCGCCTGGCGGCTATCGGCACGGCGCCGATCGTGGCAACGACAGGCGACCCTTGGCCTGTTGGTTGCACCGCCGGCCGGGTAATGCGGTGCGTGCGCCTCTTTTCGTCTTGCTTGCATCGGTCTTGTTGTTGGGGTGTACCAATAGACCAGCGGCAGATTCGGCGCATGGGCCGCGCGGTGCGGCGACTTCCACTCTATCACCGCCGGCCGCTGGCAGTTGTACCGTTGCTGTAGAGGGACAGGTCCACGGCACAGTTACCCGGATCGCGGACGCGAACGAACCGTCCATCTACGTGACCGTGATTTTTTCCGGCGGCCCGACGGAGCGTCGCCAGGTCCGTGGCGGGCAATACACACTGCCCCTCCTCGTGCGCCGGTGCAGCGACGGCGAGCACTGGGTTGCCTTTGGGCTGCGGGCGGTTGGAGTATCGAAGGGAGTGTTCCCGACCGGCCCTGACGTACGGGAGGATCTTGACGTTGGGCAAGTGCCCTCAAGCGTGCCAGCTGACCTACCTGACTGTGTGTTGGTCGCAGGCACCTTGAGCGGTCATGTTCTGGTCCATGACGCTCCAGCACCGGACGACACGCTTGTCACCAGCGCTCGGCCCTGCGGGTGCACCCAAGCCCTCGCCCAGGCTACGACGACGCACGACAGCGGCCATTACAGCCTTTCCAGTATAGGTCTGAGGTGCGGATCGGAATCGGTGCGAGGACTCCTTGCATCGGTGTCGGCGCTGAGAGCAACGTACCCGCTGACGGCAAACGGGCTGGATATCCAGCAGGATATCGTAGTTCCGTAGACGCAAAGGCGCGCCTCGGCCTTGCAACACTGAGGATGGTGTCCAAGGTCGGGACGGACCCTCACCTATCCCTCATGCCGCACGGACTCACACCGCCGTCGGTGGCTGGTAGTCGCCGAAGACACCGCGCAGGGCGCCGCAGATCTCGCCCAGCGTGGCGTACGCCTTCACCGCGGCCTTGATCGGCGGCATCAGGTCGTCCGTGCCTCGCGCCGTCTCGGTCAGTTCGGCCAGCGCCGCCCAAATCCCGTCGGATGGACCTTTACGGAGATGGTTCGTGAAACACGTGTGGTCGCGGACCAGGGCCGCATCGCTGGTCGGCGTGAGCAGGAGCGGTCGGTCCTCGCAGAGGCCGCTGTCGCCCGTGAATTGTAGCCAGCCGCTGGTCCCATGCTGATCCTTAAACTCGATGGCCTGCTCGGCTAGGTTGATAGGCATGCCCGCAGGTTCAGTTTGAGATGGACGAGATTCAGGCCAGGTCTTTCTTATGCGTATTACATCACCGAGACTGCCGGTGCGTGCGCCGGACAGCCGCGATGGTACATGGGTACAGCGAAGCGTCGGATCTTCGGCGGCGTATACTGCGTGCAGCGGCGGAGCCGCTCGCGGGGCGTGCACGGTGACGGTGTCGCGGCAGCCTGATCCACTCGCCAACGTGTCGCTGCTGCGGGCGGCGTCCGCGCCGCGCTTTGCGGTGCCCCGGCCCCGCACGCCGCTCCTTGGGCGGGAGCCGGAGCTGGCGGCGGCGCGGCGGCTCCTGCTCCGGGACGATGTGGGGCTGCTCACCCTCACTGGCGCGGGCGGTTCCGGCAAGACGCGCCTGGCGCTCGCGCTCGCCGCCGCGCTGCAAGACGCCTTCACCGACGGCGTCGTCTTCGTCTCCCTGGCCGCGCTCACCGACCCGGACCTCGTTGTCAGCGCCATCGCCCAAGCGCTTGAGGTGCCGGGAGTCGCCCACCGTCCGCTTGTGCAGAGCCTGATCACCTACCTGCAGGACAAGCGGCTCCTCCTGCTCCTCGACAACTTCGAGCAGGTGCTCATCGCCGCGCCGTTGGTGACGGAGCTGCTCCAGGGCTGCGATGAACTGAGGGTCGTCGTCACGAGCCGGACGGCGCTGCATCTCTCCGGCGAGCAGGTGTTTCCCGTGCCGCCGCTGGCCCTGCCCGAATCGGGATTGTCGCTCACGGTCGAGGCTCTGGCACAGAATGCCGCAGTCGCGCTGTTCTGCCAGCGTGCGGCGGCGGTGCAGCAAGACTTTACCCTCACCGCGGCGAACGCCGCGACTGTGGCGGAGATCTGTGTCCGCCTGGATGGCCTGCCGCTGGCGCTTGAGCTGGCCGCGGCCCGCATGCGGCTGCTTTCGCCGTCGGCGTTGCTCGCGCGGCTGGGCCGGCGCTTGACCGTGCTGACCGGCGGCGCTCGCGACCAACCGCAGCGCCAGCAGACGCTGCGCGACACGATCGCCTGGAGTTATGACCTCCTCGCCCCCGGTGAGCAGGTGCTCTTTACGCGCCTGGCCGTGTTCGCCGGCGGATTCGCCCTCGCTGCCGCGGAGGCGGTGTGCAACCCCGAGGGCGATGGAGCAGTGCTCGACGGCATCTCCGCGTTGGTGGAGCAAAGCCTGCTGCGGCGCGAGCAAGGGGCCGCTGGCGAGCCACGCTTCGCCATGCTGGAGACCATCCGCGAGTTCGCCGCAGAGCGACTCGCCGCGGGCGGCGAGGAGCCCGTCCTGCGCGAGCGGCATCTCGCGTTCTTCTTCACGCTCGCGCAGCAGGCCGGGCGGCCAACCCAGGCCGCGGTGCTGACGCAGGCTGCGCTGCAGCAGCTCGCAGCCGAGCAGGATAACCTGCGGGCCGCGTTGCGCTGGGCGCTGGAGCGGGGCGCCGCCGAGACGGCCCTGCGCTTCGTCAGGGCGCTGACCGCGTTCTGGTACGACGCCCGAAGCTGGAGCGAGGGGCGGGCGTGGGCGGAAGCGGCGCTGGCGCTGCCCGAGGCGCAGAGACGGACGGCGGCGCGGGCCGGGGGCCTCTTCGCGGCCGCGAGCATGCACCTCAGTCTGGGCAATAGTCGCGCGGCGCACGCCCTGTTCGAGGAAAGCATTGCGATCTCGCGTGAGGTTGAGGACCGAGGTCGGAATCCGGCGTTGGCGCTCATGTTTTTCGGCTGGACGATGCAGGGCGATCCCGCCGCCTGTCGGGTGGCCGCCGCCGAGGCCGTGGCGCTCCTGCGGGCGCGGAACGATCCCGCACGCCTCGCTTTCGCTCTCCTGTCCGGGGGAAACGCCGCCTGGCTGATGGGCGACACGCGAGCGGCACGGTCACAGCTCGCGGAGAGTGCGGCACTCCTCCGGGCGCAGCACAACCAACTGATCCTGCTGGAGTCGCTGATCCTGCTGGGACACGTGGATGTCGCGGAGGGTGATGCCCTGGCAGCCCAGTCCCGCTTAACCGAGGGTCTCCTGCTGGCGCAGCGGCTCGGCGATGCGGTCATGGCGAGCTGGGCGCTCAGCGGTCTGGGCTACCTGGCGCTGCGCGAGCGCGAGCATGCGCGTGCAATCGCGCTCTTTGGTGAGAGTCTGGCCCTCAGCCGGGAGCTGGCAAGCGCCTACTACACCGTCCCGGCCCTGGAAGGTCTGGCGCGTGCCTGCAGCCTGCAGCGACCCGCGGAGGCCGCGCGACTCTGCGGCACGGCAGCGGCGGTGCGGGAGACCCTCGGCCTCACCCTGGCCCCAGCGTTTCAGGTGCTCCTCCAGGAGACGCTGGACGCGGTGCGCGTGGCGCTGGGCGATGAGAGCTTCGCGGCGGCGTGGTCGGAGGGACAGACGACAGCGCTCGAGCAGGCTATTGCCGGCGCGCTGAAGCTCGCGACAGACCTGCTGACGGCGCCCGCGCCGCACCCGCAGGAGACGCGCGTCTACCCGGACCAGCTCACGCAGCGTGAGGTGGAGGTGCTGCGCCTCATCGCGCTGGGGAAGAGCACCCGCGAGATCGCCGAGACCCTCTACATCGCGGAGGGCACGGTCGAGCGTCACGTGGGCAATCTCTACGGCAAGATCGGCGTGCGCAACCGCTCCGAGGCGACGGCCTACGCGTTCGGCCGCCACCTCGCGGAACTCCCTACAGCCTGACCTACCGGTTTTCCTCCAGAGGCACCTGCGCGCGTCTCCGCGGAAAATGTGCGCTCCCCTCGATGGCAGGCCTTCGGCCGGCGGCGACGCTATGTCCATCGGCAGCAGCCGGCGAGAGGAGCCAGCTATGACGCACGGAATCGCCACCCCCACGACGGGCAAACACGGCAGGGGCAGGTTCATCCTCCTGGCCGCCAGCGCGGCGCTCGCGCTGGCGCTCGGAGCCGGCATCGGCGCCTGGCAGGCGCACAGCCAGAGCCAGAGCCACAGAGCCCCCCCAGCCTCGGCACTGCAGGCCAGCACGGCCCCCATGCCGCGCCCCGCTCAGGGGACCGCCAGCGTGGTGTTGGTGCGGTCCGCGCGCGACGCCGCGGATCTGGAGGCGCAGCTGTCCGCGAGCGCCAACCTCAGCCCGTGGCAGGCGCCGCCGCCGCAAATCATCGTCGTCCCGGACGGCGCATCGGCCGACTTCATCCGGAGCCAGATCGATCTGGCGAACGAAGAGCGCGCGGCGCACGGCCTCCGGGAAATCGTTGTGACTGATATGACGCAGCCGCTGGTGAGCCCCGCTCGCCAGAACCCGGCGGCACCGGCCATTCCCGACCTGAGCGCGCTCACCGACCCGCAAAGCTACGCCCGCTGGCTGGCGAGCCATACTCCCACCCTGTACCTGGTGGGCACGCCGGAGCAGGCGACAATCCTGCAGGCAACCCTCAATGACACGGACGCAATGCGCGCCCAATTCGGCGGACCGTCGCTCGACATCAGCGTCCGGGTCGTTGATGCCACGACGGCCGAGGAGCTGCAGCAGGACATCGCCAGCCAGAACGGCTTTCGCGCCGTCCTCGGGCTGCCGCCGATCGCGGTCCACGACCTGCGGCAGTCGGCGGCAGCGCCGGCCTGGCTGAACCGACCGCCGGGGGGCGCAGGTCCGTTGGTCATGGACAGGCAATAGCCGTGCGGTAAGCCGCCCGGACCGTACTATACCCGCGGACGGGAGGGGCGTATACAGAGCGGCCGGCCGTGGCGGACAACCGGCCGGCTGCTCTGCTCCGGTGAGGAACGCTCGAAGGTGGGAGAGCACGTCGCCGTATTCGGTTGCCTGTGCGTGGTCGAGCCGTGACAAGGGCAGGAACGTGCCGTTCGGCAGCAGCGCCGCCACCCGTTGTGCCTCGGCATAGTGCAGGTCTCGGCGCGTCGGACGCCGGTTTCCCCGCGCACGACGGTGAGTGCCACCACTCGTCGGAAGAGTAGCGTCTCGTGACTGCCTGGCTTCGACCGGTTACGGGACCGGCGGCTCGAACTGAGGTCAGACCGCCGTGGGCGGCTGGTAGTCGCCGAAGACGGCGCGCAGGGCGCTGCAGATCTCGCCTAGCGTGGCGTAGGCTTTCACCGCCTGCATGATCGGCGGCATGAGGTCGGCGGTGCCGCGCGCCGCGTCGGTCAGGTTGGCGAGCGCGGCCTGGGCGGCGCGTTCGTCGCGCTCGCTGCGGGCGGCGGCAAGGCGCTTCGCCTGCGCCGCGGCCAGGCGCGGATCGACGCGGAAGATCAGCTTCGGGTCTTCGTCCTCGGCGCGGTAGCGGTTCACGCCGACCACGACCTGCTTGCCCGTCTCCACGTCCTGCTGGTAGGCATACGACGCGTTCTGGATCGCCTGCTGCATCCAGCCGCTCTCGATCGCGCTCACCGCGCCGCCGGCCCGCGCGACTTCGTCCATCAGTGCGTAGGCCTGCCGCTCCAGCTCGTTGGTCAGCGCCTCAACGAAGTACGATCCGGCCAGCGGATCGACGGTGTCCGTGGCGCCGGTCTCGTGCGCGATGATCTGCTGGGTGCGCAGGGCGATGCGCTGCGCCTCCTCGGTCGGCAGCGCCAGCGCCTCGTCGTAACACGAAAGCGCCAACGACTGCACGCCGCCCAGCATCGCGGCCAGCGCCTGGATCGCGGCGCGCACGATGTTGTTCTCCGGCTGCTGCGCCTGCAGGGTCGAGCCGCCGGTCTGCGTGTGCGTGCGCAGCATCATCGCCCGCGGGTCGGTCGCGCCGTAGCGGTCGCGGGTGATGTGCGCCCACATGCGGCGCAGGGCGCGGTACTTGGCGATCTCCTCGAAGAAGTGGTTATGCGTGTTGAAGATCCAGGAGATGCGCTGGCCGACCTGGTCGATCGTGACGCCGCGTTCCAGCGTCGCATCGAGATACGCCAGCGCGTTGGCGAAGGTGAAGGCGATCTCCTGCACCGCCGTGCTGCCGGCCTCGCGGATGTGGTAGCCAGAGATCGAGATGCTGTTGAACTGCGGGATCTGGCGGGCGCAGTACGCGATCAGGTCGGCGGCGAGACGCAGCGAGGGCCGTGGCGGGTAGATATACGTGCCGCGCGCCACGTACTCCTTGAGCACGTCGTTTTGCACCGTGCCGGAGAGCTTCTCCAGCGGCACGCCCTGCTTCTCGCCCACGGCGGCGTACATCGCGACCAGCACCGGCGCCGGCGCGTTGATCGTCATCGAGGTCGAGACGCGGTCCAGCGGGATGCCGTCGAACAGCGTCTCCATGTCGCGCAGCGAGTCGATCGCCACGCCGACCTGGCCGACTTCGCCCAGCGCCAGCGGGTCATCGGAATCGTAGCCGAGCTGCGTGGGCAGGTCGAAGGCCACTGAGAGCCCGGTCTGCCCCTCGGCCAGCAGATATTTGAAGCGTTCGTTCGACTCTTCAGCCGTGCCGAAGCCCGCGTACTGGCGCATCGTCCAGAGGCGGCCGCGGTACATTGTCGTCTGCACGCCGCGCGTGAAGGGAAACTCGCCGGGGAAACTGAGGTCGCGCGCGTAGTCGAGATCGGCGATATCGAGCGGCGTGTACAGCCGCTGCACCGGGCCGGAGCTGGTGGCGAAGGCCTGCTCGCGCTCGGGACCGCGCTTCAGCGTCTTCGCCAGCGCGCCCTGCTCCCAGCTTTGATTTGCCGCGCGGATGCGGTCGAGCGCCTCTCGGTCGAACATGAGGAATCTCCGAAAGCGGCAGGCGGCCCGCCTAACCCCGCTTTGGCTGGCGCCAAATCTCCCTTCCCCACGGGGGAAGGGTTGGATTGAGGACTACCGGGACTCCTCAGCCCCACCCCTCCTGTGTCGGGAGGGGACAGGTTTCGCTGGCGAAACCAGGGGTAGGTGCCCCGCGCGGCCGCCAGCCACAGCGTACCGGCTGCCGATCGCTCACGACAGGCCCGATCGCGCGCCTATGGCACCAGCACGATCTTGCCGGTCACGTCGCTGTTCTCCATGATCTGCTGCGCCTGGCCGATCTCGGCCAGCGGCAGCACGTGTGAGATCACCGGCTTGATCTGGCCCGTCTCGACGAAGCGCATCGCGTCCAGCAACTCGGCCTTGCTGCCCAGATGCGAGCCCAAAAAGTTCATCTGCTTGTTCCACAGATAGCGGATGTCCGTGGCGCCGATGAAGCCTGTTGTCGCGCCGCAAGTGACGAGTGTGCCGCCCCACTTGAGCGACATAATGCTTTGTTGCCAGGTGGCCTCGCCCACGTGCTCGAAGGCGATATCCACGCCGCGGCCGCCGGTAATCTTCTTGACTTCGGCCGGGATCTCCTGCGTCTTGCGGTTGATGAAGAAGTCGGCGCCCAGGCTCTTCGCCAGGTCCAGCTTCTCCTCGTTGGCGCCGACGGCGATCGCGTGAGCGCCGAACAGCTTGCAGATCTGCACGGCCATCACGCCGAGGCCGCCCGCTGCACCGAGCACGAGCACGAAGTCGCCGGGGCGGATGCGGGCGCGGGTGACAAGCATGCGCCAGACCGTGACCAGGACGAGAGGCATCGACGCCGCCTCTTCCCAGCTCAGCTGCTTCGGCTTGGGCAGCACGTTCACCGCCGGGACTTTGACGTACTCGGCGTGGCCGCCGTCGTTCGGCCCGGTCTGAAAGCCCCAGATCTTGAACTGCTTGCAAAAGTACTCCTGGCCGTTGGTGCAGGCGTCGCAGACGCGGCAGGAGATGCCGCAGTGCACGACGACTTCATCGCCGACCTTGAGGTTGAGGTTGCTGAAGCCGCCGCTGCCCGCGCCCGCCTCGACCTCGCTGCCCAGCGCCACGATCTCGCCGGCGATGTCGGAACCAGAGATATGCGGCATGATGATCTTCATACCGGGCAGGCCGCGGCGCGCCCAGATGTCGTTGAAGTTGCAGGCGCTGGCGCGTACGTGCACCAGGACTTCGTTCGGACCGGGCGTCGGCTCCGCCACGTTTTGCAGCTTGAGCACCTCGATGCCACCATGCTGATCGAACACCACTGCTTTCACGGTTCGCCTCCTGGCCCGCGTCGATCCGCGGCGCGAGACACGCCCGCCCGCGCGATCGTTCTATTACTGTACAGCGCAGTCGTGCCGCGTATTCATCGAAGCCGTCTATAGATGCGATAGGAAGGGCGCTCGCCGCCGGTGATTGTCTAATCCTTGCCGAAGGAAGCAGGATGGGCTCGAGCAAGTGGTCGAGGGAGTTCCCGGCCGTGCCGGCGTCCCGCGGCACCTAACCCTGCTATCGCTGAAGCGATAGCTGTCCCTTCCCGAGCCGGGAAGGGACTTCTGTAGCGTTCCATACGCTGTGCGACGGCGGCGGGGCGGCGGTGTCCTTGTGGGATGCGCGGCGGGCTGGCCACCCAGCCCTATGTGCGTCCTCGACCCCAACCCTTCCTGTGTCGGGAAGGGACAGCTTTGCCTGAAGGCAAAGCAGGGTTAGGTGCCTGCTGGGCGATGAATCCGCGGACAAGCACGGGCGCAGCGATCCTTGTGGCCGGGCTGGCACACCGCGTCTGAATGTGTATAATTTCACACATGCTCTCGGGCGAAGCCGCGGATTCGTCGGCTTGACGAAGTTCGGATCCGTGGTACGATCGAGAGTCAAACTCCGGGCGTACGCGGATCATCCCCACGGCGGTCTACACGGCATTCGCTGGCTACACGCAGGCGCCGCTCGTCGCAGCAGGGCAGGAAGCACCGGAGACGAGAGGGCACCCGCGGCATTCGTACTTCAGATGGCCGCGCAGCGGCCATATTGCAACGATGAGAGGCGCGGGCCGATGACTGAACGCTCCCTCTTTGCCCTGCCGGCGAGCTTCGACGCTCAGGCGCTCGATATGACCGGGTCGCTCTACAACCCGAACCACGAGCATGATGCCTGCGGCGTCGGGTTTGTCGCCGACAGCTCGGGGGCGCGCAGCCACCGCATTCTCGCCACCGCGATCGAGTGCGTCACGAATCTGACGCATCGGGGCGCAATCAGCGCCGACGGCCGCACCGGCGACGGCGCGGGTATCACGACGCAGATTCCGTACAGGCTCTTCCGTCCGCTGCTTGAACGCAAAGGCGTGCATCTGAGCGAGGACGACGATCTCGGCATCGGCATGGTCTTCCTGCCCAACGGCGACCCGGCGGCGCGCGAACGGGCGCGGGCGATCGCGGACGCGGCGCTGCGCCGTCAGGGGCTGCATGTGTTGCTCTGGCGCACGGTGCCGGTCGATGCCTCGGTGCTGGGCGAGATGGCGGCGCGCGAGCGGCCCTGGATCGAGCAGGTTCTTGTGGGCCGGCCGGCGGGGCTTGCGCCGCTCGACTACACGCGCCGGCTCTTCCTCGCCCGCAAGGAGATGGAGCGGCTGGCGCTGGCGGAGCACATCCAGGGCTTCTATCTGCCGTCGCTCTCGAACCGCACCCTCGTCTATAAGGGGCTGCTCGTCGCGCACCAGCTGCCGACCTTCTACCGCGACCTGCGCGAACCGAGCTACGAGACGGCGCTGGCCGTCTTCCATCAGCGCTACAGCACCAACACCTTCCCGAACTGGTACCTGGCGCAACCGTTCCGCATGCTGGCGCACAACGGCGAGATCAACACACGCGCCGGCAACCAGAACTGGACGCGGGCGCGCGAGGCCGAGCTGCAGTCAGAAGTCTGGGGCAGCGCTGTGCGCGAGATCGAGCCGCTGATCCAGCCCGGCGGCTCCGACTCGTCGGACCTGGACAACGTGCTGGAGACGGTCGTGCTCTCCGGCCGCGACATCCGCCACGCCTTCATGATGCTGATCCCCGAGGCGTGGGAGAACATGCCCAACATGCCCAAAGAGCGGCGGGCGTTCTACGAGTACCACGCCTGCCTGAGCGAGCCCTGGGACGGCCCGGCGAGCATGGCCTTCACCGACGGCGTCTTCGTCGGCGCCACGCTCGACCGCAACGGCCTGCGCCCGGCGCGCTATCAGCTCACCCGCGACGGCATGATCGTGATGGGTTCCGAGGCGGGCATGGTCGACCTCGACCCGGCCGACGTGGTGGAGAAGGGCCGGCTCGGCCCCGGCCACCTGATCGGCGTCGACACGGCGAAGGGCGAGCTGCTCTACAACGACGACATCAAGAACGCGATCGCGGCGCAGCAGCCGTACGGCACATGGGTCAAGCGCCAGTTGCTGCACCTCGACTCCTGGCTGGAGACGCGCTCACCCAGCGATCTGCCCGCCGATCCGCTCGATCTGCAGCGGGCGCAGGCCGTCTTCGGCTACACGTCCGAAGAGCTGGAGTTCGTGCTCAAGCCGATGGCGGCAGAGGGCAAGGAGCCGGTCGGCTCGATGGGCGACGACACGGCGCTGGCCGTCTTCGCCTCGCGCCCGCGGCTCACCTACTCGTACTTTAAGCAGAAGTTCGCGCAGGTCACCAACCCGCCGATCGACCCGATCCGCGAAGAGTTGGTGATGTCGCTCGACAGCTACCTGGGCCGGCGGCGCAGCCTGCTTGAGGAGACGGAGCAGCACGCCCGGCTGATGCATCTTGCCAGCCCGCTGATGATCGACGAGGAGATCGACGCGCTGCGCCGCATCGCCGAGCCGGCGTTTCACGCGATCACGATCCCCTGCACCTTCGACGCCGCGGAGGGCGCGGAGGGCATGGCGACCGCGCTGGACAAGCTTTGCGCTCAGGCTGAGATGGCGGTCGAGGACGGCGCCACGATTTTGGTGCTCAGCGACCGCGGCATCTCCGCCACGAAGGCGCCGATCCCGATGCTGCTGGCGGTGGGCGCGGTGCACCATCACCTGATCCGCAGCGGCAAGCGCATGAAGGCCAGCATCATCGCCGAGACGGGCGAGGCGCGCGACGTGCATCAGATCGCGCTGCTGATCGGCTTCGGCGCCAGCGCCGTCAACCCGTATCTCGCCTTCGCCACGCTGCGGGCGCTGGTCGAAGAGGGCAACGCCTCGGCCAAAGACGCGCTCAAGGGCACCGCGGCAGAGAAGGCGGCGGAGAACTTCGAAAAGGCGATCGACGCGGGACTGCTCAAGATCATCTCGAAGATGGGCATCTCCACGATCAGCGGCTATCACGCCGCGCAGATCTTCGAGGCGATCGGCCTGGACCAGGCAACGCTCGACGCCTGCTTCGCCGGCCTCGAATCGCGCATCGGCGGCGTCGGCATCCGCCAGCTCGCCGAGGAGACGCTGCAACGGCACTGCGCCGCCTTCGGCAACGGCAAGGCGCCGGCGCTCGACGCCGGAGCATACTACCGCTATCGCCGCGACGGCGAGTATCACAGCTTCAATCCGGACGTCTGGCGGCAGTTGCACAAGGCGGTGCAGGGCGGCGACTTCGCGGAGCACAAGGCCTACGCCGAGCTGGTGAACAGCCGCCATCCGGCGACGCTGCGCGATCTGCTGGAGTTCGTGCCGGGCGACCCGGTGCCGCTCGAAGAGGTCGAGCCGGCCGAGACGATCGCGAAGCGCTTCGTCGCCACTGCGATGTCTTTGGGCGCCCTCTCGCCGGAGGCGCACGGCACGATCGCGATCGGCATGAACCGGCTCGGCGCCAAAAGCAACACGGGCGAGGGCGGCGAGAACAGCGAGCGGCGCAAACTGCTGCCCAATGGCGACACGGCGAACAGCAAGATCAAGCAGGTGGCCTCGGCGCGTTTCGGTGTGACGCCGGTCTATCTCGCTTCGGCCGAAGAGTTCGAGATCAAGATGGCGCAGGGCAGCAAACCCGGCGAAGGCGGCCAGTTGCCGGCGTTCAAGGTTTCGGCGATGATCGCGGCGCTGCGGCACACGCTGCCGGGCACGCCGCTGATCTCGCCGCCGCCGCACCACGACATCTACAGCATCGAAGACCTGAAGCAGCTAATCTACGACCTGAAGATGGTCAACCCACGCGCCCGCGTCGCCGTGAAGCTGGTGGCCGAGGAGGGCGTGGGCACGATCGCCGCCGGCGTGGCGAAGGGCTACGCCGATACGATCCACATCTCCGGTCATGACGGCGGCACGGGCGCCTCGCCGCTGTCATCGATCAAGAACGCCGGCGCCCCGTTCGAGCTGGGCCTGTCTGAAACGCAGCAGGTGCTGGTGATGAACGACCTGCGTGGCCGCGTGCGGGTGCGCGCGGACGGCGGCATGAAGACGGCGCGCGACGTGATCGTGGCGGCAATGCTGGGCGCCGAGGAGTTCGGTTTCGGCACAGCAGCTGTCGTCTCCGTGGGCTGCAAGATGGCGCGGCAGTGCCATCTCAACACCTGCCCGGTGGGCGTGGCGACGCAGCGCGAGGATCTGCGGGCGAAGTTCATCGGCACGCCGGAGATGGTGGTCAGCTTCTTCATGCATCTCGCGCAGGACGTGCGCGAGACGCTAGCAGGTCTCGGCTTCCGCGCGGTCGACGAGATCGTCGGCCGCACCGATCTACTGCGGCAGGTGCGGGCCGGTGAGGATCCGCGCGTACATCTGGTGAGCCTTGCGCGGGTGCTCAAGCAGGTGGACCCGGAGGGCAAACGCCCGCACAAGCGCGAGCACGAGCGCAACACGGAGCCCGGCGACCGGCCGCTCGACAACCAGATCCTCGCCGACCTGGGCGACGCGATCGAGTTCCCGCGGCCGGTGCGGCTGTCGTACGCGATCACCAACCGCAATCGCACGGTCGGCGCCCGCGTCGCTGGCGAGATCGCCTACCGGCACGGCGACGACGGCCTGCCGCCGGGCAACATCGAGCTGCGCTTCACGGGCAGCGCCGGGCAGAGCTTCGGCGCTTTCACCTACAAGGGCATGCAACTCGTGCTCACCGGCGAGGCGAACGACTACGTGGCCAAGGGCATGGGTGGCGGCGAGGTCGTGGTGCGGCCGCCGGCCGAGTCGAGCTTCGCCAGCCACGAGAACACGATCGTCGGCAACACAGTGCTGTACGGCGCCACGGGCGGCAAGCTGTTCGTGGCGGGCCGCGCGGGCGAGCGCTTTGCGGTGCGCAACAGCGGCGCCCTCGCCGTGGTGGAAGGCGTGGGCGACCACGGCTGCGAGTATATGACCGAGGGCGTGGTCGTGATTCTGGGCGAGACGGGGCGCAACTTCGGCGCCGGCATGTCGAACGGCGTGGCCTATGTGCTGGACGAGAGCCGCGAGTTTCCGAAGAGGATCAACCCCGAGCTGGTGGGCCTGGCGCAGGTGACGGGCGCGGCCGACATCGAGATGATGGAGACGCTGATCCGCCGTCACCACGAGCTGACCGGCAGCAAGCGCGCCCGCCAGATTCTGGACAACTGGGACGCCTACCTGCCGCTCTTCTGGAAGGCCGCGCCGCACCTCGCCCTCACGGAAGATGGCCCGATGACGATCGTCCACCGCCACCTGCGCAGCCTCAAAGAGATGGTGCACTGAGCACGCCGTATCGAGAGGCCGGGCGCGATGCCCGGCCTCGTTTCGCTCGCACGCGTGAATCCTGCGGGTCAGAATGCCGATTCGGAGCGCGCCCACGTGTTCCGGCGCTCGCGGTGGATAATGGCTGCAGACGGCCGGCAGTCGCCAGCGGCTGACAGGAGCCTCCGATGGTCACAAAAGCAGAGCTGCATCGGCTAATCGACGAGTTGCCGGACGGCGCCGTGGACGAGGCAGCGCTGCGGCTGGCACCGCTTCGCAGCCAACTTGCCCGGTCGCTGTACTCGGCGCCGCCGGACGACGAACCCGAGACTGACGAGGAGCGCTCCGGCGCCGAAGAAGCTCGGGCCGAGATCGCGCGCGGCGAAGGGCTAAGCACCGCTGAGGTGCACCAAGCGCTCGGTCTATGAGCTGGAACCTGGTCTGGTCGGAAAATGCCCATCAAAGTGCACGGAGTGTCACAGAGCCACGATCCTGAAGCTCTTAACGATTACCTGCATCCGACCGCTGAGCAGACCGGCTTTTCCAGAACCCAGAAAGCGATTATCGACAGAGTTGGCCAAGACCGAGCTATCGTACAGCATCTTGATCGAGTTGTCCTTCACCTCCAACCGATATGTGTGCCAGTTAGTGTCAGGTCTTTGGCTAAGAACCTATCCCACTAGGCCAGCTTGATGAAACGCGATGAAGGCGCAGGT